>NZ_JBGLRE010000003.1:0-493826 GCF_041403185.1 Aeromonas sp. S9(2024)
GATGCTGCCGAAAGTGACCCTGAAGTGGTATCGCACCTCCGTCGAGGGCAAGCAGGAGCACTTCTTCTCTACTGTGCTGACCGATGCCACCATCGTGGATATCGACTGCCAGATGCCGCACTGCCAGGATCCGGCGAAGTCTGACTTCACCCAGCTGATCCAGGTCTCTATGGCATACCGCAAGATTGACTGGGAACACACCGTTGCCGGTACTTCCGGTGCTGACGACTGGCGTGCTCCGATCGAGGCGTAAGCTGATGTTCAAGGGCACTGCTTGCGGTGCCCTTTTGCTCCTGGAACCACCGAAATCAGAGGTGCAATGCTGCCTCGCCGATTACCCTCCATTGCATCCGATTTCCCTTGCCCACGATTTTTCTTATGCCTGTCTGCGCTTTGTGTGCAGGCATAAGAAAAATGGGGTCGCATCTTGCCGCACGTCGTCAAGGGCGTGCGGTAGCCATGGTGTCAATGCCATCGGGACGATTGCGACTCTCTCGCACGGCTTCAACGACCCCGTCACCCGGGGCAACACACTTTCTTGAGGGCGCTCACCGATGGCAGACAGCACAGGATTACAATTTACCGTCAAGGTGGGGGCGCTGCCCGAGGGGACCTTCGTGGTGGCCGAGTTTGCCCTGGAAGAGGCGTTGAACGGCCCGTTCCAGCTGCGCCTTGAGTTGGCGAGTCCCCAGCCGGACATCGATTTTGCCGCCGTGCTGGACCAGCCGTGCGAGCTCCTGGTGTGGTATAACGGCGAGCTGCAGCGGCGGGTGTACGGGGTGGTCAGTGACTTCGCACAGGGTGACAGCGGTTTTCGCCGAACCCGCTACCAGCTGCTGGTGCAACCGGCCCTGTGGCGACTGGGGCTTCGCCACAACTCGCGTATCTTCCAGGCGCAAAAGCCCGATGAAATTCTCAGCATCCTGTTGCAGGAGCACGGCATTACCGATTACGCCTTTGCGCTGAAAAATGAGCATGCCCAGCGCGAATACTGCGTCCAGTACCGGGAGACCGACCTCGACTTCCTCAATCGCCTCGCGGCCGAAGAGGGGATGTTCTACTTCTTTGAGTTTGAGCAAGGCAAACACCGTCTCGTGTTTGCCGACGACGCGGCGGCATTGACTCAAGGCCCCGAGCTGTTCTTCAACCTCGGCAACCGCTCGCTCGAGCAAGGCGCCTATGTGCGTCAGTTCCACTACCGCGAGGCGGTGCGCACCTCGGATGTGGAGCTCAAAGACTACAGCTTCAAGACCCCGGCCTATGGGCTCTCCCACAAGAAGCTGGGGGCCGAGCTTGAGCATCAGCGCCAGAGCTATCAGCACTTCGACTACCCGGGCCGCTACAAGCAGGACGGCAGCGGCAAGGCGTTTGCCCAGCACCGGCTCGATGCCCTGCGCAATGACGCCGTGACAGGCCAAGGCAAATCCAACAGTGCGGCCCTGCTGCCGGGGCAGTATTTCTCCCTGACCGAGCACCCGAACGCCAACCTCAACAGCGACTGGCAAATCGTGCATATCCGTCACACCGGCCAGCAGCCTCAGGCACTGGAAGAGGAGGGGGGCAGCGGCCCGACCGTCTATCACAACGAATTTGGCGTGGTGAAGGCGAGCAGCACCTGGCGGGCCCGTATTGGCAGCCCGCAAGCGCCCCACAAACCCACGGTGGATGGCCCGCAAATTGCCATGGTGGTGGGGCCGGAGGGGGAGGAGATTTACTGCGACGAACACGGCCGGGTCAAGCTGCAATTCCCCTGGGACCGCTACGGTTCGAGTAACGACCAGAGTTCCTGCTGGGTGCGGGTGAGCCAGGGTTGGGCGGGCGGCCAATACGGCATGATGGCCATCCCGCGCATCGGTCACGAGGTGATTGTGAGTTTCCTGGAAGGGGACCCGGACCAGCCCATCGTCACCGGGCGTACCTACAACGCCACCAACCGGCCGCCCTATGAATTGCCGGCCAACAAGACCCGCACCGTGCTGCGCACCGAGACCCACCAGGGGGAAGGCTTCAACGAGCTGCGTTTTGAAGACCAGGCGGGGCAGGAAGAGATTTATCTGCACGGCCAGAAAGACCTTAACGTGCTGATTGAGAATGATGCTGCCTGGCACATCAAGCACGATGAGCACAGAGACATCGACAACGAGCGGGTGACCCGCATCAAGGCCAATGACCACCTGACGGTGGAAGGTGAGAAGCGGGACCATATCAAGGGTGACCATTCGCTCACGGTAGATGCCAGCCAGCACCAGAAACTGGGGCAGAGCTGGCTAACCCAGGCTGGGCAGGAGGTGCACGTCAAGGCCGGTGCCAAGGTGGTGCTGGAGGCGGGCAGCGAACTCACCGTCAAGGTCGGTGGCTGCTTTATCAAGGTCGATGGCGGCGGCGTTACCCTGGTCGGCCCGACCATCAAGATGAACTCGGGCGGCAGTCCCGGCTCTGGATCTGGCTGGGCGGGGCAATCTCCCATCGGTCCCCATGGTGTTGCCGTCCCCCCCATTCCCAAAGTCCCTCTCACACAGGCTCAGCTTGCCACCATGAAGAGTGCGGCACCTTTCTGCGAGGAGTGTGAGAAGTGCAAGGAGGGTGAGTGTGAAATCTGAGGCACAGCCATTAACCGAGTGGGTCAGTTCATCCCGTAGCGCACCTCTCTATGCCGTGCTGGCCGGCGCCAGCGAAGCGGCCCCCTTGCAGCATTACTATCGACTGGATGGCCGCCACACCCCGCGAGGTCTTTATCTCGGGACTGTCTATGGGGATTGGCATCCTGTCATGCCTTATCTGGTTGAACTGGATGAAGAGAGCCCATTCATCGAGTGGGCGGCCAATGCCGGGGCGCGTGATTGGGGATTCCTGATCTCGACGGCGCAGCCGGTGAATACCCTCTATGGCCATTTGCAAGGGCTGACCCAGGTTTGGCATCAGGGAGAGGCGGTTTTTTTTCGCTATTGGGATGGTGCTTATCTGGCTTCGATCGTCGAGCTGCTTGGTGACCGCTTTACCACTCTGTTACCTGAGCTTGCATCGCTCTGGTGCGATGGCCACGCCTTTCGTTGGGAAGGATCGGAGCCTTGCAAACCGCGTCCCTTCCCCTGGTGGGAGCTCCCGGAACAAGTGGCCAGCACCCTGGCCAAACAAGATCAGGGGATCCTGATCAATAACCTGATGCAACAGCTGGCCGACCAGAATGGTCAGCTTTACTGGTCCTTTCCCGAGGCCAACTTACGGTTCAAGGTGGCCCGTTTCATTGCCCGTCATCCATCCCCTGACAGTGATCTATTCCCAGCGCTGGAAGCTGCGCTGATCAAAGAGGTTCAAGCATGAGTAATCCCGGCCAGGCCATTTTCACCCAGGTGATTGCCGATTATCGCAATGCCCTCAAAGAGTACCGCCAGGATGCAGAGAGTTTCTTTCTGGGCGACATGCTCGGCATGGACATGGAACAGACCATCAAGGTCGGTGACAAGAAGATAACGGCATCATCGGGCAGCAACAAGGCGCAGTCCGTGGTGACCCAATGTCCGCAGAGCGGCACCTTGCGTTTGGTGCACATGTTTGAATCGGTACGCTTTATCCCCATCGGCAATACCCCCTACAAGGTGGAGGCGGGCAAGGTGATGCGCGGGCAATTTGCCAGTGAAGCGGTCGTCAAGGAGGGAACGCTGGATGCCAAGGGGATTGCCGAAGTGGGCAAGCTCACTCCGGGCAAGTCCTATCGAGTGACCTTTTATCCCAATGTGAAGAAGGGTGATCTCGATGCGTTGTTCACTTCTTACGCACCGGTACAAAAAGATCTCGAAGCCTGGCTGACCAAAGAGTGGAACAGCGAGCACAAGGCCGCCTGGGGACGCTATACCGCCAATGGTAGCGGGGTCGGGAGTCATGCCCTGGCCGCTGCCAGCGGGATTGGCAAGGCGCTGGTTGGTGTGTGGGACGATCTCAAAACCATCTACAACCTGCTGGCCGATCCGGTGGGTAATGCCAAGAAGCTGGCCGAACTGGGGGTCGATGCTGCGGCCATGGCCCAGGCGGGGGTCTCTCAGATGGAGGCGGCCATGCTGGTGCTGCAGGATGAGGCGCTGCTCTATCTCTATGCCTATGCCCTGGTGTGCTGGGTCAAGTTGTTGCCACCGGACGAGCAGACAGAATTTGGGGCGCAGGTGATCTCGTCGGTGCTGATCGACGTCATCATTGGTGTGGTGCTGACCGGTGGGGCCGGCCTGGCAGCCCGCTATGGTGCCAAAGCCGCCTCCATGGCGAAAAACAGCGACCGGGTGATGCGCCTCGTCACCTCCCTGGTCAATATGTCGAAGAAGCACAACCTGGCGCAGCATGCCCAGAAAGCGAAGAAGGTGCTGGTAACCGGTTCGGCGCCCATGAGCCCGGCCAAGAAAGCCGATCTCAGGTTGGTAGATGGCAATGCCAACACTCTGGTTGAGCAGGGGACGGCGGCCACGCGCAAGTTCCAGCCGCACGCCGAAATCAAACAGCGTAGCCAGACACCGGATGCCTCCAGGCAGGCCGAGACTCCTGCGGGCCATCCCCATCAGCCGGAAGCAAAGACGTGCAAGAACAAGTGTCCGGTCTCCATGGTGACGGGCGAAGAGCTGCTGGCGCTGCAGGATGCCCAACTTCCCGGTCTGTTGCCCTTCACCTTTGGCCGCCTCTATCGCACCTCTGCGATAGCACAGACAACAGGTATGGGACCAGGCTGGAGTCACTCCTTGACACACCGGCTTGAACGTCACGGCGATATCCTGATCTGGCGGGATGACGAATCTCTTGCCACTGAACTGCCTCTGCCATCGGCAAGCAGGCCCATGGTCACCAACCTGTTGTCGGAAGCGGCGGTTTATCTGGGAGATAACGCCGACGAGGTGATTGTGGCCAAGGCGGGCTCCCCCTTCTTGCACTTTACCTGGCATGGCAATACAGGTCGTTTGACTGCGCTTTCCGATGCCTACGGGAATCGATTGACTGTTCGCTCCGATAACCAGGGGCGCCCTTGCTGGATTGAAAATGAAGGTGGGCTGGCTCTTCGCATCGTTTATCAACAGGCTTTCCTGACCGCTGTCGAGTTGCAACGGTTTGACGGGATCAACTGGCTGCCTCAGGCAACGCTGCAGCGTTATTACTATGATGATGCCGGTCATCTGGTTGCCGCTGAAAATGGGGGGGGCGAGTGCGAACGTTACCGTTACCGTGATGATGGAGTGATCCTGGAGCGCCGTCTGGCGGGCGGGGCCGGTTTCTTCTGGGAGTGGGAGCGGGAAGGCTCTCAGGCGCGTGCCATCCGTCACTGGAGTGATGTGGCCGGTTTCGATGTCACCTATGGCTGGGATGACGACAAGGGCGAAGTGACGGTCATCAACGCCGACGGCAGCCAGGAGGTGTATCAGCATGACAACAATGCCCGCCTCGTTCGTCAGCAGGATCCTGACGGTGCCATCACCGAGTTTGTCTATAACGACAAGGGCCAGAAGGTACTGGCACGGGATGCGCTGGGTGGAGAGACCCGGTATCACTATGACGATGAAGGACTGTTGGTTCTCGAGGTCGCTCCTGATGGCAACCAGACCGCCTATCAATATTGGGATGGGCGAGTACGCAAGGTGGTACAAGGGGAGCGTGAGTGGCGTTTTGAGCGCAATGTACAAGGGGATGTGATCGCAAGACGGGATCCCTTGGGGCGCGAGACCCGTTACGGTTACACCCCACAAGGCAAGCTCTGTTTGGTGGAACAACCTGATGGCAGCCGTATCGAACTGCTCTGGAACCGACAGGGGCAGCTGATTGAAGAGAAGGGGGCCGATGGCGGTGTAACCCGCTGGCGTTATGACGAGCGGGGTCGTCAGATCCTGCGTCGCGATCCCCGTGGGGCCATTACCCGTTATGAGTGGGATGCCGCCGATCGTCTGCAAGCCGTGCATCTGCCGGGGGGCGGTGTGCGCCGTTATGAGTACAACGCCTACGGCAAGGTGACGGCCCAGTGGGATGAGCAGGGCCGCGAGACGCGCTACGAATACCATCCCGGCCTGCATCTGGTGAGCCGTCGCATCAACCCGGATGGCAGTGAGCTCAAGTATCGCTACGACAACGCCAAGCTCTTTTTGAGCGAAATAGAGAACGAACACGGTGAGCAGCACCGTATCCACTACTACCCCAACGGTCTGGTGGAGCGGGAAACCGGTTTCGATGGCCGTACCACCGCCTATCGTTACGATCTTAACGGCCACCTTGGCGAGAAGGTGGAGTTTGGCAAGCAGGGCACCGAACTGGTGACCCGCTATGAGCGTGATGCCATGGGGCGCCTGCTCAAGAAATGCCTGCCAGACGGCCGTGAAATCCAGTTCAGCTATGACCAATATGGCCAGTTGATCCGGGTCGATGATGGCGCCTGGCCGCTGGCCTTTGAATACGATGCCGGCGGCAATCTGCTGGCTGAGCATCAGGGATGGGCCTCCAGCTATTTCAAACACGATCAGATGGGACGGTTGGCCAGCTGGCAGTTGCCCGATGGCAACCAGCTTGCTTACCACTACCAGCATGGCGCCCTGAGCGGTGTCGATCTCAATGGTGCCGAACTCACCCGCCATCAGATAGTCGGCGGGTTGGAGATGCGTCGCAGCCAGGGGGCATTGACTCAACAATACGAATATGACGAGCAGGGACGTCTGACAGCTCTGCGATTGCAACGCGGACAACAGATTGCCCGCGAACGGCGCTATGGCTATGACGGCACAGGCAATCTGTTGCACATCAACGACAGTGCCCAGGGGGAATTGCATTATCGCTACGATCCGCTGGACCGTTTGCTGGAGGTACGCGGTGAGCTGACCGAGCGATTCCTGCATGATCCGGCAGGAAACCTGTTGAGCCAGACTCAGGGCAATCGGTTTGATGCCGCCAGTACCCAGGGCAACCGCTTGCTCTTTAGCGGGGATCGCCACTTCGAATACGACGAATTTGGCCGATTGGCGGTAGAGCGGCGAGGCAAGGGCCAGTCACTTGTTACCCGTTATCACTACGACTGTCAGCATCAGCTGATCAGAGTCGAGTTGCCAGGTGGGAGCATCGCCCGTTACGACTACGATGCCTTTGGCCGCCGTATTCGCAAAACGCTCGTTGGGCAAAATGAGCAACAGGGCGACCAGGTTAGCGAGTTTTTGTGGCAGGCCAATAATCTGATTGCCGAAAGTTGCAGCGATGGTGGTTACCGCAGTTTTGTCTACGAGCCCGGTAGCTTCAAGCCGCTGGTGCAGCTGGAAGGGGAAGGGCAAGGCGCAGAGGTATTCCACTATCAACTGGATCACCTTGGTACCCCGCTGGCGTTGACGCGAGAAAATGGTGCAACCGCCTGGCAGGTGCGCTATCGCGCTTATGGCAATGTATGGAAACAGGAACTGGCCGAAGTTGAGACGCCCCTGCGTTTTCAAGGGCAGTACTATGATGCCGAGACGGGCCTCCACTATAACCGCCACCGCTACTACCAACCCGGAACGGGTAGATTTATCACTCCCGACCCGGTCGGTTTGTTGGGTGGTTTGAATGGCTATCGATTTGGTCAAAACCCGCTTCGTTGGATAGACCCGTTGGGTCTATCCAGTGTCGATGGAGTATGCCCGGATGCCAAGCCGGCGCCATATAGACCGAATAATACGGCCAATGCCGTAAAACCTGCTGACATTCCGATGACTCAGGAGAAATATGATGAAATCATCAACTTAGAAAGAGGCAATCGACCAGAAAATCCAAGGTCATATTTGCCTGATGAGTATGTTACTGCTCACGAGAAGTTATTTGATGAGCAAGGTGGAGGATTCATACAGATAGCTGATTGGCTTAACCCCAACAGTCCCTATAAGAGTTTACCGAATGGTAAGTTTGTTGGTTTGAACTCAGAGGTTTCTTCAATTGCATCAAAGGCTTCAAGGATTGAAGACCCCATGGAGAAAGCTCGATTTCTAAATGAAAAATTGGCCCTCGGGCTCGATGAGGATGGGTTAAAAGTAGTTGCCAACAGTGAACTGTATTATATTAGGATAAAACCCAATGATCCTAGGTTTAGTTACAAAATTCCAACAGGTAATGAGCCAGGGGCTCTACCAAAGGAGTGGGTGCCAGGTGGAAAAACTAAGGGCGGATTAAGTGAAGCTGCATTAGAGGGAGCGGATCAGATAAAGCATGATGGCGATATCAGTAAATTGTTGTCGTTGTTTGATGACACTACAAGAATATAAGTAGGTATTATATGAACATCCAAGGTTTTATGACCCATCCAGAGGATTTTTTCAGGGGTAATGGTGATTTTTTTGTGGTGGACCGAGACTGGGGTGGGCACAACCATTATTTATCCATTAAATATTTGTTCTTGCATGTTGCCAGTGGTGAATTAACATTAGATGATGTTGAGTTAGGTTTTTATAAATTCTTGTTATCATTGAAAAAAGAAAAAGGCGATCTTGTCAACTTCTTTGCTAGTGCTGTGTATATTTATTCTGAACTAGATAAGGATAGCTTTAAAGTTAATGATTGTATAGTCGATTTTTTCTGGCCAGAAAAGAGGTGCTACTTAGCGGCTAAAGACTATTTGTCAAAGATGGATTTTTATTTTGGTGATGAACACTATGTCGAGGTAATAAAAGACAAATATCCAAAATCAGGGCTTGGTATAATTTTGAATGATATGTAGCATGCAATTAATAACCGCTAAAAAACTGAGTTGATTTTAAAAATCCCTTATCTTATATAGACGGCATGGCACGATAAATCATCAGCAAGAGGCTCTAGACATCTCTTCCAGCCCGACACTATTCGCCTTGAGGTGCCGTCAACGCCTTAATGACCATGCCGTCTTGAACGACATTTTTATCCTTACTACTGGGCTCCCGTGGGAAGACAGGCCCCAGTATCTGATGATAAATCCCCATCACAAAGTTAGATATCTCAAAGTGCTCTATCAGTAGTGTTTTTTTCTTAAGTATGCAGTGATTTATAAAGCAGACGTTAATGATGTCAAACAGCCCATTAACATTTCTCTCAGTACGGTTTTGACTGGGGTTATAGAACTGGTTGATAGTGATATTGTGACGTTATCAATGAGGATGCTAGGACGTGTACTAGTAGAACTGAAAGATGGCTATATAGGTGGTATAGTATTCCGTTGATAACTTTTCATTGAATGTGATTTTTATGACCAAATCATTAGTCTTGTCTTATCGCTAAGGCAGGCCGGACTAATGATTTAAATAACAACACCAATCAAAGTTGTAGTAAATAAATTAGTATTTATAAACCATGGATTAACCACTTTCTCACTGGCAGTGAGAAAGTGGTTAATCTCCATGAAAATCCATTTTGGTAGGCATGTACTCGATATTTTCACTGCACCTTTAGTGTTTCATATACTACTTGGAGCAAGAGCGGAACAATATATTATTCAGGCGAAGACTTGACCTATATACTCCAATATACTTGGCAGCAGGATAATCCATCTTTAACTCGGCAAGTTTCGAACAGCCCCTTGTCCTACTTGATTCGTTCAAAAACTGAGTAGTGGTGCCTGCCTTGGGGTGAGAGATACAGCCAATCGCGCTTCCTCAAAAATCTTCTCACTCACTACCATGAATGGCTCCATTGCGATCCCTTTTGGGTTGAGCTGCTTCCAGATACAGATCTTCCTTCCTGACACGATAAGCAAGCCACTCTACCGTGATCTGGAAGGTCCTCGTATGAGGCGTAGTTCTTGGAGGATCTTCTGGATTACTCCCCGCGACTTTTATGAGCGGCCACAGAAATAAAGAAGGGATATAGACGGGCTGAAAATGACATGGATATGTCAAGTCTGTGAAGGTCGTTGGATGTCTGATAACAACCCCATGGGATACTGAGATTGTTATGATGGCAGATGATTTTATCATCTTGTCAATAAAGCGATATGGCGTTGAATAATGCGTTATCCAGGGTGGAATATAAGTGCAGTGAAGTAATCATTTATCATCATGAATGGTAAGCTCCACAACCTTATTGTGTTATCAATTTGTTGTTGGCGCTCAGCGTTACTGCGTCCACTCTTGTCGCAATGATGATGATAGTTATATGACAGTTACCTTTATTGACGTTTAAATCGGCAAAATCACTCAATATTTGTGTGCAATTAGTAGATTTTAATTGATCGTGATTATTTATTTTTAATTTGCTGTGTGGTGTTATAAGCATTTGTTTTGTAAGTATTTTATGTGAACGGCTTTTGCTGGTCACTGCATCGTCAATAAATAATCAATTGACTGCAAATAATGCATGCATATACCATGCGGCGCAAATGGCTCTTGTGCCTAATGACCTCTAACACAGAATAGAGGCGTAATCGGGTTGTTGTTATAGATAACAAGAAAGATATTGCATGTTCGATATTTAGAGCATTTGCTTTAGTGTGTCGAAAATGCACCGTCGGCCAATGAATCTTTCGTCGGTTATATCGGCGTGGCCGTCAACTGTCATATCTTACAGTTGATGGGGAGGATGTTGGCTATAAGCTTTAGGGCCTTGATGTGACCCTTAACTTGGTATTTAGAGCATGGGAAAAGGAATTGATGGCGCCACTGTCGCGCCCAAAGAGCGTATTAATATCAAATATGTGCCGGCAACCGGTGGTCAGCAAGCGGAAATAGAACTTCCGTTGACCATGATGGTGGTCGGTAATATGAAAGGGCGTACCGAAGACACTCCCATCGAGGAGCGCCAAACCGTCTCAATCGACAAGAATAACTTCTCTTCCGTCATGAAAGAGTCCGCACTGGAGCTGAAGTTTGCCGTTCCCAACCGCCTGGAGGAGAACAGCCAGGACGAACTGCCGGTGTCGATCAAGATCCAGTCTCTGGAAGACTTCACCCCTGACAGCGTGGCCAAGCAGGTTCCCGAGCTGCGCAAGCTGCTGGAACTGCGCGAGGCACTGGTTGCCCTGAAAGGGCCGCTGGGAAATATTCCTGCCTTCCGCAATCGTTTGCAGGATCTGCTGTCCAGTGATGAGGCTCGTGAGCAACTGCTCAAGGAGCTGGATTTGATTAAGCCAGCCGAGTGATCGGCGGGTTGTATTGATTGACGAGAAAGGAATAAACATGTCTTTGGTCGAAGAACAGGTTCAAGCGGGGGCGAGTGCCGCCTCCTCGTCCTCCCTGCTGGACGAAATCATGGCGCAGGCTCGTATCACCCCGGTTGACGAGGGATACAGTGTTGCCAAACAAGGCGTCGCCGCCCTGATCGCCAACATTCTGGACAGTGGTAGCACGGCTGAGCCGGTCAACAAGGCGCTGGTCGACAGCATGATTGTCGAGCTCGACAAGAAGCTGAGCAAGCAGATGGACGTTATCCTGCATGCCAAGGAGCTGCAGGAGATGGAGTCCTCCTGGCGTTCGCTGAAATTGCTGGTGGATCGCACCGATTTTCGTGAAAACATCAAGATCCAGGTGCTTCATGCGACCAAGGAAGAGCTGCTGGAAGATTTCGAATTTTCACCCGAAATCACTCAATCCGGTCTCTACAAGCATGTTTACTCCACTGGCTATGGCCAGTTTGGTGGTCAGCCCATCGGGGCCGTGATCGGCGATTATGCCTTTACCCACAGCTCGCCCGATATCAAGCTGATGCAGTATGTCAGCGCCGTCGGTGCCATGGCCCATGCGCCTTTCATCTCCTCCGTTGCGCCTGCCTTCTTCGGTGTCGACAGCTTCACCGATCTGCCCTCCATCAAGGATCTCAAGTCGGTCTTCGAAGGCCCGGCCTACACCAAGTGGCGTTCACTGCGTGAATCCGAAGATGCCCGTTATCTGGGGCTGACCGCTCCGCGCTTCCTGGCGCGTCTGCCGTATGATCCGACCGAGAACCCCATCAAGGGCTTCAACTACCGGGAAGATATCAGCTCGGATCACGATCACTATTTGTGGGGCAACACCGCCTACCTGATGGGCACTTCCCTGACCGACAGTTTCGCCAAGTATCGCTGGTGCCCGAACATCATCGGTCCCCAGAGTGGTGGTGCCATCCATGATCTGCCGGTGCATGTCTATGAGGCCATGGGTCAGCTGCAAGCCAAGATCCCGACCGAAGTGCTGATCACCGACCGCCGCGAGTATGAGCTGTCGGAAGAGGGTTTCATCACCCTGACCATGCGCAAAGACAGCGACAATGCCGCCTTCTTCTCCGCCAACTCGGTGCAAAAGCCCAAGGTCTTCCCGAACACCAAGGAAGGCAAAGAGGCCGAGACCAACTACAAGCTGGGTACCCAGCTGCCTTACATGTTCATCATCAACCGTCTGGCGCACTACATCAAAGTGCTGCAGCGCGAGCAGATCGGCTCCTGGAAGGAGCGTCAGGATCTGGAGCGCGAGCTCAATGGCTGGATCAAGCAGTACGTTGCCGATCAGGAGAACCCGCCGGCAGACGTACGCAGCCGTCGCCCGCTGCGTGCCGCCCAGATCAAGGTGCTGGACGTGGAAGGGGAACCGGGCTGGTATCAGGTCGCCATGGCCGTGCGCCCGCACTTCAAGTACATGGGAGCCAGCTTCGAGCTGTCTCTGGTAGGTCGACTGGACAAGGAATAATGCCCGATGCCGCATCTCTCTTCCTGGGATAGAGGAAATGCGGCCAGTCTGTTTGATCGTATCCGGGGGGAGGGGCTGGTCTCTTCCCCCCGTTCGGAAGCGGATGAGCTGGTCGAGTCTGTCAAACGGCAGCTCGAACAGATCCTCAATACCCGTCCCGGCAATTGCCGCAGTGCTCCCGATCTGGGTGTCATCGATCTCAATGACGCGACCCAGGGCAGTGCGGATATCAAGGGGCGGATCCGCGAGGCGATCCGGCAGTGCATCCGCCGTTATGAACCGCGGATCATTCATGTGGATGTCCGTTCACCCGACTATCAGGCGACTCCGCTTGAGATGTCGTTTCAGGTGACGGCCCACGTGAGGCTGGAGCATATCGAGCAGGTTACCTCGTTCAACGTCCATATGGACAATCACCGTCACTACCGCATGGTCTGATCAATGTCGCTGGAACATTACTTCAGGGATGAGTTGGCATTTTTGCGCCTGCAAGGGCGCGAATTTGCAGATAGCCATCCCGAGCTCACCCGCTTTCTGTCGGAGCAAAATTCCGATCCGGATGTGGAGCGCCTGCTGGAAGGCTTCGCGTTTCTCACCGGCAATCTGCGCGCCAAGATAGAGGATGAGTTTCCCGAGCTGACCCATGGTCTGCTCAATATGCTCTGGCCCAACTATTTGCGTCCCGTGCCCAGCATGACCATCATGCAGTTTTCGGTCATTCCGGGCGCCATTGCCCAGCCTGCGCTGGTCAAGCAGGGATGCCAGCTCGACAGTCTGCCTCTGGACGAGGTGACCTGTCATTTCCGTACCTGTCACGATACCTGGGTCTATCCGGCGGATATTCGTCATATCGCCGCCCAAAGCGGCAACGATCTCTCCACCATCTCGCTGGACATCTCCCTGCATGCCCCCTTGCCGCTGAGCGAGCTGCAACTGGACAAGTTGCGCCTGTACCTCGGTGGTGACAGCTACACCGCCTATGAGCTCTACTTCTGGCTCTCCAACCAGCTTTCCCACATTGAGCTCGAGATCGACGGAAAGCAGCGCTTTCGCCAGGAGGCCAGTGCGCTTAAACCGGTTGGCTTTGAGCGCGACGATGCGCTGTTGCCCTATCCGAACAACGTCTACTCCGGCTACCGGATCCTGCAGGAGTATTTCTGCTTCCCGGAAAGCTTTCTGTTCTTCGAACTCGCCGGTGGCGACTGGCCGAAACAGCCGTTGCCGGTGAGTGAATTCAAACTTCACTTCTGCTTCGATCGGCCCCTGCCAGCGGAGCTCAAGATCCGTCCCGACTCCTTCATGCTCAACTGTGTGTCGGCCATCAACCTGTTTCAGCACGACAGCGAACCGGTCAACCTCAATGGTCGTCAGGCGGAGTATCCGCTCAAGGCGAGCTATCGCCACGCGGACAGCTTCGAGATCTTCTCGGTCGACGATGTCGAGGGGTGGGTCGAGGGCAACCTGGGTCGCTCCCGCGGTACGCCACGCATCTATCAACCGTTCGAGAGCTTCCAGCACCAGATTGAGCGGGCCAAGCAGCGACTGGCGCTCTACTACCGGGTGCGGGTCAAGGAGTCGGTGAGCGGGGATGGCTTCGATCACTATCTGTCGTTCGTGCGCGGGGACGAGACGGTTACCCACGAGCTTGACGAGTCGATCTCGGTCACCCTGACCTGTACCAACCGCTCTCGTGCCGCGCGGCTCAAGGTGGGCAGCATCTGTGTGCCGACCGGCAGTTCACCCTCGTTTGCAACCTTCCGCAATCTCATCAGGCCGACCCGGCCACTGCGTCCGGCCCTCGACGGCAGTTTGCACTGGACCCTCATCTCCAACCTGTCGCTGAACTATGTCTCCCTGCTGCGGCGCGATGCGCTGGTGCAGGTGCTGCGCACCTATGACTTTCCCGCGCTGCACGACAAACAGGCGGAGCAGGCGTCGCGCAAGCGCCTGGCGGGGATTGAGGAGATCAAGACCAATCCGGTTGACCGTCTGGTGCGCGGCATGCCGGTGCGCGGGCTCAAGTCACAGCTCTCCATCCGCCAGTCCGCCTTTGGCAGCGAAGGGGAGCTTTATCTCTTCAGTACCGTGCTGGCCCACTTTTTCTCGCTGTATGCCAGTGTCAATGCCTTCCACCTGCTTGAGGTGGTCAATCTCGACAACAAGGAGCGTTACCAGTGGCCAGTCCAGATCGGTCAACACTCCCTGATGTGACGTCCGGCAAGGACGTACCGCGCTTCAATTTCTTCCAGCTGGTGGAGTTGCTCAACCGGCTGGATGGTGCCGATCAGGAGCGAGGGCTCGACTATCTGCCGGGGAACGAGAACATCCGTTTCAAGGCGACTGCCTCCCTGGGCTTTCCCACCAGCGACGTGTTGCAGATTGGCCAGGACGCACAGGGACGCCACGAGCTGGAAGTGGCGTTTCTCGGTCTGCACGGCAGCCAGTCTCCCATGCCCGGCTACTACCTGGATTCCCTGGCGTGGGAATACGCCCAGGGGGAGCAGAAGCTCGGCCTGTTCCTGGATTTTTTCCACCACCGCCTGCTGACCCTGCTGCACCGGCTCTGGCGCAAGTATCGCTACCACGTGCGCTTTCAGGACAACGGGGAGGATGGTTTTTCCAGCCTGATGTTCGCCCTGGTGGGGCTCGGTAATGAGGCCGTCTGCCGCAGCCTGCCGGTCAACCGCGCCAAGATGCTCTCCTATGCAGGGCTCCTGGCCAGCCCCAGCCGCTCCCCCGAAGTGGTAGCCGGTTTGGTGGCCCACTGTTTCGATCTGGCGGATGTGGAGGTGAGTGCCTGGCAGTGGCGCAAGGTGCCCATCCATCAGGATCAGCAAAACCGGCTGGGCCGGGCCTGCGCCACCCTAGGTGGGGATTTCGTCATCGGCGACAAGGTGAACGATTGTGCGGGCAAGTTTTTATTGAAGATCAATGATTTGAGTTTTAGCCAGTTTCTCGGGTTTCTCCCGAACGGGGAGCACTTCCATGCCCTGGTGACCTTTGTCTCCTTCATCCTGCGCGACCAGTTGGCCTGGGATCTGCGACTTGGCTTCGGCCAGGAACAGGCCAGGGGATTGCGCCTTGGGGAGGAGCAGAGCGCGCGCCTGGGGTGGAGTACCTTTCTCGGTCAGCCACCGAGTGATCCGTTCGTGACCATCTGTGTACAGGAATAAGCGCAGGAAATTAAGTGTAGGAACAAGTGCAGGAGTGAATGTGGACGATTTTAACCAGCAACTATCCCTGGTGGTGCTCAACAGCGAACAGCTCGACGGCAGCCAGCAGGTGCAGTACCGCTTCGACGAGACGGGGGGCACCCTGGGGGCCTCCGAGCAGGATGACTGGCAGCTGCGGGACAGACTGGGGGCCGTGTTGCCGGCCCATGCCCGGATCGAACTGCATGACGGTCGCTTCTGCCTGTGTGATCTGAGCGGACAGACCTATATCAATGGTGCCACCTCGCCCATCGGGCGGGCCCGCAAGGTACACCTCGAACAGGGCGACGAGCTGATCGTCGGCCCGTTCCGGTTGCGAGCCTATCTGGGCGCCGTTTCTCCTGAACAGAGCCTGCAGCAGGTGCTGGGCACTCGCCCCGCCGAGCAGCTCGACGAGTGGCTGGCCGGGGATGAACCCGCCCGGACCATGGACGATCCACGCACCCTGGCTGCCGATCCCTTGCTGGCATTGCAGCAGGAGCGCGCAGCCTCGGCCCCGTTGGCGGATGCCCGCCTGCAGGCGCAGTTGCACTCCCAACCGGATACGGATCCCGTATCCCTGGCCCCCTTTTCTGCCGTCGAGAACACCATGAACCAAGAATTTCTGGATATGCCGAACATCGAGACCCATCCCGACTATCAGCCCTCCCTGGATGGTGTTGACCACGTGGCCCTGACGCCGCTGATGCGCGGCCTGGGTCAATCCCTGCAACTGCAGGACACCCAGCAGGCCCACGACATGCTCGAAGAGATGGGCAAGACGATGCGGGCCATGGTGGAAGGTCTGCTGCAATTGCAACAGGAGCAGGCGGCGCTGGCCGACAAGCACCTGCGCCCCATCGAGGACAACCCGCTGCGCCTGGGCCTTGACTATGACGAGACCCTGGCGGTGATGTTTGCCGAGCAGAAGAGCCCGGTCCACCTGAGCGCCCCGGCGGCGGTGGCCGAGAGTCTGCACAACGTACGCATCCACCACGTGGCAAACCAGCAGGCCATCGGTGCGGCACTGGACAGCATACTGCAAGCCTTCTCGCCCCAGGCGCTGCTCGGCCGGTTCGAACACTACCGCCGCAGCGGGGCGCCGGGCGTGGCCGACGAGGGCTGGGCCTGGAACATGTACCAGCACTACTACCGCGAACTCACTTCTGCCCGTCAGCAGGGGTTCGACAAGCTGTTCCACCAGGTTTATGCCCAGGCCTATGACCAGGCCGTGCGTCAGCAACAGGGACTGATTTGATGATACGCGCGCTGATGCTGGGGGCGGCTCTGCTGGCCCTGGCGGGCTGTACCACCATGGGCAAGATGGCCGACGTGGCCATGAACCCGGACATCCAGGTGGGCAGCAATGATGATCAACCCTCCACCCTGGGGCTGAGCCTGCTGGCGGAGCCGGACGTCAACCCCAACGAGAGCGGGGAGGCGGCGCCCATCGAGTTTCAGGTGGTGCTGCTGGCGGAAGACTCCAAGCTGCTCGCCACCGATTACGACCAGGTGACCGAGGACGTGGAGAAGGCCCTTGGCAAGAACTACCTGGACCATCAGGACTACACCCTGCTGCCGGGCCAGTTCAAATACCTACCTCCCGTCAAGCTTGACGAGAAGGTGCGTTACATCGGGGTGATTGCCCGCTACGCCGATCCGGACAGCGCCGAGTGGCGCAAGGTCATCAAGGTCAAGAGCAAGGGGCGCGCCTATCAAATCCTGGTGCATCTGCGTCTGGATGAAGTGGAACTGAAAAAAGAAGAAGAATAATTATGTCGAGTCGAAATCGGGTTATCTGGCGTGAGGGGCTCTTCATCAAGCCCCAGCACTTCCAGCAACAGCAAAGACATTCGGATTACGCGCTGCACGCCAGGTTGAGCGCGCTGTCCGACTATTTCTACGGGCTGCAGTCGCTCGCCATCAACGAGGATTACCTCGGCTTTGGCCGCATCGCCCTGGTGGGGGCCACCGGCATACTGCCAGACGGTACCGTGTTTAACATCCCCAACGACGATGTGCTGCCGACGCCGCTGGAAGTCACCGATGCCTCGGTGGCCAACCAGAAGGTCTATCTGGCGCTGCCGCTTTCGGTGAGCGGCGTCAACGAGGTGGGGCAGGGCGGTCAGGTGGCTACCCGGCTGCAGGCCCATCGCCATGACGTGCGCGATCTTCACAGCGAAGGGGGAGACGTAGTCTCCCTCGAAGTGGGCCGGGTCAGCCTGCGCCTGATGCTGGAGCGCGAAGATCGCAGTGCCTACGCCTCCTTGGCCATCGCCCGCATTCTGGACAAACGTCCCGATGGAGGTCTGGTGCTGGATCCCAACTTCATGCCCTGCAGCATCAGCGTGTCGGCCATTCCGGCCCTCAAACGCTTCCTCGGCGAGTCGGCGGGTTTGGTGGCGGAGCGGGCGCGCAGCCTCTCCCAACGCATCGCCGCGCCGGGTCAGCAAGGGGTGGCCGATGTGGCCGAGTTCATGATGTTGCAGCTCCTGAACCGGGCCCAGCCCCAGCTTTCGCATCTGGCGCGCCTTGGCACCCTGCATCCGGAGCGCTTGCACGAGGCCCTGGTGCAACTTTGTGGCGAGCTGATGACCTTCACCGACGAGTCTCGCCTGCCGCCGGAGTTCCCGGCCTATCGGCACGACGATCAACAGGTGAGCTTCGAGCCTGTGATGCTGGCCCTGCGCCAGGCGCTGAGCACAGTGCTGTCACCGCGCGCCGTCTCCATCCAGCTGCGCAAGCACCAGTACGGCATAGTGGTGGCCATGGTGAACGAGAGCGAGCTGATGCAGAGCGCCGATTTCGTATTGGCAGTGCGTGCCCGCATGCCCCAGGAGCAACTGCGCAAACAGCTGTTGCAACAGACCAAGGTGGCCTCCAGCGACAAGATCCGCGAGCTCATCAGCCTGCAGTTGCCCGGCATTCCGCTGTTGCCGCTGCCGGTGGCGCCGCGCCAGTTGCCCTATCACGCCGGTTACAGCTACTTCCAGCTCGACAGGCAGAGCCCGGCCTGGCAGATGCTGGCGGTCAGCAACACGCTCGCCTTCCACATTGCCGGCGACTTCCCCGAGCTCGACATGCAGCTTTGGGCCATCCGCAGCCAATGATCGCATCAAAGGAATAAGCAGAGATGACGACGGACATTATCAAGAACGAGCAACTCAGCGACCTGCTGTTCGATCATGCCGAGCAGCTGGACATGGATTCGGACTACTGGTTCCGCCTGCGCGGCCAGAGCATCAATCCCATGATCGATGCGGTGACCCCCTTGCTGGGGCTGGTGCAGCGAGTGCGCCTGCTGTCACGCTACGATCGGGTGCCCGAGCTCTACCAGCGGGTGGTGACCGAGATCCAGGCCATCGAGCAGGAGCTGATGGCCCAGGGCTACGAGAACGGTGTAGTGCTCTCGTTTCGCTACATCCTCTGCACCTTCATCGACGAGGCCGTGATGGGTCGCGACTGGGGCAGTCAGAGTGAATGGTCCCAGCACTCTCTGCTGGCCCGTTTCCATAACGAGACCTGGGGTGGCGAGAAGGTGTTCGTGCTGCTCGCCCGCCTGCAGGAAGACCCCGAGCGCTATCGCGACATCCTGGAGTTCATCTACCTGTGCCTCTGTCTCGGCTTCGAGGGGCGTTACAAGGTGATGAACAAGGGGCAAGGGGAGTTCGAACGCATCGTCCGGCAGTTGCACAGACAGCTGGCCCCCGAGAGTGCCGCCGAAGCCCCCAGCGTGTTTCACCTGGACCTCGGCCGTCAGGCCTCCCGCTATCAGCTGCGCAAGCAGATCTCCCTGCGCAGCCTGTTCATGGGGGGAGCCCTGATCCTGGCCATCATCTTTGGTCTCTATCACTACCAACTCAATAACCAGACCCAGGACGTGCTGCGTCAACTGGGCGAATTATTAAAATAATTTTCTTAAGGAGAGCACGCCTTGATTCGTATAGAGCTACCGGTACTGGTGGAAAGACTCAACCCCATCTGCCGTCACATGCTGGAGGAGGCTGCGGCCCTCTGCGTCAACCATCAGGGAGCCGAGATCCGCATTGAGCACCTGCTGCTCAAGATGCTGGAAACGCCCCTGTGCGATGTACGCCAGATCCTGAAAATGGCCGAGGTGGAGGTCGAGGAGCTCAAGACCCTGCTGCAACCCTCCGCGGCTGACAATGGCTATGGTCAGGGTTATCCCTCCTTCTCGCCACTGCTGGTCGAGTGGCTGCAAGACAGTTGGTTGCTCGCCTCTGCCGAGTTGCAGCATGGTCAGCTTCGCAGCGGCGTCATGCTGCTGGTGCTCCTGATGACCCCGCAGCGCTACCTGCCCGGCTCCGTGACTCGCCTCTTGGCCAACGTCAACCGCGAGCTGTTGCGCCAGCAGTTTGACGAGTGGGTCAAGGAATCCGCCGAGACCCAGGTGGCGGCTGCCAGCGGCAGTGCCGCCAAGAGTGGGACTGGGGCTGCCCTGCCGGCCGATGCCAGCCTGCTGGCCCGCTTCACCGTCAACGTGACCGAGCAGGCCCGTCAGGGCAGCCTGGATCCCGTGCTCTGCCGGGATCACGAAATCGACCTGATGATCGACATCCTCTCCCGCCGTCGCAAGAACAACCCCATCGTGGTTGGCGAGGCGGGTGTTGGTAAAAGCGCCCTGATCGAGGGGCTGGCCCTGCGCATGGTGGCGGGCCAGGTGCCCGAGAAGCTGCGCGAGGTGGAGCTGATGACGCTGGATCTCGGCGCCATGCAGGCCGGTGCCTCGGTCAAGGGGGAGTTCGAGAAGCGCTTCAAGGGAGTGATGCAGGAGGTCAAGGACTCAGTGCGTCCTGTCATCCTCTTCATCGACGAGGCTCACACCCTGATCGGTGCCGGCAACCAGGCCGGTGGGATGGATGTCTCCAACCTCATCAAGCCGGCGCTGGCCCGGGGTGAGCTGCGTACCATCGCCGCCACCACCTGGAGTGAATACAAGAAGTACGTGGAAAAAGACGCCGCCCTGTCGCGTCGTTTCCAGCTGGTCAAGGTGAGCGAGCCCAATGCCGACGAGGCCACCGTGATCCTGCGCGGCCTGCGCAGCATCTACGAGAAAGCCCATGGGGTGCTCATCGATGAAGAGGCGCTGCAAGCCGCCGCCCAGCTCTCCGCCCGCTACATCTCCGGCCGTCAGCTGCCGGACAAGGCGATCGACGTGCTCGATACCGCCTGTGCCCGGGTGGCCATCAACCTGACCACGCCGCCGCGCGCCGTCAGCCACCTGCAAAACGAGCTGCGCCAGCGCGAGCTGGAGATCCGCCAGCTGGAGCGCCAGAGCCTGATTGGGCTCGGTGACAACGAAGAGCGACTGGTCGAGCTGCAGGCCGAGCAGCAGCGCTGCCGTGATGCCCTGCGCGAGCAGGAGTCCCGGTGGCAGCAGCAGCAGGCGCTGGTCCACCAGATTGTCGAGCTGCGTGCGGCTCTTCTGGCCGACGAGCAAGGGGAAGCCCTGGACCTGGCAGATGCCCCGCTCGATCCCCAGGCCGCTGCCGAGATGCTGGCCGGGCTCGAGTACGAGCTCTCCACCTTGCAGCAGGGGGAAGTGCTGGTCTCCGCCCACGTCGACAAGAAGCAGATTGCGGCGGTGATCGCCGAGTGGACCGGGGTGCCGCTCAATCGCATCTCCCAGGGGGAGCTCGACGTGGTGACCCGGCTGCCCGAGTACCTCGGGGATCTCATCAAGGGGCAGGATGTGGCGGTGACCCACCTGCACAAACACCTGCTGACCGCCCGCGCCGATCTGCGTCGCCCGGGTCGGCCGCTGGGGGCCTTCCTGCTGGTGGGACCGAGCGGGGTCGGCAAGACCGAAACCGTGCTGCAGATTGCCGAACTGATGTTTGGCGGGCGCCAGTATCTGACCACCATCAACATGTCCGAGTATCAGGAGAAGCACACTGTCTCCCGCCTGATCGGCTCGCCCCCCGGCTACGTTGGTTTCGGCGAGGGGGGCATACTGACCGAAGCGATTCGTCAGAAGCCCTACTCTGTGGTGCTGCTGGATGAGGTGGAAAAGGCCCATCCGGACGTGCTCAACCTCTTCTATCAGGCGTTCGACAAGGGCGAACTGGCGGACGGGGAAGGGCGCATCATCGACTGCAAGAACGTGGTCTTCTTCCTCACCTCGAACCTCGGCTTCCAGACCATCGTCGATTACGCCGAGCGGCCGGACGAGCTGCAGGATGCTATCTATCCGGAGCTTGCCGCCTTCTTCAAGCCGGCGCTGCTGGCGCGGATGGAAGTGATCCCTTACTTGCCGCTCGGCCACGACACCCTGGTGCAGATCGTAGGGGGCAAACTCAACCGTCTGGTCAAGCTGCTCAAGGAGCGTTTCGGGGCCGAGGTGGTGCTGGAAGAGGCCGTGGCCGAAGAGATACTGCTGCGCGCCAATCGCAGCGAGAACGGTGCCCGCATGCTCGAATCCGTCATCGATGGCGCCCTGCTGCCGCCGGTCTCCCTGCAGTTGCTGCAGCGTCTCTCGGCCGGTGAACCCATCAACCGGGTTCGTTTTTCCGTGGCCGATCACCAGTTTGTCGCCGAGGTGGAGGGCTGACCATGGAACAAGCCCTCGCATTTGCCCTTGCGTTGACCGAGCAGCGGGACGAGCAGCATCTGTGCCACTGGTGGACATCGACCCTCGAGGCCAGCTTCCAGCCCAAGGGGATCCTGCTTGGCATGCTGGATGTGAGTGGTCGCCAGCTCGAATGCAAAGGCTGGGTCAAGGGGCGGGAAGTGTCCCTGGCGCTGGCGGTGGATGATTTCTCCCATCCCCTTGCCTATGTGCTGCACAAGGCGCAGTCCCGTACCTGGGACTCTCTCTACGGCGGTGCGCGCATCGAGCACGCAGGGTTTCGGGCCCTGCTGGCCAACCTCGGCCAACAGTGCGGCCTGCACGCCTTTCCCCTCAAGGATGCCAATGGCAAGCCGTTTGCCGTGCTGGCCATGATGGATGATGGCGACGTGTTGCAGCAGTGGGCGGAACGTACCGAACTGGCCCAGCTCTCCCAGGTGTTTTGCAACCAGCTCACCCTTATCCGCGATCTGGGGCGTAGCCGTCGGGATCAAACGGTATTGCGCGACTCCCTGCGCCAGATGAAGGGGGAAGGGGAGCGGCTGCGTCAGCACGAGAAGCTGCTTGGCGATCAGCTGGTCGGCCAGTCGGCGGTGATCCGCGGGCTGCGCGAGCAGATAAGCCAGGCCGGTCGCCACAAGCTGACCGTGCTCATCCAGGGGGAGACCGGCAGTGGCAAGGAGGTGGTCGCCCGCCTGGTGCACCAGTGCTCCGAGCGCGCCGCCAAGCCGTTCGTGGCCATCAACTGCGCCGCCATTCCGGAGAACCTCATCGAGAGCGAACTGTTTGGTTACCAGAAGGGAGCCTTCTCCGGCGCACTCTCCAACAAGGTCGGGCTGGTGGCCCAGGCCAATGGCGGCACCCTGTTCCTGGACGAGGTGGGCGACATGCCCGCCACCATGCAGGCCAAGTTGCTGCGGGTGCTCGAAACCCGCAGCTACCGGCCCCTGGGTTCCGAGCAGGAGTGTCACTCCGATTTTCGCCTCATCGCCGCGACCCATCAGCCGCTCACCCGTCATGTGGAGGAGGGGGTATTTCGTGCCGACCTTTACCACCGTCTCTGCCAGTGTCTGCTGCTGATCGCCCCCCTGCGCGAGCACATGGAAGACATCCCCATGCTGTGCCAGCACTTCATGGCCCAGTTTGCCGCTCAGGATGGCAAGGCGCTCGCCGGGTTGCATCGCAAGTTCCTCAAACAGCTGCAAAGTTATGACTTCCCCGGCAACGTGCGCGAGCTGCGCAACCTGTTGGAGGTGGCCTGTGCCCACTCCCGCCACGGTGAAGAGGTGATGCTGGAGGCATTGCCGCCCGAACTGCGCGAGCGGATCTGCGCCCTGCTGCCCAGCATGCTGGATGATTACAACCACATCCGGGATCTGCGCCGGGCCATGCAGCAGTACGAGGCCTCCGTCATTGAGGCGCGCCTGCGCTACTTCCAGGGCAACCGCATGCTGGTGGCCGAGAGCCTGAACATTCCCAAACGCACCCTGGATCACAAGTGCCAGAAACTGGAGGTGAACTGATGAGCGTCATCGCCCTATTGCCCCTGTTGCTGGCCAGCGGTGCCGCGGCGCCGGACATGGCGGCCTGGCAGACGTGCCGGCAGGAACCCTCGCCGCTGGTGCGTCTCGCCTGCTATGACGCTATCGGCAGCGATCAGGCGCCGACCAATGAGAAGGGCGCCGCCCGCTCCCCCGCCTGGCAGGCCATCTGGGCGCAGGAGCAGGCTCGCACTCCGCAAACCCCTCCTTTCTTGCTGGTGCAGGATGAGGGGCAGGGCAGTGTCACCCTGACCCGTCCGGCCCTGCGCGGGGCGACCCTGGCCATCGGTTGCGTCGACAGCATCACTCACGTCAGGCTGCGACTGGACACCCCCTGGGTCGGGGAGCGGGTGCAGATTGAACTCGATGGTCAACCGAGCCGCGCCTCCCAAAGCTGGTTCGTGCGGGATCAGGGGCTGCTGCTCGAATATGGTCGCGGCCTGCCCGCCATCGAGGAACTCAAACGCTGGTTTGGGGCTCGCGAGTTGCAGGTGCGGGCCGACAACGGTGCCCTGCTGCGCATCGATCTGAGCGGTTTGAAAGAGGCGCTGGTTCCCCTGCGCCAGCAGTGTCGCTGGTAGGGGGCCCGATGAGCTATCAACACCCCTGGTGTGAACGCCTGCTTGCCAGCTTGCCGGATGAACAGATCAAGGGCCAGGTACAGGCCGACGAGCCGCGCTGGGACTATGTAGAGACCGAGCTTGTCAAACTGGGCTCCTTGGCCCACAGCCAGGTGGATCTCAATGCGGTGGCTGACGCTTGTCTCTTCCTGCTGGAGAACCGCACCAAGGACATGCGGGTGCTGGCCCAGCTGCTGCGCTGTCTGCAGCACCCGGCCAAGGCGACGCCTTTCGGCGCCGCCCTCAGTCTGCTGGAAGCCTGGATCGGCAGCTACTGGCTGCTGGCCTGGCCCGGTAATGCCACCCAGAAGCAGCGCTTGATGGTGCAGATCGTCAAGCGCTTCGAGGGGGCGCTGCCAAGGGTCTGCGAAAGCGCCTCGGCAGCCGAGCTGGCCCAGTTGCTGGTGCAGGCCGAACAGCTGGAAACAGGCTGGTTGGCCCAGTGTCCCGACAAGGGAGAGCTGCTCGATCCGCTGTTGACGGGGCTGAAGCGGGCCCAGCGCCAGCAGGCCACACAAGCCCAGGCCGATGCCGCCCAACAGCCGCAGCAAGGCACGCCGGCGGCCGCGAGTGCAACGGCCTCGTCAGCCGGCACGGCGGCAACCATGGTGCTGAGCGGCGGTGGCGGCGGCAGTGCCGGTGTCGAGATCGACAGTTCCAATGATCGCGCCTGGCGCCAGACCCAGCTCAAGGTCGCCGAGCTGTTGATCGAGCGCCAGCCGGAGGCGCCAGTGGGTTATCGCCTGCGCCGCCACGCCATCTGGGCCGGGATCACCACGCCGCCCATGACGAGCCGGGACAACAAAACCCAGCTGGCCCCCATGTCGGTGGACATGGTGGATGAGTATCGCGCCGCCATGAGCTCGCCGGATCTGGCGCTCTGGCAGCGCATCGAGCAGAGCCTGACCCTGGCCCCCTACTGGTTCGAGGGGCATCGCCTCTCGGCCGAGGTGGCGCAGAAGCTGGGATTTGCTGCCGTCGCCCAGGCCATCATGCAGGAGCTCGACGGCTTTTTGCAGCGCCTGCCGGCCCTGCGGGAGCTCACCTTCAGCGATGGTTCTGCGTTCCTTTCCCCCGAGTGCAGTCGCTGGCTGCAGCCGGCCAAGAGAGGAAGCGGCAGCGAAGGGGGATCCTCTTTGGCCGAAGAGGTGGCCCAGCGCCATGGGGAGCAGGGAGTGGCTGCGGCCCTGGCCCTGCTCGACGAGCGAATGGCACAGCTGAAAGAGCCAAGAGACCGTTTCCATGCCCAGTTGGTGCAGGCGGAGCTGTTGGCGCAGGAAGGCATGGAGGCGCTTGCGCGCCAGCACTATCAACACTTGTGGCAAGAGGCAACCCGGCTGGGGTTGGCGCAATGGGAACCGGGACTGGTCAGCCGCCTGGAAAGCCATGTGGCCCCGTTGTCGAAATGAATGCCGAAATGAGTCATTGAGTCGGAGTTGGATCACATTTTATGTTCAAAACCATCTTTACCTTTCTGCGGCAACAGCTGCCGAAATTGAAGCCCTCCTGGCCCCTGCTCGGTGTGGTGCTCTGGGCCGTCGTCCTCATCCTGGCCTGGTGGCTGGGACCCCGTCTCGAGCTCCGCGAAGCCAAGCCGCTTGAGCCGCTGTGGGGACGGGTCGTGTTCACCCTGCTCTGGCTCTGGCTGCTGCTGGGGGTCATCTCCTGGCGAGTATGGCGCAAGATGCAGCAGCTCAAGGCCGAGCGCAACACCGAGGTCCTGCTGGAGCAGGATCCGGTCAAGGGGATCATCGACCGGCAGGCATTGTTTCTGGACCGCTGGCTGCAGGCGCTGAATGACCATCTGGGCAAGGGGGCACTCTACGCCATGCCCTGGTATCTGGTGCTGGGGCTGCCCGGCAGCGGCAAGAGCAGCCTGATCCATCGCGCCAACCCGGCCAACAAACTCAACCCCAGGCTCGACACCGAACTGCGCGACGTGGCGCAGGATCAGCTGATCGACTGCTGGCTGGGGGAGCAGGCGGTGATGCTGGATCCCGCCGGTGAACTCCTGTCCCAATCCGAACCCGAGCTGGATCCGCTGGCCCGCAAGCATGAGCGGCTCTGGCTGCATCTGCTGAACTGGCTCAATGAACATCGTCGTCGCCAGCCCCTCAACGGTCTGGTACTGACCGTGGATCTGGCCTGGCTTTCCCATGCCAGCGTGGCCGAGCGCAAGGCTTATGCCCAACTGATGCGCTCCCGCCTGCAGGAGGTGTCGGCCACCATGAGCACCCGGCTGCCCCTCTATGTCACCTTCACCAAGCTCGATCTGCTGCGTGGCTTCGATGTGGTATACGAGCAGCTCGACAAGGAGGCCCGTGAGGCGGTGCTGGGGGTGACCTTCAAGCCGGGCGCTGACTGGCAGCAGGATCTGGCCCTGTTCTGGGATCAGTGGGTGGACAACCTCAACCGCAATCTGCCCGAGCTGATGCTGGCCAGGCTCGATGCCGCCCAGCGCAACGCCCTGTTCTCCTTCGTGCGCCAGCTGGCGGGCCTCAAGGATTATGTGACCAGCCTGCTCGATGAAACCCTGGCTATTGAAGAGAGCAAGCCGCTGCTGGTGCGGGGGGTCTACATCAGCTCCGTCTATCAGCAGGGGGTACCGTTCGATGCGTTTGCTCAGGCGGCCTCCCGTCGCTACAACCTGCCGGAGCCCATCCATTCGGCCCTGCGCGGGGAGTCCAACACCTACTTCGTGCGCCAGCTGTTCTCCAGCATCATCTTCCCCGAGGCCCATCTGGCCGGGGAGAACCGGTTGCACACCCTCTATCGCCGTCGCCGCATGGCCATCGGCCTTGGTTGCCTGTCGCTCTTCTCGGCGGCCCTGATCGGCGGTTGGCACTACTTCTATCGTGTGAACGAAGAGGCGGGGCGCAACGTGCTGACCAAGGCCCAGGCCTTTATGGAAACCAACGAGGTGGCCGATGAACACGCCTTCGGTGTGAGCCAGCTGCCGCGACTCAACCTCATTCGCGAGGCGACCCTCTCCTTTGGCAACTACCGTGAGCGCATGCCGTTGGTGGCCGACCTTGGCCTCTATCAGGGGGACGAGATTGGCCCCTATGTAGAAGGATCCTATCTGCAACTGCTGAGCCTGCGCTTCCTGCCAGCCCAGATGCAGGGCTTGCTGGCGGATCTCAACCAGGCGCCGGCCGGCAGCGAGGAGAAACTCGCCATCCTGCGGGTGATGCGGATGCTCGACGATGCCTCCGGTCGCAACAAGGCGCTGGTGGAGCAGTATATGGCGAGCCGCTGGCAGCAGGCCTTCCCGGGGCAGGGTGCGGTGCAGGAGCAATTGATGGGGCACCTCGAATACGCCCTCGATCACACCAACTGGTATGCGGCCCGGGCGGCCCGCGATCAGGCGGCCATCACCGCATTCGTTCCCTTCAAGGAGCCTATTTATGGCGCCCAGCGCGAGCTTGGCAAACTGCCCATGTATCAGCGTGTCTACCAGAACCTGGTGGTGAAGGCGGACGATGTGCTGGCGCCGGATCTCAACGTGCGCGACGAGGTGGGGCCGACCTTCGACACCGTTTTTGCCCTGCGCAGCGACAACGCCGGCCTGCTGCCCCGCTTGCTGACCTGGCCCGGTTTCAGCGACTTTTTCCTCAAGCAGGACAAGGCGCTGATCGACCTCACTGCCATGGACGCCTGGGTGCTGGGCCAGCGCAAGCTGAGCCAGCTGAGCGATGCCGATCGCAAGGAGATCACCCGTCAGGTCAACGACCGCTACGTCACCGACTACGTCAACCAGTGGCAAAAACTGTTGAACAACCTGGACGTGCAGACCCTGGCCAGTCCCGAGCAGGCGCTCGATGTGCTGGCGGCCATCACGGGCAACGATCAGCCGTTCCAGCGGGTGCTGGCGACCCTCGATGACAACACCCGTATCCGCAAGATCTCCGATGTGGAGGGGGATCCGGCCCAGGCCATCACCTCCCGCATCGGGCGTCCCTTCATGGCGGCCAATGCCACCCTGAGCGGTCGCGGCGAGCAGGGGCCGCTTATCCAGGAGGTGAACCAGAAACTGATGGAGCTGCAGCACTATCTGGAGCTCATCGTCAACGCCACCGAGCCTGGTCAGTCGGCCCTCAAGGCGGTGCAGCTGCGCATGACCAACAAGTACGCAGACCCGGTGTTTGCGCTGCAGCAGTACGCCCGCGGCCTGCCGGCGCCACTCGATCGCTGGGTGGGGCAACTGGCGGATCAGAGCTCGCGACTGGTGATCGATCTTGCCATGTCCTCCCTCAACCAGGAGTGGCAGGACAAGGTGCTGACCCCGTTCAACAGCCAGCTGGCCGATCGCTATCCGTTCAACCCGGGCTCTGCCAAGGATGTGCCCCTCTCCGAGATGGAGCGCTTCTTTGCTCCCAACGGGACTCTCGACAGCTTCTATCAGGTCAACCTCAAACCCATGGTGGAGAGCGGCCTGATGGAAGGGGAGTTCAGCTCCCCGGTGCAGGCCGAGCTGGTCAAGCAGCTGGACAGAGCCGCGCGCATCCGCCAGATCTTCTTCAGCCAGCAGGGCAACCTGGAGGTGCAGTTTGCCGTCGAGCCCATCGAGCTCACCGCCAACAAGCGGCGCAGCGTGCTGAATCTGGATGGCCAGCTGTTGGAGTACGCCCATGGCCGACGCACCAAGATCCCGTTGGTATGGCCCAACACCATGCGTGACGGTGCCGAGAGCAAGATCACCCTGGTGCCGGCCGCCCGCGAGCGTTCACCGCGCAGCGAAGGCTTCATCGGCCCCTGGGCCATGTTCCGCCTGATGGACAAGGGGGAGCTGACCCAGGTGAGCGAGGCGACCTTCGATGTGCGCTTCCCGGTGGATCAGGGGGCCATGACCTATCGCGTCTATACCGACAGCGTGCAGAACCCCTTCACCGGCGGCCTGTTCAGCCAGTTCAGATTGCCTGAATCCCTCTATTGATAAAGCGGGGGCACCCGGTGCCCCCTACAAGCTGTGGAAGTCGACATGTCACAAAATCAACAAGGCCAGCAGGCGCTCAAGGTGGGACGGGATCCCCGGATGCTGCCGGAATATGAAGCGCTGCGCGCCGAAATCAACAAGCTCAGTCACGCTTCCCGACCCGAGGTGGACTGGCTCAAGATCCATCAGCTTGCCAGCCAGATCTTCGAGAAACACGGGGTGGATCTGCAAACTGCCATCTATTTCACCCTGGCGCGCTCCCGTCTGCAGGGCTTGAGCGGCTTCACCGAAGGGTGCGAGTTTCTGGCCAACCTGATCGTGACCCAGTGGGAGAGTTTCTGGCCGCCGGTGCATCAGGAGCGGGCCCGTGTCGAGATGCTGGACTGGTTCATCGCCCGCATCAGCGACGTGATCCGCCAGTACCAGATCAGCCACGAAGACAAGCGGCTGGTCTATCGCTGCGAGCGGGCACTGCAACTCATCAGTGAAAAGCTGCACAACGCGGGCCTGAGCCGCATTCCCCGGGTCGAGAATCTGGTGCACTTCATCGAGGGGTATACCCACCTGTTCGATGAGACCGAGATCGTCATCGTCTCCGATGAACCCGGCCTCAAGGAGGATCTGCAGATCCCGCCCATGGTGTTCTTCAAGCCCGATATGGAGCACGACACAGCCCCCTCATCGGCATCCGCCACGCCGCACCTGCCCCAGGGCAGCATACTGGTGGGCCGGGAGAAGGGGCAGGTCAAGCCGACCGTGCTCAAGATTGAGCAGCACCGCAAGCCCCGTCCGGCCTGGTTCTGGTTTGGCTGCGGCCTGCTCAGCTGCGCCCTGCCGGTGATGGGGTGGTTCGGCTGGCAGCACCAGCAGCAGGAAAAAATAGTGGCAGCCGAGCGGTTGCAGCAGCCGGCCACCGAGCTGCCAAGGGCACTCAGCTACGACGATATCCGCCAGGCACGCATCGTCCTTGGTGAGCAGACCCTGCAAGGGATGGAGAGCGAGCTGGTGGCCCGCTACCAGGCCCAGCTGAGCCGGCTGGAGCAGACCTCGCCACTCTATTGGTATCGCTACGGGGAAGGATTGCGCAGCTCGCTGCAGATGCTCTACCCCGACTCGCTGGCGGTCAAGGCGCTGGACAAGCAGTGGCAAAACGCCTTGGCCAGCCAAGATGTGAACAACAACAGGGTGCCGACCTATCTTGATGCCCGGGCCGGGGTGGATGCCCTGCTCGATCAACTGCTGGAGCTCGAACGCCAGCGCAAGACGGTGACCATCTCCTACCTCAAGTCCCAGCTCTACGAGGTGCAGAAGAACCTGATGCAGGACATTCCATTCAGCCTGCGCCTGAGTGAACTGGAGGCGCGAAAAGCATCGCAGGAGCCCATTACCGCCGCCGAGTTGAAAGGGCTGGAAAATGACCTCAAAGCGCTCAATATCCGGCTCTATCAGCTACAACAGGCACAAACTGGCAGTTGATTGTTCTGTGTTGAGCAATTTTTTGCGTGCTCATTGGTGAGATTCACTGTCAGGGCAAGCTCTTGCAGAGTTGTGGCCGGTTTTGCGCAAGACCTTGCGAGTCATGGCCTGATGGCTCGCAATATTTTATTTAATGCATTGTTTTTATTGATAAATATCAGGTTCGTTCGAGTGGCATGGTCTGTGCTGTGGCCCACTCTGCTTGTTTTAGGCCCCGTGATTGTCACTGCTGCAAAGGGGCGTGGGGATACGCAATGACTGCGTTTTCCCGCTCATATGGAGAATAATTATGTGCCCCGCTATCGCACTGCTCGGTGACATTGGCACCGACCACGACGGATTCCATCCCTCTCCGGTGATTGCCGCCAGTCCCGATGTCTTTCTCGATGGCAAGCCGGTGGCTCGCCAGGGCGACCCGCTGGCCCCTCACGACAAACCCAACAACCCGCCTCATCCACGCAGCATTTCGGGCGGAGTCGGCTCAGTGCTGGTCAACGGCAAGCCCATCGCCGTGACGGGTACTGCCGTCGGTTGTGGCGGCGTGGTGATTGGAGCTGGCAGCGGACAGGCAGGATAAGGAGCCCGTGATGGCAGACAGCACAGGATTACAATTTACCGTCAAGGTGGGGGCGCTGCCCGAGGGAACCTTCGTGGTGGCCGAGTTTGCCCTGGAAGAGGCACTGAACGACCCGTTCCAGCTGCGCCTTGAGTTGGCAAGTCCCCAGCCGGACATCGATTTTGCCGCCGTGCTGGACCAGCCGTGCGAGCTCCTGGTGTGGTACCACGGCGAGATGCAGCGCCGGGTATGCGGAGTGGTCAGTGACTTTGCCCAGGGTGACAGCGGTTTTCGCCGAACCCGCTACCAGCTGCTGGTGCAACCGGCCCTGTGGCGACTGGGGCTTCGCCACAACTCGCGTATCTTCCAGGCGCAAAAGCCCGATGAAATTCTCAGCATCCTGTTGCAGGAGCACGGCATTACCGATTACGCCTTTGCGCTGAAAAATGAGCATGCCCAGCGCGAATACTGCGTCCAGTACCGGGAGACCGACCTCGACTTCCTCAATCGCCTCGCGGCCGAAGAGGGGATGTTCTACTTCTTTGAGTTTGAGCAAGGCAAACACCGTCTCGTGTTTGCCGACGACGCGGCGGCATTGACTCAAGGCCCCGAGCTGTTCTTCAACCTCGGCAACCGCTCGCTCGAGCAAGGCGCCTATGTGCGTCAGTTCCACTACCGCGAGGCGGTGCGCACCTCGGATGTGGAGCTCAAAGACTACAGCTTCAAGACCCCGGCCTATGGGCTCTCCCACAAGAAGCTGGGGGCCGAGCTTGAGCATCAGCGCCAGAGCTATCAGCACTTCGACTACCCGGGCCGCTACAAGCAGGACGGCAGCGGCAAGGCGTTTGCCCAGCACCGGCTCGATGCCCTGCGCAATGACGCCGTGACAGGCCAAGGCAAATCCAACAGTGCGGCCCTGCTGCCGGGGCAGTATTTCTCCCTGACCGAGCACCCGAACGCCAACCTCAACAGCGACTGGCAAATCGTGCATATCCGTCACACCGGCCAGCAGCCTCAGGCACTGGAAGAGGAGGGGGGCAGCGGCCCGACCGTCTATCACAACGAATTTGGCGTGGTGAAGGCGAGCAGCACCTGGCGGGCCCGTATTGGCAGCCCGCAAGCGCCCCACAAACCCATGGTGGATGGCCCGCAAATTGCCATGGTGGTGGGGCCGGAGGGGGAGGAGATTTACTGCGACGAACACGGCCGGGTCAAGCTGCAATTTCCGTGGGACAGATATGGCAGTTCCAATGACCAAAGCTCATGCTGGGTGCGGGTGAGCCAGGGCTGGGCTGGCGGCCAATACGGCATGATGGCCATTCCGCGTATCGGCCATGAGGTCATCGTCTCATTTCTGGAAGGCGACCCCGACCAGCCCATCGTGACCGGGCGCACCTACCACGCCACCAACCGACCGCCCTATGAGATTCCAGCCAACAAGACCCGCACCGTGCTGCGCACCGAGACCCACCAAGGTGAGGGTTTCAACGAGCTGCGTTTTGAAGACCAGGCGGGGCAGGAAGAGATTTACCTGCACGGCCAGAAAGACCTGAACGTGCTCATCGAAAATGATGCTGCCTGGCACATCAAGCACGACGAGCACAGAGACATCGACAATGAACGGGTGACGCGCATCAAGGCCAATGACCACCTGACGGTGGAAGGTGAGAAGCGGGACCACATCAAGGGTGACCACTCGCTGACAGTGGATGCCAGCATGCACCAGAAGCTGGGACAATCCCTGTTGGTTGAGGCGGGCAGCGAAGTACACCACAAGGCAGGCATGAAGATAGTGATGGAGGCCGGCGCCGAGCTGACCCTCAAGGTGGGGGGCAGTTTTGTCAAAATCGACCCAAGCGGCGTCACCCTCTCTGGCGGCTCCATCAAGATGAACTCGGGCGGCAGCCCAGGCTCAGGCTCCGGCTGGGCGGGGAAGATGCCTGGTTTACCTATGGGGGTCGAGGTTGCGCCATATCTGGCCCCTCCAGAACCCGAGATGACCAAGGCGTTACTGACTTCTGCCAAGGCGGGAGTTGTGTCCATCCCTATGTGTGGCAAAAAAAGCGATGGTAGTTGTGGTCGAGGAGATTGCCCGTGCAAATCGAATGGCAACGCCTGAATGAAGAGGGCATCCTCTGGCAAGAGGGTGGACAGATGACACACTTGCTGATCGATCAAGGACGCTGGCTCGATATTCAGAAATTTCTCTATGAGTGCCTTGAACAGCCCGAGTTTGCCCTGCTTTTTGCCACGACACATCACCAGCCTCTGTTGGATGCGTCTCCTCTGCTTGTGCTGTTGCCAGCGGACGAGTCTGCTCGCGAACAACTGATATCCGAAACCAGTCAGAGATTTGCCGGAGTGGGGTTGCGCAGCGATCTCTCGCTGGTTGAATTGGCCACGCACTTTCGGGCCTTTTTGACTGTGCCTGATGGGGCGGGGGAGAGTTATCTTCGCTTCTACGATCCCGCCATCTTGGCAGCTCTGTGGTTGAGCAAGATGTGCTCGGCATTGGGGCGAGGGGTGGACCAATGGTGGTTGCCTGACTGGGGCAAAGCGGGGTGGCGCGTCTTTTCATCCTCAACAACCGGAAACGATATGGCGCCTCGCATCACGCCAGAGCTTGAGGAGCACGCCATGTTCGTCCGTCTGCTTTACCTGCTTCCCCCACAGTCATTTGTTCATCATGCCTGGTTGGCGCTCTGTACCATGCAGGTGATCAAAGGGGGACTGACCGAGCATTGGGAATGGTATCCCTGGTGTCAGGCGTTGGCCAGGCAGCTAGATAATTTGCCGGCTATTTGGCCCGGTTTGACTGGGGATCTCGTGTCGCGGTCAGATCCTGACGAAGCGTTGGCCGAGTTATTAAACGAACCTCTTGTTATCGAAAAGGCAGTGTGCTGATGAGCTCTTTCACTTCTCCTGTCAATGTGTTGGTTGACACCCGTCTTTGCAACGAGCCGATAGTCCTGGAGTGTGCCCAGCCTGTAGAGGCTATTCCAGCCGACTCTTTTGCCAAGGCTGCTCACCCCTGTCAGCCCAAAGAGTTTAAAGACATCTTCTATGTCAGCGGCAGCAACTGTTTCTGGCTGGTTCCCGAGAAAGCCTTCAAGAAAATCAAGCAGGCCGTACAGATTTTCGAGAGCAAGGTACTCAAGGCCAGCAACAAGCTGGCAGCCTTGTCACTGCAGGATATCCAGCTCGACAGCCTGATGGTCAGCCCATCGTTCAGTCATTTTTTTACCCCGGAGCAAAAGGCCGAGTGGCAGCAACTTCAGCATAAAATGCAGTTTCTTGCCGATGATCCCGACTGTTATCAAGTTCCTATCGATTTTGTGATGGCCGTGAATGAAAAAGAACGGATGGCCATACGTATGAAGGCACTTAAAGAGCAAGCGATAAAGCAGGCGAAAGAGCAGAAATATGAAGTCGATGCAGCCGGGCGCTTCTACGACCCTCGTCAGTCAAAGATTAAATCTCTGCTTGCTCGCTACAAGAAAGCCCGGGCCGCCTTTGTCGATACCTCCCCACCTGCCGACCAGATAGAAGCCCTGCGAAAGGAGCTCCAGCAGATCCAGGTCCTGATGCAAGAGCAGAGCATGAATCTGGTATGGCCGGCCCCCAGCCATTTCGAAGAGAAACGGCAGCGGCTGGCGCAAATGGAAAAAAGCCTGAATGCACTCGTGGCCGTCATTGCAGAACTGGCTGTGCTCGGGATTGCAGTACCCGAATGGGCGCTGACCGGGCAGAGTGGTTGTGTCGACGGGGCCAGTTGCTATGCCAACTGGTTCGCCTATTTGAAAGAAAAGGCGGAAGCGGAGGCTGAACTTAAACGTACCATAGAGGCGTTCTTGACTGCCTTGGGCAGTGGGTATGCCTCGACAAAAAACGAGCAGACCCCCAAGCCCCCGCGCGAAGTATTCAAGCCCGCGTTGGCAGCCATTGAGCGGGCCGAGCAACATGCCGCCACTATTCAGCAACAGGCCCAGCAAGCGGCATCCCGCCTTGTTCCTCCCCGAGTATTAGCTTGGGAAGGTGAGTATGAACCCCAACCCATGGATGCACTGACCAAGGGGGATTACCCATTGCGGGAGATCTGCTCGGCGGCTCTCTCTGACGAACGTTTCTCCTATTTCAGCCTGTGGCAACTGCCGGTGGAACAGACAGATCGAGGGGGCAATCTGCTCAAGCTGGATAAGGATCCAGTGCTGCTCTCCCTGCTGGAGCAAGACGGTATCGTCTGTCTCCCTTTTGAGTCCAGCTGGTTTATCAAGGAGAGCGGTATCCTGCGCTTTGAAAAGGTGGAAGAGGCGCTGGAGAAGCGTGACTGGAAAGTCGAGTCTTTGCAATCGAACCGTTCCCGCTTCGAGAAACACCTTTCCACCATGTTGCTGCGCCTGGAAGGAAAGAGCCCGACCGGGCTGTTGGATGAGAGTCCCCAGGCCCAGCTGATGCGGTTGATGAGTTATTCCACCTGGTCTGGCAAGTTGAGCAGCAAGGCGGGAGTGGAGCATGAGGCCCTGACTCTGAATGTGGGCAATACCGAGGTGACGGGCACCTCCTCTTCGCTCTCTACCTCACGTTCGCTGACGGGGGGGGAGGCTACAGATAACAAGGCCGCTCAACGTGCGGTCGCATCTGTCTCTGTGGATGCGGAGTATTACCCCCTGCGCGGCGAGATAGATCTATTCCGAGTGAAGCTGCCCCCGGCGCCGACCGAGCTGAAGGTCAAGGTGAAGGGGCAACGCAGTGGCAAGCTCTACGATTTCAATATGGGGGCCTGGTCACTGCTGCTGCATGCCAAGGCATGGGGCAAAGCGGGGGCTATGATGTCGGCAGGGCGCGAGATCAGCCTCAATCACACCCTGGGGGGAGTGAGCCTGAGTGGGGTCGATTGGGTTAGCAAGATCGAAGAGAAAGGAAAGTTCGAAGGAGAAATAGGCGTTGAAGTGGGAACCAGCGTCAGCGGTGCACTTCATTGGCGACCTTCGGCAGTGACTTGCCAACAGTTAGCCATTGCCGATGAGGCTCGTCTGCCGTTGCAGCTCTGCAAGGCAACTACAGGCCTGAGAGCCGAGCTCAAGAAATCATTCGAGTCGCCGATTGTGGTGAGCTGGCGTGGCAAATGGCTGCGTCTCGGCATTCGTGCTGGTTGCTTCGGTGGCGCGGCTTCGGCCAAGGCCTATCTGGAGTTCGAGCTGGATTGGCAGGGAGCCGGTTATGTGGTGGCCATGTTCCAACAACTGCTACGCGACTGCCAGTATGAGCGGGTTGACTTGTTTGCCGATGACGAGAGTTACCAGAGACTCTCCAAGGCCAGCCAGCTTGCTTTGGTACTCGGGTTGGAGATGGGGCAGGTGGTGGCCACCGGCAAGGACTTTGTCGATAAGATCTATGGCCAACTGAATCAGAGTAAAAATGCAGGGCTGATCGCCTGGACCCTCTCAGGTCACCGGTTACCCCGTAGTGATAACCCGGCGGCCAATCTAGGAGCCCTCTCACCGGGCGAAGCCCTGGAGCTGGAATCCAAGCTGCAGGCCTGGGCCGAGCAGTTGCTACCGGAGGCGTTGGGCTCCTTGCTGGAAACCATGGTGGCAAGGCCTCAAGCATTTGAAATGCGTTATGCGCGTATCAGTTTGTCTGTCGAGCAAGTCAATGCGCTTCAGCAGATCACTATCGCGCGTTTACTGGTGTGGTTAAATCGTAAGGATAATGCCACTGCTCTGCAGCGCAATCGGCATAAATTTACCGAGGCAGTTGTTCGGATGCATTCTCTGAATGTAAGCGATAAAATCGCGGCTTATCAGAGTAATCTTAAAGAGTTGAATATGTTTATGGAGCAACCTGCGATAAATAATTCAGTGGTAAAGGCCAGTTTGACACAATATCGTCAGGCTCGTGATGCATTGCTTGAGCAGTCATACTGGAGGGCTCTGCGTGCTATAGATGAGAGTGGCAAGGATTATCCCAAGGTAATGCGCACAGGCTGGAGTACACCGAAATGAAAGCAGTATTTTTAAGTGTCCTGTTGTTAACAGCGTCGGCTTTGGCCAACCAAGAGTCCGCTCAGACTCTATATGACCAAGCGGTTATCCCTTGGGAACAAGGTAAAAAAGAGGGGTGGGATAAGATGCTCCAGGCTGCTAGTGCGGGAAGCACTGAGGCCATGTGTGTTATTGGTGAAGCCTATCAGGGAACGTCACTAATCGCATCTGAAAAAGCAAATAAATATTTTGAGATGGCAGCAAAACAGGGTGCGCTTTGTGGGATGATTGCCTTATCTAATCTGGGGAGTGGTGCAATTCTGGATGCAAAACTTAATGAAGATGGTGGTAGTGTCGACTGGACAGCTAAATCCATAAGTGTTGCCAAGCAGAGAGCTGAAAATAATGATATTGATGCAATAAAAACCTATGCATTTATTGAGGCAACTAAAAAAGACTATAACAGTTACTGCAAGTGGATGGAAAAAGCGGCCAAATTGGGTGATGCCGATGCTATGAAACAGCTGGCTGGCCATATCAAAGATGGTTGTGGTTGGTACCTGATCCCCGGCTCCCGTAAAAAAGCCGTTTATTATTGGACTGAACAAGCGGCTATAAATGGGCATCCGGATGCTATAGCGACTATGGCTATTAAACAATGCGAGCAAGGTGATTACAAAGGTTTTTTTGAGTGGTTTGATAAGGTTATTGATATGGGAGACTACTCTGCCTTAGATACAATGAGCTCAGTTTTAAGGGGAGATAAAGACTTATCCGTATGTCATGTTCCTGAGCAATACTTGGATAAAGTGAGAGCATACTCCTATATGTATGCGATACATAAACAGGTTCCAGAGTTAGAGAAAAACAGGGCAGCACTCCTAAGTGAGGAATTTAGCAACCCTTACCTTATGTCAAAACTTGAAAAGGAATTGACTATAGAGCAGATCAACAGTGCCAAAGAGTGGGCTGAGAAGTGGATGAAAAATCATCGTATTCGCACGTACGGCCTGATTTTCTATCGTTTTCTGTAGAAAAAAATATGACATTTTGCCCAATGTATCAATTATTGTTGATTCTTGGTGACAGAGCAGATGGGCGAGAGGATTTTGACAATGACGAAATGGTTTCTGAACGTTTTGCTATTCAACACGGCGACTTTGAAAATCAAAATGCCACTCATATTCTTTATGGCTAGGCCATTATTTCTTGGGAACAGGGAAAGAAATAGGGGGGATAAGATGCTCCAGGCTGCAAGTGCAGGGAGTACTGTGGCCATGTGCGTTATTATTGGTGAGGCCGTTTAGGAAACGTCACTAATTCTATCTTTATGTTTATCAGATGGAGAGAGCATGTCGCGAAGCATCTGATAAAGGATGATGGATTGCCTTCAAAATTTTTTTCACTAAACGAAAGCAGAAGTATGAATCACAAGACCTTGTGGCTGGCGCTGGCGACCAGCTGGCTGACCGCCTGCACGACAACCCCGTCACTCACCGAGGCCGAACTCGCCCAAGCCGCAAGGCAGGGGGATGGCAAGGCCCAGTACGAGCTGGCCCAGCGGCTTGCCGCCAAGCCGGATTATCCCAATGCCATGCACTGGATGCAGCAGGTCGCCCGGGAGAGCGGTACCCTGGCGGCTGATCGGCAGACCCGTGCCAGCGCCGCCTGGCAAGTGGGGGAGTGGTATCAGGCCGGATTGGGCGAGCCCAAGGATCCGGCGCAGGCGACCCAGTGGTGGCAGCGTTCGGCGCGCCTTGGCAATACCAATGCCAGCTATCAGCTGGGGGTGGCGTGTCGGGAACAGCATCAGGGCAAGCTGGTGAGCGAGTGTCTCGACTGGTTCGAGCAGGCCGCCAAGGGGGAGCATGCCGAGGCACAACTGGTCCTGGGTCAGTGGTATGCCACGCAGCGCGGTGCCGACGAAGATGCCGTCAAGTGGCTCGAAAAAGCAGCCGATCTTGGCAACCGCGATGCCCAGTACCAACTTGGCTTGCGCTATGAGCAGGGCAAGGGGGTAGCCAAACGTGGCGATCTGGCGCAGCGCTGGTATGACAAGGCGGCGGCCCAGCAGCAGCCGGATGCCTTGCTGTGGCAGGCGAAGCAGGCAGCGCCTGCCAACGCGTTTGCGGCCTATCAAGGCGCCGCCAATGCCGGTTCCGCCGAGGCCGAGCTTTGGCTGGGCATGGCCTATCTGGCGGGTGAGCAAGTCAAAGCGGATCCGGCCCTCGGTCGCTACTGGCTGGAGCTGGCGGCTGGCCACGGCAATCACGAGGCGCAATATCAGCTGAGCTTGCAACAGACTGCGCCGGGCGATCGCATCCAGCTGCTGACTCAGGCGGCGCAAGGGGGCGTGACCAAGGCCTGGTTCGAGTTGGCTCAGTTGCAACAGGAGCAGGGGGAGCTGGAGCAAGCCAGGGCCAGCTATGGCAAGGCCGCACAGCAAGGGCATACCCAGGCGCAATACGCCTATGGGGAGATGTTGCGACTGGGCCAGGGGGGCCAGGAAGATTATGCCCTGGCGCTCAAGCAGTATCGTCTGGCTGCGATGAAGAACAATCGGATGGCGCAATACCGCATGGGAACCCTACGTGAAGAGGGACTGGGGGCGCCGCGCAACCGGATCCATGCCTATGCCTGGTTGTCGCTGGCGGCGACCGAAGGAATGCCTGAGGCGGCGCAGGCACGGGACGAGCTGGAAGCGGCGATGACCAAGCCGGAAGTCAAAAAGGCTCAAAAATTGTCGGAGCACTGGTTCGGGAAGATGACGACAGAGGCTCAAGGTAGCTAGATCGAAGGCCGCGCCTGACCAGACTTTTTTTGATCCTGTGTCACGAAGGTCGGTGATTGAATCGCCAGAGATGGGATGGCCCGGCAGGGGCTATCCCATCGTCTTTTTGATGTGTCAAAACGCCTGTATATCTGGCTCCATTTAGCTATTTTCGCGGGTCAAAATTGAAAGCGTTTTCAGAAATCCTTTTCAACTGTGATCCGCTTCAAAGCTTTTTCGTGCGTCAACCTCTAGCATTGGCACCACGAATTAGGGGCTAACGCTCCCGATTTTCCCGCTGTGGGAGGTAACTGGTGAATCCAGCTATTTCCTTCGTTACTTTCGACGGTCATCAATGGATGGCCGTTTTTTTTTTTGCGTTATTTCGTTGTCAAGGGTCGAGCCGTTGGCGCTTTACCGTTAAAATTCCGCTTTTGCACCTGCCCGTGAGTCTTGATGTCTGTTTCCACTCTCTCTTCGGATAGCTATGCCCTGCTCACCGCGTTGCAACTGCAGCGCATTGCCAGTACCCGCCTGCTGCAAGAGCAGCTGGGTCTGGGTCACTCCCTGCCTGGCGACCTGCTCCGGCTGCAAGATGCCGGACTGGTGAGGCTGCGGGGGGAGCAGCAGTGGAGCCTGACGGCCGAGGGAACGCTGGCGCTGATCCTGGGCGTACGTGGCGGGTTTTGTCCCGCGCCGGAGTGGCACAAGGTCTCCTCCCTGACCGGTCAGGATCTCGCCCACGCCTTGGTGCGCGAGCTGTGCCGCGGCAAGGCGGGGGAGGTTCCGGCCTATTTCTCGGCCAGCGAACTGCTGACCCTGCTCGACACGCCGGATGCCTACCAACTGCTGGCAGGCTCCAGCCCCGCCTGGCAACAGTTGCTGCTGGAACACTTCTCCCTGCAACTGCTGCTCGATGCTCCCTATGAAGCGCAGTGGCCGCTGGCTGGCCAGCTGCATCGCTGCGCCCCCGAGGTGCAACCCCTCGCCCGGGCATTCGAGGCGGAGTGGCGCTGGCTCTGTGGAGATGATGACGGGGTGAGCACTGACTGGCCCGCCTTGCAGGCGCTGGCCATAGAGTCGCAGGGGCCGCTTGGCGAGCGCCTGCTGACTGCCCTCGGCCAGTGGCAGGGGAGTCATGAGGCCGGGCAGTGGCCCCGTTCGTTCAGCGCCCTGCTCTGGCTGGGCTGGTTGCAGCAGGCCGATCCCGTGGTGGCGAGCGAACAGCGCAAGAAGTGGCAGCGCAGCCTGGCGGGCCAGTTCCCCTTGCTGGGTGACCTGCTCAGCCAATGGGCGGGGGAGCGCCACGGCCAGGCGGTGGGTCTGTTCGATACCCTGCAACTGCCGGTGGAGGAGTTGCACTGGGGTTACCTCTGGCTCGATCTCTGTGCCCTGGCTCGCCACGGCATTCAGAGTCCCCAGGTGGCCATGCTGCACAAGTGGGATCTCACCCACCTGCTGGATGCCGAGCCCCATCACAGGCTGATGGGATTTTGTCAGGATCTGCTGCGCCTGCTGCTGGAGGAGACGGTCAAGGGAGCGCCCCTGTGCCAGCTGCAGGAGGGCGATGAGGATGACGACGAGAGCGACGAGGAGAAGACGGCGGCGTCCGCCAACTGGCTCAACTGGTTGCAGGGGCTGGGGCGCGCTAGCGGGGTGCGCAAGCCCCAGGAGCGGCTGGTGTGGCTGCTCCACGCCGACGGTCCCGAGCTCGAATGCAAGATCCAGAAGCTCAGCACCAAGGGGGAGTGGACCGCCGGTCGCCGGGTCGATCCCACCCTGCTCTCCACCCAGTATGCGGCCCTGCTCGATGAGCACGACTGGGCGCTGGTGCGCACTCTGCCCCGGGTGATGAGCCGCTTGCCCCGGGATGTGTGGGCGCCCCTTGCCAATCACCCGCGGCTGTTCAATGCCAGAGGGCAGAAGCTGCAGCTGGCGCTGACCGCGCCCCTGCTGCAGATAGTGGCGGTGGAGCAGGGGATGAGCGCCCGCCTCATCCCGGCCGCTGCCGCGCGCGGGGCCCATATCATGCCGCTGGCGCAGGACTTGTGGCAGCTTATTCTCACCCCCCAGCCTCTGCTCGATCGCCTGCCGGCCCTCGAGGCCATCCCCCTGCTGCCCGCCGCAGGGCTGGCTGAGCTGCAACAGACCCTGGATGCCATCCCGGATCTGCCCTGGCACAGCCAGGTGGCCGGTTTGCAGGGCAATGCCGAACTGGCCCCCTGGCCAGGGACCCCGTCGGTTCAGCTGGACTGGCAGGATGGCCAGCTCTCGGTCAGGCTGGTGACCCGCTTCGATGACGTGCCCCCCCAGCCTCTTGGCAAGGGGGAGGCCATTGTGCGCCAGGGGATCCAGGAGTATTGCTACTGGCAACGGGATCTGGCGGCCGAGAAGGAGCAGGCCCAAGTGCTTCGCGCCGCCCTGCCCATCGGCCTGCCCGGCACCGAGTGGCGACTCGAGGGGGAACAGGCGTTGGCGCTGGTCAACGCCCTGCCCGAGCTGGTGGATAACGGCGTGGTCATCCACTGGCATCAGGACAGCGCCCGCCTCAAGAGTTTGGACGAGGCGGCCCTGAGCCTTCGTATCGAACGGCGCCAAGACTGGTTCCAGGTGGAGGGGGCTTTGTCCCTCGATGAGCACCAGATCCTCGATCTGCGCCTCATCCTGCGCCAGATGACCCCGGGTCAGCGCACCGTTCAGCTCGACGAGAAGACCAGCCTGATGCTGAGCGACAAGCTGGTAGAGCGCCTCACTATGCTGGGGGCCATGCTGGACGAAGATCAGCGGATCAACAACAAGCTGGCCTATCCCCTGACCCGGCTGCTCTCCGTCATCACCACCGAAGGGGATGCAGCCTGGCAGAACCTGCAGCAGGAGTGGCAACAGGAGGTCGAGTGCCCGGCCGAGCTGCTCGAGGCGCTGCGGGATTACCAGAAGGATGGCGTGCGCTGGCTTGCGACCCTGGCCCATCACGGCTTCGGCGCCTGTCTGGCTGACGACATGGGCCTTGGCAAGACGCTGCAGGCCCTCATTGTGCTGCGCATGCGCCAGCATCTGGGCCCTGCGCTGGTGGTGGTGCCAAAATCTGTGGTCACCAACTGGCAGGAGGAGGTGGCCCGCTTCGCCCCCGAGCTGGAGGTGGTGACCGTCGACAATCCTGCCGAGCGGGAAGGGGTGATCCGCGAGGCCAAAGCAGGTCAGGTGATCCTGCTCAATTACGGCATGCTCGGCGGCCTGTCGGCGGCGCTCAAATCCCGCCGCTGGCCCTCCATCGTGCTGGATGAGGCGCAGCAGATCAAAAACGCCGGCACCCAGCGGGCCAAGCTGTTGTTCCAGCTCGAGGGGGATTTTCGTCTTGCCCTCTCCGGCACCCCCATCGAGAACCATCTGGGGGAACTGTGGAGCCTGTTTACCTTCATCAACCCGGGCCTGCTCGGGAGCCTCGGCGAGTTCAAGCGCCGTTTTGGCAAGGCGGTGAAGGATCCCCAGCACATGGCGCTGCTACGAGCGGTGATCAGCCCCTTCATCCTGCGGCGTCTCAAGCAAGAGGTGCTGACCGAGCTGCCGGACAAGACCGAGATCATCCATCACATCAGCCTCTCTCCCGAGGAGCGCCAGCTCTACGAGGCGACCCGGCGCGAGGTGGTGCAGCAGGTGCAAAGTGCCGATGGCCGCGCCCTGATGCACGTGTTGAGCGGTTTGACCCGGCTGCGCCGGCTCTGCTGCTCCCCCGAGCTGGTGATGCCGGAGTGGTCCCAGACCAGCAGCAAGCTGGACGAGGCGATGGCGTTGCTGGAGGAGGCCATCGACGGCGGCCACCGGGTGCTGGTGTTCAGCCAGTTTGTCGATCTGCTGAGTTTGCTGCGCGCGCGGATCGAGCAGCGAGAGTGGGACTACTGCTACCTGGATGGAGCCTGCTCGGCCAAGGCGCGTCAGGACTCCATCCTGCGTTTTCGCAGCGAGTCCGTGCCGCTGTTTCTCATCAGTCTCAAGGCGGGGGGCACAGGGCTCAACCTGACCCAGGCCGATACTGTGCTGCACCTAGACCCCTGGTGGAATCCGGCGGTGGAGGATCAGGCGAGCGATCGGGCGCACCGGATGGGGCAGACCCAGCCGGTCACCGTTTATCGCCTGGTGTGCGAGCAGACGGTGGAGGAGAAGATCGTCGCCCTGCACGACGAGAAGCGGGCGCTGGCCGATGGCCTGCTGAGCGGTCAATCCGAGGTGCGTGGCCTCGATGTGGAGAGCCTGCGGGCCCTGCTGATGAGCTAAGATCGCGCCGCCAAGGGCAAGAAGAGAGGGGAGCATCTGCGGATGCTCCCCTCTCTTTTATTGGTCAATCTGCACAGGGTCGGACGCCGCTTACCCCTGATAGAGGTAGAGGTGGAGCCGCTCTATGATGGGCTCGCCGCCAATCTTGCGATCATGCCGCGCCTGCCGGCTCTTGGGCGGGTAGTTGCCAAGATGAGTCACAGCGGGGGAGCTGTCTGCGCAGAGCAGCAGGGGCAGGCTCGCCTTGATCTGCTGCTTGCGGGGTGTGCGCGCCTGCCACAACAGGTTGATCATGGGGTGGGTCTTGACCGGGCGGCGGATCCGCAGCTCGGCATCAGCGGGCAGGCGACGGATGTCATACACCTCCTGATCCACCATCTTGCTCCACTCCTCGTTGTTGGAGAGGGCCGGCACGTAGCGGCGGCTGCGCTCCAGCATCTCCAGCACCTGTTCCCGGCTGAGGCGGTTGATGGTCTGTTTGTCGGCCCAGGTAAATCCCAATGATTGCAGCTCTCCATTCAGCAGGGTCAGCTTGCGATAGACCTGCAGGGTGATGACGCCGGGCAGGGCGGTGTGGACCAGCTCGAACTTCTCGTCCCGCCCGCCGGCCTGCTGCACCAGCCCCTTGAACTCAAGCTTGTGGCGGTTGATCTCCTCAATCAGGGGGGCCAGCAGGGGGGCGGCGGCGGCCGGGAAGCGCAACCAGCCGGGCAGGCGATGAGTCGCCTTGGTGGAGCAACCCGGGCGGGCGCTGTGATCCTGATAGGCGGCCAGGGTGGCGGCGAGCGCCTCCTCCCCGCACAGATAGCCCACCTCGATCCGCTCGATGGGGTCGTGCTCTTCCCCCTGCGGGACCGGGGGCAGGGGGTAGACATGGGCCTCTTTCAGTTCGAGCTGGCGCAGCAGCGCGGCCAGCCGGGCCAGTGAATCTTCAATCGCCTCCATCTTTTGGCGCAGGGCGGCGGTAGGGGTAAAGGTGTCCATCGATGATCCTGTTGTCGCATCCGGCCCTGGAGCGGGCTCGGTGATAGGCAAACCACTGTATAAATAACCATACCAGCATGGCGGCGAGGCGCCAAGTCGTGGATGGCTGCTGGCCTCATGCATGGGAAAGAGACGGCGCCAGCCAGGTTTCTTTTGTGTGTCATTGGGTTAAATAACGATCAATGAAAGATCAATAAATTAACAAAACGCTGTAAAGACGAGGTGATCGGCGCAGGGGTGGCATGCTGCGAGTGCATAGGATGCGTGCTGAATTGCATATATAGAGGGCTCCTGCCCAGCACAATATGCTGTGGCAGCATACGGCTGCTGTTCGTGTTTTATTAATCCTTTATATTCAATGAGTTAAATTTAAATCGTTGCGCATTTAACCATTAGTTTTGCTAATGTCATGTATCAAAATTCGTCAATTGAGACGGATCCGGCCCCTGACTAAGCTTTGCGCATCATCTTCAAGCCCAGTGCGCAAACATCAGAACCCGGAGGAGCAATACCATGGCCAACATGACCTATACCCAAGCCGGTTATCACCACGACAGCGAGCTGAACCTGATCGCTCGTGCCAAGATGACCGTATTGACCTGGCTGGAGCGCAGCCGCAGCCGTCGCCAGCTCTCCGAGCTGCCCGAGTACCTGCTCAAGGACATCGGTCTGAGCGAAGCCGATCGCTATCAGGAAACCACCAAGCCGTTCTGGCGTGGTTAATCGACCGGGCATGGATGCCTCGTTGTTCTGCTGATCCCCATCCCCCTTGCCAGCCAGTGATAGACCGGCTGCACCACGCTGTTTTTCCTCGCCAGCAACCATTTAATGGTTGCCCTTGACCCTATTGGTTTCTGCGTCAGCCTGTTCGCCAATTTGTATCATTAATGTTTGAATTTGTTTAAAAAACGGATTTTAAGCCACGTCGCCTTGCGTATAATCCACCCTAGTGTTTCAGACCAAGAGGGTGAGATGGATGATTCCCCAGCATGATTTTTTGGCCTTGACCCGCAGCCATGAGTGGCAGCTCGAGCCCTTTTCCTATGCGTTGGCCAATGGCGACAGGGTGAGTGTCTGGGATACCGGCGTACTCTGCCTCGAGCCCGCCTCCGGGGCCGGTGATCAACCCGGTGGGCGCAAGGATATCGTGCTCTCCTGTGGCATTCACGGCAACGAGACGGCCCCCATCGAGATCTGCAACCAGCTGCTGACCCGATTGCTTGAGGGGGAGTTGCAGGCCCGTCACCGGATCCTGTTCTTGTTTGGCAATCCGGCCGCCATGAACCTCGGGGTGCGGGAGGTGGAGGAGAACATGAACCGCCTCTTCTCTGGCGCCCACAGCAAGGGGGAGGGGTTGTGCAACCGGGAGCGGATCCGCGCCATGCGCCTCGAGCAGTATGTGAGCCGCTTCTTCGCCGATCCGGACCGCCCGCGCTATCACTACGATCTGCACACAGCCATTCGTGGCTCGCGCCACGAGAAGTTTGCCGTCTATCCCTTCCCCCACGAGCGCCCCCACTGCCGGGAGCAGGTTCAGTTTCTCGGGGCCTGCGGAGTGAGGACCATCTTGCTCTCCGGTGGCCCCACCACCACCTTCAGCTATTACAGCTCGCACCAGCACGGAGCCCACGCCTTCACGGTGGAGCTTGGCAAGGTGCGTCCGTTTGGCGAGAACGACATGACCCGCTTCATCGAGACCAAGGTCGCGTTGCAGGAGCTGGTGACCCAAGACGAGGTGGCACTGGAGCCCTGGCGCGCCGAGGACTTCACCCTGTTTGCCATCGATCGGGTGATCAACAAGCGATCCGAGCAGTTTCGCTTCCTGTTCGCCAGCGACGTGGACAACTTCACCGAATTTCCCCAGGGGTTCGTGCTGGCTGAGGATGGGGATCTGAGATACACGGTCGAAAAGCCGCGCGAGGCCATCGTCTTCCCCAATGCCAACGTGGAGGTGGGGCAGCGTACCGTGCTGCTGGTGGTGCCGACCCAGCTATGGGACTAGTCGCTACCGCGTTAAAAAGAAACGGGGCCAGTCAGTTGACTGGCCCCGTTTTTATATCGGGTCAAGGCGTGGGTCGCGCTTAGCTGTTGTTGTTCACAAACAGGGTCAGCTCCTGGCCCGGCTTGAGGTAGTCCCCCTTGTCGAGCTGGTTCCAGCGCATCACATCGTTGATGGCCACCTGGAAGCGGGCCGCGATGGAGGAGAGGGAATCGCCGCGGCGAACCTGATAGACCACCGACTTGTTGCTCTTCCCCTGCTTGGGATAGACCACCAGATTCATGCCCGGCTTGAGGGCCGACTTGGCATTCAGGCCGTTCCACTTGGCCAGCTCGTTGTGAGAGACGCCGTGGATCTTGCTGATGCTCCACAGGGTATCGCCGGAGCGCACCTTGTAGCTCACCTTGTTCTTCGACGTGCTCCCACGACTCGCCAGCTGCTGCGGCTTGCTGGCAACCGTGGCCTGGCTGCTGACCACTGCCTTGCCGCCAAGGGGGATCACCAGCTGCTGGCCACGGCGCAGGTTGTTGCTGCGCAGATTGTTGGCCAGTTTCAGCTCGCTCACGCTGACACCATGGTTCTGAGCGATGCGCGACAGTGTGTCTCCGCTGACCACCTGATAGGAGCGGGTACGGATACGCTCGCTCTTGGGCAGATCCGCCAGCGCCAGCTCCAGAGTATCGGCGTATTCGACCGGTACCAGCAGCCGATAGGGGCCACGGGGGGACATCACGCCACGACTCAGGGCCGGGTTGACCTCCTTGAGATGGGAGACGCGCAGGCCTGCCAGCTGGGCTGCCACGTTAAGATCGATCTGGCTGCCCGTTTCGACCACCCGCAACTTGGGCTGGTTGGCAAGCACCGGCAACTTGATGTTGTACTTGTCTGCATTGCTGAGCATGTCTGCCATGGCCAGGATCTTGGGCACGTACATCTGGGTTTCCCGCGGCAGATCGAGGGACCAGTAGTCGGTCGGGCGACCGGCACGCTGGTTGCGCACGATGGCATTGCGAACCCGTCCTTCGCCGGCATTGTAGGCGGCCAGGGTTTGCAGCCAGTCACCATCAAAGAAGCGGTTCAGGTATTCGAGATAGTCGAGCGCCGCATTGGTGGACGCCAGCACATCCCGGCGACCGTCATACCAGTTGTCGTGACGCAGGCCGAAGTTTCGGCCGGTGGCGGGCACAAACTGCCACAGACCGACCGCATTGCTGCGGGAGCGAGCACGAGGATTGAACATGCTCTCGATCATCGGAACAGTAATAAGCTCCATTGGCAGCTCACGCCGTTCTATTTCCTCCACCATCAGATACAGGTAGGGTTCAGCCCGGCTGGCAATGGTCGCCAGATGCTTGTCGTTGCGCAGCAACCACTCGCGTTGCTTCCTGATACGGGGGTTATCCGGGGTATCCAGTTGCATATCATCGCTGATACGCACCCACAGATTGTCCGTATCTTCCATTTCGTCCAGCTGTTCATCGCCGAAAACGAAACGTGAAGCATGTTTTTTATTCGCTTTTTTATTGACCTGGGGGGACTTGATCGGCTCGATTGCCGTTAGCGCCCGGTCATCCTGATGGCTCAGGTTTTGGCAGCCGCTGAGCAACAGCGCTGCCAATAAGGCCGTTCGTACCTTCATCTCGTTCCGGTCATTTGTAACAAAAACAGCCCGCATCATAAGGGGCAACGTCCCCCTGATCAAGGTTTGCTCAAAAAACGTCCTTCCATTGGCGCAGGATGGTGAAGGTATCTACCGGATTTTCCACGCATTTTAGTGCATGTTTTTCAGCAGAAAATCTTACCGAGCCCGCCTCGCAACGCAGAAAAACGTTGAATGACTTTTCGTCTCCGAGCCGGCTGGGCAGGCTGGGCAGTCCCTGTTGACGCCGTTTGCTGATCAGCCCGATCTGGCGCTGGATCGCCGGGTTGTCCGGCTCGACTGCATAGGCAAAGCGCAGGTTGGACAGGGTGTACTCATGGGCGCAATAGATAAGGGTGTCGTCGGGCAGGGCCGCAAGGCGTTCTAGCGAGCGATACATCTGCTCCGCGGTCCCTTCGAACAGACGACCGCAGCCAGCGGAGAAGAGGGTGTCACCGCAAAACAGCATGCCTTCGCTGTAATAGGCGATGTGGCCACGGGTATGGCCGGGTACATGGATCACCTCAAGGGCGAGACCATGCCAGTTGATCTGATCGCCATCCTCCAGCCATTGGCCGTGGTGATCGGGCATGGGGTCCAGTTTGGGCCCATACAGCTTGGCGTGGGGGAAGTGGCCGAGTAGTTCGCCAACGCCGCCGACATGATCGTGATGGTGATGGGTCAGCAAGATGGCATCGAGCTGCAACTCCAGTGCGGCCAGCCGCTCCAGCACCGGAGCCGCGTCGCCCGGGTCGACGACCAGGCAATGATTTTCGTGTCGGATCAACCAGATGTAGTTGTCGTTAAAGGCTGGAACTGTGATCACTGGATACATGAGTCTGCTTCTCTTTAGGGAGGGTATCTTATATAACAGGATGGCGTTCGAAACCCCGAGTTGAGCCCTATTATGCAGGTGGCACGTACCGAACAACAAATCGAGATCCCGACCAGCTGGTCCGCATTGCCCATGGGGGACTGGGTGGCGGGTGAAATTCAGGAGCGGCTCGACAACTGGTGCCCGAACCTGTTTGGCTATCATCTGTTGAAAATAGGTGCCCTGAGCGCCGAGCTCTCCTGCAAATGCTCCTCCATTCGCCACCAGATCGGCGTCGCCCCCGAAGGTCGGCTGCTCGACATGTACGGCGATCCGCTGGACTTGCCGGTGCGTACCGGCAGCGTCGATGCCTGTCTGCTGGCCCACTGTCTCGATTTCTCTGCCGATCCCCATCAGGTATTGCGCGAAGCCGAACGGGTGCTGACCGACGATGGCTGGCTGATCGTCAGCGGCTACAACCCGCTGAGTCTGGTCGGGATCGGGCACTACATGCCGGTGCTGCGGCGCAAGTTGCCCTGGTCGGCACGGATGTTTACCCCGGGACGGGTCACGGACTGGCTGCAGTTGCTGGGATGCGAGGTGATGTTCGATGAACGCTTTGGCTACTCGTTCATGGGGCGACAAAGTTGGCATAGCTGGTGGCGGGAGAGCCTGGGACGGGATTATTGCCGGGGATTTGCCTCTGTCTATGTGATTGCCGCCCGTAAGCGGCGCTTTCCACTCATCCCGGTGCGACGCCGCTGGCAGTTGCCAAAATCGCTGGCCACACCGGGAATGGCGCGTCAGGGCTGGTAGCCGGTATCCTCGGCCAACTGCTTGCTGCAGGCTGCCTCTCTGGCCAGCTCGTCACAGCGTTCGTTTTCCGGATGGCCGGAGTGCCCCTTGACCCAGAGCCACTCGATCTGGTGGCGGCTCACTTCCGCATCCAGCGCCTGCCACAAGTCGACATTCTTGACCGGCTGGCGATTGGCCGTCATCCACCCTTTTTTCTTCCAGCCGATGATCCACTGGGTGATCCCCTGGCGCACATACTGGCTGTCGGTAGTGAGGCGAACCTGGCAGGGCTCGTTCAGGGTGCGCAGGCCCATGATGGCGGCCATCAGCTCCATCCGGTTATTAGTTGTGAGCCGAAAACCGGCGCTGATCTCTTTGCGATGCTTGCCATAAACCATGACGGCACCGTAACCGCCCGGGCCCGGATTGCCGAGGCAGGAGCCATCCGTGAATAAATCAATCTGTTTTAACATGAGTAATCAATCTGTTTTAGCCGAAGGCTTGGGGTAAACTAGCGGGTAAAGCCGAAGTTTGACATAGATTGGATCATGAACACACCCCAACTGAATCGCCAGATCATTCTGGATACTGAAACCACAGGTATGAACACAGGTGGCGGCCCCGTCTATCTGGGTCACCGCATCATCGAAATCGGCTGTGTGGAGGTGATCAACCGCAAGCTGACCGGCAACCATTACCACGTCTATATCAAGCCGGATCGGCTGGTGGACCCGGAAGCGGTGCAAGTGCACGGCATTACCGACGCCTTCCTGGCCGACAAGCCCTCCTTTAACCAGATCGCCGACGAGTTCATCGAGTTTATCCGCGGTGCCGAGCTCATCGCCCACAACGCGCCGTTTGACGTCAGCTTCATGGACTACGAGTTCAGCAAGCTCGGACTCGATTTCAAGACCGCCGATATCTGCAGCATCACGGATACCCTGGCGATGGCGCGGGATCTCTTCCCGGGCAAGCGCAACAACCTGGATGTGCTCTGTGATCGCTACGGCATAGACAACTCCCACCGGACCCTGCACGGGGCTTTGCTCGATGCGGAGATCCTGGCGGACGTCTACCTGTTGATGACGGGTGGCCAGACCAAGTTGAATCTGGCGACCGAAAGCAGTGAGAGCGAGAGCAGCCAGGACACCAGCATCCGCCGGCTTGAGAGCCATCGTCCTGCTTTGAAAGTGGTGCGGGCCAGCGCCGAGGTGCAGGCGCTGCACGAGGCGAGGCTGGATCTGGTGCAAAAGAAGGGAGGAAGCTGTCTGTGGCGGCAATGAGCAGGTGGTGGGCTTCTCTCCTGTTGCTCTGTTCGCTGGGGGCGGCGGCGACCGAGGTGTTTGCGCCCTCCGACATTCCCTTGCTGGATAACCGCTTTCGCATCGACTACGGGGTGAAGGAGATCACCTTCATCATCAAGCGCAAGGCGGGCACCCCGTCGGTGATCCTGGTGCGACCCGATGGCAGCAAGCTCTATGTGGGTCGGGTCAAGCCTGCCGATGTGGGTTGGCTGGCGTTGCCCGAATATGACCTCATCACCCTGCGCAATCCCATGCCGGGTCCCTGGCAGGCGATAGGGGAAGTGGATCCGGACAACCGGGTGCGCATCCTCTCCGATATCAAGCTGGATATCGAGGCGCTGCCGATGCAGCTCTATCAGGGAGAGGTGATCAAGCTCAAATCCTGGTTGCAGATAGCGGGGGAGCAGCCTGCAGACAACTACTATCTCTCCGAGCTGGGGATGACCGTCAGGTTGCAGTCGTACAGCGATGACAAACAGCAGGAGGTGGTGCTGGACAAGGTGCTCGGCCTGTATCATGACGATGGCAAGGGGCTTGACGAGGAGCCGGGGGATGGGGTCATGACCGCAGAGGCGGTCTTGGAAGATATTCCGACAGGCAAGTACCGCGCCATGTTCAGCACGGGTAATCAGGTGTTTGAACGTGCCCGTTATCAGGATGTGCTGCTCTACCCCTATCCGTTCAGTTATAACCTGGAGCCGCCTTCTGACGTGCAAGGTGCCAAGATGGCATTCCTCATCGATCGGGATGAGCTGGATCCTGCCTCCGTGGTGATCCAGGGCAAGGTGACGAGCAAAGAGGGGGGGAATTATCCCTTTAGCCAGACGGGGGCCGCCCCCAGGCTGAATATCGACCTGTCGATGATCAAGGACCCAGGGCAGTACGAGGTACAGGCCACGTTCTATGGCACCAACTTGCTGGGGCGCGAAGTGAAGATCCTGTTGCCCGGCAAGAGTTTCAACATATTCCCGCCGCCCCCGCCGGTTGAGGTGGCGCCTGTCGTCTCCAGCGCGCAGCCCGTTGAAGCGCCGCAGGAAGAGGAGATGGGCTGGCTGGTCTGGGTGCTGGCCGGGGGAGGCGTGTTGCTGCTGGTGCTCGGTGGAGTCGGGTTTGTGGTGTTGCAAAAACGCCGGGCCCTGAAGCGGGCGCTGGCGGCAGTACAGGCTAAGAGCCCGGAGTCCGCTGACACGAGTACCAAGCTGGATCTCAACTTGCCGGAGCAGTGACACAGGCCATCGGGATAAAAAAACCGCCCTCCATGGGCGGTTTTTTTATCTGGCGCCTTGCTGTGTCTGTCGCAGGCCAATGTGGGAAGGGGACGGCTAGTGCTCGCCGATATAAACATCCTTGTACTGTTCGCGGATCTCGAGGAACTTGTCCAGATTGGCCATCATCAGCTCGACCAGGCTGGGATCGAAATGCTCCCCTTTCTCCTCTTCTATCAGGGCCAGCACCTTGTCCAGTGGCCACGCCTTCTTGTAGCAGCGATCCGAGCCGAGAGCATCGAACACGTCGGCGAGAGCCACGATGCGCCCCTCCAGCGGAATATTCTCCCCTGTCAGACCGCGGGGGTAGCCGCTGCCATTCCACTTTTCATGGTGGTTGCCTGCGATAGTGGCCCCAATCTGGAACAGCGCCAGATCGCTGCCGGAGAGCATGTCCTGACCGAGCTGGGCGTGGGTTTTCATGATCTCCCACTCTTCCGGGGTCAACTTGCCCGGTTTGTGCAGGATGGAGTCCGGGATCCCCACTTTGCCTATGTCATGCAAGGGCGATGCGCGCTTGATAAGCTCGCTCTGCTCCTCGCTCATGCCAAGCAGCAGGCAGAACAATTCGGTATAGAGCGCGACCCGTTTGACATGCAGTCCCGACTCCTTTGAGCGGGTCTCGACCAGTTCACCGATGCGATAGATGATCTCCCGCTGGTTGTCGGCGATCACCTCGTTGAGCCGGATATTCTCCAACGCCACTATGATGTTCTCGGTGAACAGGGTGAGCAGACCCGTGTCCATCTGGCTGAGTTGGCGAAAGGTCTCGATATGAAACAGCAGATGGTGGCGCGGATTCTGGCAGTAAAGCACCATCTGCTCCGGGGCGTAGACGTTGGCTCGGCTGGCCATGGCCTGGCGCAATATCTCGGGGGCGTCACTCAATCGCAGCGGGGGCAAGCCGGGCAGCAGGGGTTCGAGTATCTGATCCCGCACTTCATAGGCCGACTGCTTGAGATCATAGATCTGGGTTTCTCCCAGATGAAGCAGGGCCGTCAGCTGGGCCTGTGCCCCTTCGACAAACTGGCGCAGGGCCCGCTTTTCAAAGATCCCCTTGGAGGCCTCGATGACCTTTTCCAGCCCCTGGCGATTGCTCTCCAGAGTGCGGATATCCCGATAGGAACGCAGGCTGGCACGCAGCAGGGTACGAAGCTTCTGGGAGGTAAGCTCGGTTTTGTCCTTGTAGTCGTTGATGTCGTAGTTGGTGACCACGTCATCTTCCGGGGCCTGGCCAGGTTGCCCGGTACGCAGCACGATGCGCACCATCTTGTTTTGCAGCTCGTCGCGAACAAACTTCACCACATCCAGGCCGGCATGATCGAACTCCATCACCACATCCAGCAGCAGCAGGGCGACATCAGGTGTTGTGGCGAGCAGCTCTTTGGCCTCGGCAGCGGAGTAGGCATGCAGAAACTCGATGGGACGATTGTCAAACTCGAATTTGTTCAGGGTGATCTTGGTGATGCGATGAACTTCGGGCTCATCATCCACGATCATCACCTTCCAGCCAGCCTGTTGGCTATCGGGAAGGACGATATCGTCATCATCAATAATCAGGATCTGGTCATCCATCATACAATCCTGTTTGGCATCTTGTGCTTACATTAACTGCTTCACTAAGGATAGGAAACTTATTGAGAAATAAAATTTGATCGCGAAAAACTGTGGTCGAGCGCCGTGGCATGGCGGCCTGCCCAGGCTCTCTCAAAACCGCCGTACAGCCATGAACAGGGGCCGGCTAGTAGGGGGAAATCCCCCCTTCGTCATGGCGCCGCGAGCCTGGTTCCAGTGACTATGATGGCACACTCCTGATACAAACCGATGAAACGGGAATAAATCGCATTTGATACTGATTCTTGTTTGCGTGTAGCATGGGTAATCTACTGCAAGAGGAATTCATCTGTGTCCCCAACTCTGCCTCCCAACCGTCCCCGTCTGTTGAGTGTCAAAGCCGTTACCCAAATTACCCCCAATCTGCGCCGGATCTGTTTTACCGGCAGTGAGCTGGCCGACTACCCCTACATCTGCGGCGGTGCCCACATCAAGGTGATGCTGGCACAGCCCAACCAGGCAGAGCCCGTGCTGCCGACCATGACGCCAAACGGTCCGCGCTGGCCGCAGCCGGCAGACAAGCCCATCATCCGCACCTACACATTGCGAGCCTTTCGCCGCGAGTCCCTGGAGCTCGACATCGACTTCGTGCTGCACGGTGATGGCGGGCCTGCCAGCGCCTTTGCCTGTCAGGCCAAACCGGGGGACAAGGCGATCCTCTCTGCGCCCGGTGGCCCCAATCCCATGCTGCCAGCGGCAGATCACTACTGTCTGGTGGGGGATCTGACCGCCTTGCCTGCCATCATGGCGATGTGCGAAGTGATGCCTGCCGATGCCAGAGGGGAGATCGCCATTCTGGTACCCGATCAGGCCGACGCCCTGCCGCTTTCCCTGCCCAGCGGGGTGCGTTGCCACTGGTTTGTCGGCGAGCCTGAAGCAAGCGGCCTGCTGGAGCATGTTATGGGCTTGCCCCTTGAACGGGAAGGAGGCTTCTTCTGGCTGGCAGGGGAAGAGGCGCTGGTGTTGCCGCTGCGTCGCCATGTACGCGGAACTCTGGGGGTCGATCGCCAGGCCATTTATGCGGTGCCTTACTGGCGCAGAGGCAAGAGCGAGGAGGCTTACCATCAGGCGCGTCACGAAGTGATGGATAATTAAGCGGACGCGAAAGAATACCCGATTCATTTCTTGCAAATAAAAATGATTTGCATTTAGTATTGCGCCGTTCCGAAATCGGTCGGTACGGCGCCTTCATATAGAGAAGGAACCGCCCTGGATGGCCAGGCTGTTTTCTGCCCGAGCCGACTGATATCAGGGCGAAGAAGCATGGGCCTGTGCTCGTGCCATAAGCAGCCCAATCACTCAGCGCCGGGTCTGGCAAGGTCAGACAGGGATGTCGGTGGTGTTGGCCTTTTCCTGTTCTATGTGGAGTGTTGATGATGCGTACATCATCCCGACTATTTGCAGTTCATCCTCTGGTGTTGTCCCTTTTTGCCTTGCCGGCCGTGGCACAAGTACAAACCGGCGCGGCCGATCCCGCCCATGAAACCCTGGTGGTCACCGCGACCAAGACTCGCCACAGTGAACTGACGGCGCCCGCCAGCGTTTCGGTCGTGACCCGTGCCGAGCTCGACAAGCTCAACGTCAATGACCTGACCGGGGCCTTGAAACAGCTGCCCGGGGTCAACATCAATCCGGCCACCAGCTATGGCCGCAGCGAGATCAAACTGCGCGGGCTGGAGGGGGACTACACCCTGCTGCTGGTCAATGGGCGGCGCATCAGCTCCCGCGATGCCCTGACTTCCGGTTACGGCAACGACTTCGATCTCTCCGCCATTCCCATGGCCGCCATCGAGCGCATCGAGGTGATCCGCGGTCCCATCTCCTCCCTCTACGGGGCCGATGCCCTGGGGGGCGTGGTCAACGTCATCCTGCGCCAGCCCAAGGAGCAGACCGAGGCGGCTGCAACTTACACCTTCAGCGATCCGACCGATGGTCACGGCGGGGACGTCAACAAGGCGAGCGCCTATGTGGGCGGCGCGCTCATCGACAACAAGCTGCTGGCCAACTTCGTGGTGGAAGGCAACCACAGGGATGCCTGGCAGAGCGAGCAGAGCATCAACCCCAAGGCAGATGCCATCGAGCAGCGCGAGAAGCTCGGCATGCTCTCCAACGTCAAGTGGCTCATCGACGAGCAGCAGGATCTGGATGTCGGCATGAACTACGCCAAGGACGATCGGGAGGCGCACTGGAACAACTACGGCCAGACGCCGCGCAACATCCAGCAGATGGAACGCCTGGGGCTCAATGCGACCCACGTCGGGCGCTGGGATCTGTTCGACAGCCGGGTTGGCTACGCCTTCGAGCAGGTCGACCTGTTCGATGACTCCGAGCTGATGAGGGTCCTGACCAAACAGAGCGGCGATGTGACCCAGACCAACCATACCTTCGACGGCCAGCTGAGCGGCAACCTTGGCAGCCACCTGTTGACCGGCGGCGCCGAATACCGCATCACCGAGCTCAAGCACAACGTCAGCCTCAAGGGGAGTGATGTCAGCGTCGATCAGAGCGCCCTCTATCTGCAGGACGAGTTTGGCTTCGGCGATCTGGCCCTGACCCTCAGCGGCCGGGTCGATCACCACGAGACTTACGGCACCGAGTTCAGCCCGCGCGGTTATGCCCTCTACAGCCTGACCGACAACTGGGTGGTCAAGGGGGGGATCGGCAAGGCGTTCAAGGCACCGACCATCGCCCAGTCCAACGCCGATTACGGGATTGCTGCCTGTCGCGGTCGCTGCGCCGTGGTGGGCAACCCGGACCTGAAACCCGAGACCGCCGTCAGCTATGAACTGGGCACCACCTATGACGCCACCGTGTGGGGGGCCGGGGTGACCGCCTTCCACAACGACATCAAGGACAAGATCCAGAGCGAGGGGTGGACCTCCACCTGGCGCCCCTCCGTGATGACTTATCGCAACGTCAGCAAGGCCCGTATCAAGGGGCTGGAGTTGAGCGGCTGGTTCGATATCACGGATACGCTGAGCCTCTCCGGCAACTTCACCCTGATCGACGGGGAAGACAAGACCACCGGCAAGGATCTCTACAAGACGCCGGAGCACACCGCCAACGCCACCCTGGAGTGGCAGGTGATCGACACCCTGAGCACCCGGCTTGGCTGGAACTACACCGGCAGCCAGATCCTGCCCGTGCCACGTCTGAGCGGCACCACCTATGAAAACACGGCGGGCTTCCACACCCTGGATGCCGGCGCCGTGTGGAGTGCCACCCGGGCGCTGGATGTGAAGTTCGGCCTCAACAACCTGACCAACACCAAGCGTGACTGGGTCGCGACCGAGGCGGATCAGATCCTCGAGGGGCGCACCGTCTACGCCGGCGTGGCTTACAAGCTGTGATGCGTTCGGGGAGCCCGCGGGCTCCCCTTGTTCCCTGATTCAACCATACATATCAACAAAAGGAGCCAAGGGTGCTTAGACACCAGACGTATCTGCTCTGGCTGGGATTGTTCCTCCTGTTCATGCTGCTTTGCCTCTCCCTGGCCACTGGTGCCGGGGTGTATGGCGCCCGTGAAGTGATAGGTTATCTGGCGGGGGATCCCCGCTTTGCCGGCGACGAGAAGCTGGCCATGGTGCTCGATACCCTGCGCCTGCCCCGCACCTTGTGTGCCATGGTGGTGGGCGTTTCTCTCTCGCTTGCCGCCTCCTTGCTGCAAAGCGCCACTCGCAACCCGCTGGCCGAACCCGGTCTGCTCGGGGTCAATGCCGGCGCCGTCTTCGCCCTGGTGATCGGGCTCACCTGGTTCGGGGTCGAGTCCGCCTACGGTTATCTGCTCTGGGCCGGGCTCGGTGCCCTGCTTGGCAACCTCATCGTGCTGGGGCTCGGCATGATGATAGGCCGCTCCAATCCCCTCAAGCTCATCCTGGTAGGGGTGGCGCTGTCTGCCACCTTCGGCGGCCTTTCCAGCTTCTTGCTGCTCTCCAACAAGATGGTGCTGGAGCAGTACCGCTTCTGGAATCTGGGCTCCCTCGCGGGGGCCGATATGGACGCCATCATCGCCGTGCTGCCGTTCGTGCTGCTCGCTTTCGCCCTCACCCTGCTGCTCTGCCGCCAGCTGACCCTGATGCAGATGGGGGACAGTCAGGCCCAGGCGCTGGGTATCCGGCCGACCCGGGTGCGGATCGGCGTGCTGCTGGCCGCCACCCTGCTGACCGCCAGCGCCATCGCCATCGCCGGCCCCATCGGTTTCGTCGGCTTCCTCGCGGCCTACTGTGGCCGCCTGGTGGAGCCGGTGAAGCTGTCGGTACAGGTCTGTTTCTCCGCCCTGTTCGGCATGTTGTTCCTGCTGGTGGCCGACATTCTGGCGCGCTGGTTGATCCAGCCGTTCGAGCTGCCCAACGGGGTCATCCTGGCATTGATCGGCGCCCCCGTGCTGATCGCCATCGTGCGTCGCGGGGGCTTTCGTACCCTGCTGACCGTCAAATGAGGCGCTGATGCTTACACCGACCGATATGCTCTGCCTGCGAGCGAGCGAACGTTCCATCCTGCTGCATCTGCCGAGCTGGCGCTGGCTGACGCTGCTGGCCCTGGCCCTGGCAGCCTTGATGCTGCTGGCCTTGAGTGTCGGCAGCGGCAAGCTGGGTTTTGCCGGCGTGCTCAACACCTTGCTGGGGGAGGGCTCGCGCCTCGATGGGATCACCCTGTTCAAGATCCGGCTGCCCCGCATTCTGGGGGTGATAGTGGCGGGGGCGGCCATGGGGCTTTCGGGCTGTCTGGTACAGACCCTGATCCGCAACCGGCTGGCAACTCCTGACATGGTGGGGGTCAATAATGGCGCCTCCCTTGGCATCATCATCTTCTCCCTCTACCTGACCCTGGGCAGCTGGCCCTGGTGGGCTGCGCCGCTCGGCGCCATCTTTGCGGCGCTGGTGCTATATGCCCTCTGCCGCAAACCCGGTGAACAGGGTTACCTGTTCGTGGTGATCGGCATTGGTCTGTCCGAGATGCTCGAGGCCCTCGGCCAGTTCGTAATGTCCACCAAGGCGCTGCTGCACTTGAGCTCCCTCTACCTGTGGAACATGGGCAGTTTCATCGCGGTGAGTTACAACACCATCAACCCCATCGTCATCTTGTTGCTGCTGCTCTGCCCCTGGATTATCTACCTCTCCCGCTCCCTGGCGGTGCTGCGTTTTGGCCCCGAGATGGCGCGCTCCCTCGGGGTCAATGGCGACAGGGTGCAGTTGGGGATCCTGGCTCAGGCCATTCTGGTGGCGGCCCTTGGCACCGCCATCGGCGGTCCCGTGGTCTTTATCGCCATGGCGGCGCCCATCCTCGCCTCTTGGCTGGTGAAGGACAGAGTCGTGCCGCTCTGGCTGGCGGCGCTGAGTGGCGCCCTGCTGCTGCTCGCCAGCGACACCCTGGTTCGAGTGCTGGCCAGTCCCCACGAGGTGGCGACCGGCATCATGACCCGCATTCTCGGCGGCCTCTTGCTGCTGTTTCTCCTTGTTCACGATCGCCAGAGGGCCGACTGATGACGCTCACCGTAAACCGACTCCATTTCGCCTATCAGCAGACCACCATCTTGCGCGATATCTCCTTCAGCGTGCCCAAGGGCAAGCTGGTGGGGATCGTCGGCCCCAACGGCTGCGGCAAATCGACCCTGCTCAAGCTGCTTTGTGGGCAGATGGCCCCACAGAGCGGGGAGATACTGCTCAAGGGCAAGCCCCTGACCAGTTACCCCATGAAGGGGCTGGCGCGTGAGCTTGCCTATCTGCCCCAGCGGCCGACCCTGCCCGCCGGCATCCTGGTGGAACAGCTGGTGCAGTACGGCCGCCACCCCCATCAGGGCTGGTTCAATCAGTGGAGCGAGGAAGATGCGCTCATGGTGCGATCGGCCTGCGAGCGGATGCAGCTGGAGGGGATCTGGCACCAGAGCGCCTCGTCGCTTTCCGGCGGTCAGGCGCAGCGGGCCTGGCTGGCGATGATCCTGGCCCAGGACAGCGACATGGTGCTGCTCGACGAGCCTACCAGCGCCCTCGATATCGGCCACCAGACCGAGGTGATGGAGGCGATTCACCGCATCACCGCCGAGGGCAAGACGGTGCTGCTGGTGATCCACGATTTGGCGATGGCGGCCCGTTATTGCGACGAGCTGATCGCCATCGGCGACGGGGAGATCGCCGCCATGGGCCCGGCCCGCGAAGTGGTGACCAAGCCCCTTATCGATCGCCTCTACCAGACCAGCGTCGATATCCTCCACGCCCCCGGCGATGGTGCCCCCATCATAGTGCCGCGTCGTCACTATGCTGATGATGCCGTGCGCCGGGCGAGTTGAAGCCATGACCCTGAATACCCTTTATACCAACGCAGTACCTCAAGAGAAGGAGTGAGATGATGAAGCGTTTTGCCTCCCTGGCCGCCACTATCCTGATGCTGGCCGCGCCCCTGGTTCAGGCGCAGGAGATGCGTCAGGTGACCGATGCGTTTGGCCAGAGCGTCCAGGTACCGGCCAATCCCCAGCGGGTGGTGACCTTGAGCGAGATTGATCTCGACAGCGCCCTCACTCTGGGGGTGACCCCGGTTGGCGCCGTCAATGGTCGCGGTCAGCCGACCCTGCCGCGCTATCTGTTGGACAAGGTGGGAGAGGGGATCCCCGTGGTCGGGGATCTTGGCAGCCCCAACCTGGAGACCCTGATCACCCTGGAGCCGGATCTGATCCTGACCGGTCCCACCACCCCGGAGCAGCTGGCGCTGCTGCGGGAGATTGCCCCGACCGTGGTAACCGGCCAGTGGACCGACGGTTGGCAGCCGTTGCTGCGCCGTGTTGCCAGCGCCCTCAACCGTGAACAGGAAGGTGAGGCATTCCTGCAACAATACGAGGCGCGCCTGCAGCAGGCGCGCACCACCCTGGCCAGGCATCAGGGGGAGAGCATCAGCATAGTGCGCTGGAATCCCAAGGGGCCGAGCTTCATGTATCCGGGCACTTTCGCCAGCAGCGTAGTGGAGTCGATGGGGCTGGTGCGCCCGGCCCAGCAGCAGGGCAAGGGGGTACCCCACTCCCCGGCCCTGAGTCTGGAGTCCCTCAATCTGCTGGATGCAGACTGGCTGGTGATCGGCACCCTGAGTGCCAGCGGCGATGCGGTGGAAGCGATGCGCCAGGCCGAGCAGACCCCGGCCTACCAGCAGCTGCCGGTGATCAGGGAGAAGCGTTTTGGCGCCGTGGATGGCTCGCTCTGGACCTCGTCCGGCGGCCCCCAGGCGGCGCTCAAGGTGATCACGGACGTGGAGACCCTGCTGCAAAAGCGTGGCTGACGAATCCATCCCGACCCGATGAAACGAAAGAGGGAGGCTTGCGCCTCCCTCTGTTTATGGTCGTTGTTGACGGTTTATTGCGGCTGGATCTTGGTCAGCAGCAGCTTGCCATCGCGCATCTCGGCATGGAAGTTGACGGCGTCACCTACCTTCATCCCCTTGAGCTGGGCCGGCTCGACCAGGGTGAACACCATGGTCATGGCGGGCATCTTGAGGTTCTCGATATCCTCGTGCTTGATCCCCACCTTGCCATTTGCCTCGTCGATGCGGGTGATGACCCCCTTGGTCATCACCATCTCCTTCATGCCCTCCATCTGCTGCATGTCACCCATCTGGCTCATGTCGTGCCCTTCGTGGTTCATCATCTCTTCGGCTTGTGCGCCGGTGTGGGTGGCAAGGCCAAGCAGCAGGGTCAGTGTCAATGTCTTGTAGTTCATGATGTTTCCTTGTTTGTCAGTGTTGTCTGATTGATCAGGGCGCAGCCTGAGTATCTGTCTGCGCAGGAGCGTGTTCCAGTCGTTTCAGGGTGCGGACGCGCCACAGGTAGTAGGCCGCCGGCAGTACCAGCAGGGTCAGTACCAGCGCCGTCACCATGCCGCCAACCATGGGGGCGGCGATGCGCTGCATCACCTCGGAGCCGGTACCCTGGCTCCACATGATGGGCAGAAGGCCGGCGATGATGGTGACCACCGTCATCATCTTGGGACGCAGACGCAGGGCGGCGCCGTGAATGACCGCCTGGTGCAGGCCGGCCTTGTCCGGTTTGCCACTGGCCACCAGATCGTCCCAGGCGTGGTTGAGGTAGACCAGCATCAGCACGCCGGTCTCCACTGCTACCCCGGCGAGGGCGATAAAGCCGACCCCCACCGCCACCGAGAGATTGAAGTCGAGCAGCCAGACGGTCCAGATCCCCCCGACCACCGCCAGTGGCAGGGTAGTGAGGATGAGCAGCACCTCCTGGAAGCGGCGAAATGCCAGGTAGAGCAGCAGTACGATAATGGCGACGGTGAGCGGCACCACGTAGGCGAGGCGTGCCTTGGCCCGCTCCATGTATTCGTACTGACCGGACCAGCTGAGGGCGTAGCCGGCCGGCAGCACCAGCTGCTTGCCAACCTCGGCCTTGGCCTCGTCGACGAAGGAGCCGATGTCGCGGCCACGGATATCCACATAGACCCAGCCATTGAGGCGCGCGTTTTCACTGCGCAGCATGGGCGCCTCATCGCTGATGTAGACCCGGGCCACGTCCGCCAGGGCGATCCGCTCACCCTTGGGGGTGACCAGGGGCAGCAGCTCCATGCTCGCCACCGAGTCGCGATAGCTCTGGGGATAGCGCAGGTTGATGGGGTAGCGCTCGCGCCCCTCAATGGTCTGGCCCACGTCCATGCCGCCCACCGCGGTGGCGAGCACCGCCTGCACGTCGGCGATGTTGAGACCATAGCGGGCCGCTTTGAGCCGATCGATATCCACCTTCACATAACGACCGCCCGCCACCCGCTCGGCGTAGACGGAAGAGGCCCCCTCTACCTTGCCGATGATCTGCTCAAGCTCTTGGCCTATCTGCTGGACCACCTTGAGATCGGGGCCGGCAATCTTGATCCCCACCGGGGTCTTGATGCCGGTGGCCAACATGTCGATGCGGGTCTTGATGGGGGGCACCCAGGCGTTGGTGAGGCCCGGGAAGCGGATGAGAGAGTCGAGCTCCTCTTTGAGCTTTTCCGGGGTCATGCCGGGGCGCCACTGATCCCGGGGCTTGAGCTGGATGCTGGTCTCCATCATCACCAGGTCGGCGGGGTCGGTGGCGCTCTCAGCGCGCCCCGCCTTGCCGAACACATTCTGTACCTCGGGCACGGTGCGGATGAGCTTGTCGGTTTGCTGCAGGATCTCTCGCGCCTTGCCCACCGAGATGTTGGCCGCAGTGGTGGGCATGTACATAATGTCCCCCTCATCCAGCGGCGGTATGAACTCGGAGCCCAGATACTTGAGCGGCCAGAAGCCGATCACGGTGACCGCCAGCGCCACCGCCAGGGTGGTCTTGGGGCGAGCCAGCACGGCGTTGAGCAGCGGGATATAACCCTGACTCAGCCAGCGGTTGAGGGGGTTGGCCTGCTCGGGCAGCACCTTGCCGCGGATGAAATAGCCCATGATCACCGGCACCAGCGTGATGGCGAGCGCGGCGGCAGCAGCCATGGCGTAGGTCTTGGTGAAGGCCAGCGGATGGAACATGCGCCCTTCCTGCGCCTCCAGGGCAAACACCGGCAAGAAGCTCATGGTGATGATGAGCAGGGAGAAGAAGATGGCGGGGCCGACCTCAATGCTTGCCTCGGTGATGATGCGCCAGCGGTTCTTGTCGGTAAGCTCCTCCCGCTCCATGTGTTTGTGGACGTTCTCTATCATCACGATGGCGCCGTCCACCATGGCGCCGATGGCGATGGCGATGCCCCCCAGCGACATGATGTTGGCGTTGATCCCCTGCAGATGCATCACGATAAAGGCGGTCAAAATCGCGATAGGGAGGGTGATGACCACCACAAGCGACGAGCGCAGGTGGAACAGGAAGGCGAGACAGACCAGCACCACCACGGCGAATTCTTCCACCAGCTTGCCGGAGAGGTTGTCGATGGCGCGCTGGATAAGGTCGGAGCGATCGTAGACGGTGACGATCTCCACCCCTTCCGGCAGGCTGGAGTTGAGCTCGGCCAGCCGTGCCTTGACCCCGTCTATGGTGTGCTGGGCATTCTCGCCATAGCGCATGACGATGATGCCGCCCACCACTTCCCCTTCGCCGTTGAGCTCGGCGATGCCGCGCCGCATCTGGGGACCGGTGACTACGTCCGCCACGTCGCCCAGCAGCAGGGGCGCGCCGCGCACATTGGTGCCGAGGGGAATCTGTTTCAGATCCTCGATGCTCTTGAGGTACCCGTTGGAGCGCACCATGTACTCTGCTTCCGCCATCTCGATGACGGAGGCGCCGGTCTCCTGGTTACCCTGCTCGATGGCGGTCTGGATGAGCGACAGCGGAATGCCGTAGGCACGCAGCTTGTCCGGATCGACCCGCACCTGGTACTGGCGCACCATGCCGCCCACGGTGGCGACTTCGGAGACGCCGTTGACCGTCTGCAGCTCGTATTTGAGGAACCAGTTCTGCAGGGACGTGAGTTCGCTCAAGTCGTGCTTGCCTGTTTTGTCCACCAGGGCGTACTGGTAGACCCAGCCCACCCCGGTGGCGTCCGGCCCGAGCTGGGGCTGGGCCCCGGCAGGCAGGTTGGGGGCAACCTGACTCAGGTACTCCAGCACCCGGGCGCGTGCCCAGTAGAGATCCGTGCTGTCGTCAAACAACACATAGACGAAGGAGTCGCCGAAGAAGGAGTAGCCGCGCACCGTGGTGGCGCCCGGCACCGCCAGCATGGCGGTGGTGAGCGGGTAGGTCACCTGATCCTCCACCACCTGGGGCGCCTGGCCCGGGTAGGAGGTCTTGATGATCACCTGCACGTCGGAGAGATCCGGTAGGGCGTCCACCGGGGTTTGCTTGACCGACCAGAGGCCCCAGGCGGTGAGCATGACAGTCAGCAGCAACACCAGAAAGCGGTTGCCGACGGACCAGCGAATGATGGCAGGGATCATGGTTTGACTCCTCCCTCTTGGTGCGGGATCGGCCGCTGGGTGTGGTGACTGCCAAAGCGAATGATGGCGGGGATCATGATTTATCCCCCATCTGGTGCTGGCTGTGATCCATACCCTCCATGCTTGTCATCTCATCCTTGGCCTCTTTCATTGCGTCGCCCGTGGCCGGTTTGTTTTCCACATGGATCTGGATGATGCGGTACTCGTCCCCCTCCTGCTCTACCTGCAGATGCAGGGTCTGGTTTGGTTTCAGTTGGCTGATGTCCACACCGTCGGCCACGCTGAAGTCCATCTCCATCGCGGGCCACTGCCACTCGGGGATGGGCTGGTGGGAGATGCCGAGGGTGCGTCCGGCGAGATCGATGTTTTGCACCTGGCCCTGGGTCCACACCTGCATGGGACGCACCGCTGTCATGCGCTGGAAGTCCGAATCGATGGCCGATTCGGAGTCGAGCAGGAACTGGGCCGAGCTGACGATGTTGTCACCGGCTTCGACCCCCTCATCGATGGCGACCTTGTCACCAAACTGGGGGCCCAGGGTGACGGCCACCGATTTGAAGTTGCCATCCCCCAGCGCCAGCACCAGTCTGTCCTGGCTGCCGGTGCGGATCACTGCTTCGCTCGGCACCACCAGGCGGGGTTCCCCCTTGCCGGTGCTGATGCTCACCTTGGCGAACATATTGGGTTTCAAGAACTCGTCCGAGTTGTCAAAGCGCAGGCGTACCCGCAGGGTGCGGGTGCTGGCATCAAGCGTCGGGTAGAGGTAGTCCACCCGTCCCTGCCAGCTGCGGCCCGGGGCATAGTCCAGAGTCATGGTGACCGGATCGCCGACTCTGATCTGGGCGGCCTGGCGCTCGAACACCTCGGCGCTCACCCACACCTGTTTGAGGGTGCTGATGTTGAACAGGGGCGCGGCGGGTTCCACATACTGGCCTTCACGCACCTTGAGCTCGGAGACATAGCCGCTGCTCGGGGCGTAGATGCGCACCGTCTCCTGCACCTTGCGGGTGCGCTTGAGCGCCGCTATCTGATCCGCCGGTACCTGCAGGGACTTGAGCTTGCCCTCGGCGGCGCGCAGCAGCAGGGGATTGGTAGTGTTGAGCGCCAGCAGGTATTCGTGCTGGGCGTTCACCAGATCCGGGGCGTAGAGATCGTAGATAAAGCTGCCTTTGGTGACCTGCTGCCCCTCGTTCTTGATGGCGAGGTTGCGGATCCAGCCCGCCATCCGGGAGTTGATGGCTTCGAGGCGCTCCTCGTCATAACCCACGTAGCCGACCGTCTCGATCTGCTGGTGGATGAGGAGTTTCTCCACCTTGGCCAGCCGTACTCCCAGGTTCTGCTGGATCTCGGGGCTGATGGTGACGGTGCCGGGGGAGCCGCCCTGCTTCTCTTCATAGACGGGGATGAAGTCCATCCCCATGTTGTCCTTGGCGGGGGCATCGCGCTTGTCGCGGGGATCCATGGGGTTGACCCAGTAGAGCGGTGTCTTCTCCTTGGCAACCGCGGTGACTGTCTGTTTGGCCGCCCAGTAACCGCCGCCGGCCCCGAGGGCGAGCAGCAGGGCGGAGACGAGCAATTTCTGGCTCATAGGAAACCTCCCAGGCGCAGGGAAAGGGGGGCAAGGGCGCACGGATGCGCGACTGCGTATTCACTAAATCGGACTGATGACATGGACCATCTTCTCTTCTGTCGGATCGCCGGGCCGGTGACGAATAAGGGATAAGAGTCACACGGTTTGCCCGGCCAACGGGGCGTCAGGGACGCCCGTTCTCCTGCGCGGGTGGCGCAGGCTCAGGCAAGGAGCGCAGCCAGGACAGGGTGACCCCTGATCAGGCACGCAAAAGACGGTCTTTCTAGTGGCGCAGCACCGACAGCATCAGATGCCGGCGGGGCCAGGAGGGCGGGTGAGTACCGCGGGTTCTAAGGAAGGGGTCACGCAGCCAGAGATCCAGCAAGCGGGGCAGGGTCCCCAGCGGCAGCAGCAACAGGGGGAGCAGCAGAGCCGAGAGCAGCATGCCGAGCAGAGGCAGGGCATTGGCGGCGCCAGACAGCCCGGTCTGCATCTGGCACTCATCCCCCGTCATGGTCGATTCGCTCCCGGCACTGGCGTGGCAGGAGAGGGTCACGGAAGCGTTCTCCTGATCCAGCGTCATGGTGCGCGGGCCCGCGTCATCCCCATGGGACGGGATCATGGCGTCAGGCAGTGTCTGCGGCGTGAAGAGGGAGAGAGAGGCACTCGTGGTGGCCAGAGAGGCGCCGTGCCAGCTGATGCAGAGGGTCAGATTGCAGATGAGCATCAGCGCCAGCAATAGCCGGGCCAAGGCAACAGAGGGCAATCTTGCAGCAAGCTGGGTGAGTGACAATCCGGATATCCTTCGAGATCAGATGGTTGGACTGTAAACCTTACCTTGAGGAGAAGGTCAAGGCATGGCGCCTGGCGTGGCCGGTGAGGATAAAAAAACACCCCCGCAATGGCGGGGGTGTTGGGCTGTCAGGAAGTGACAGGATTACTGCTTGGCCCGTTTCTCCGAGCCCTTCATGATGAGGCGGAAGAAGAGCGGGATAAAGAAGATGGCGATGAAGGTCGCCGCCAGCATACCGCCGATGACCGGCCAGCCGAGGGCGTGGCGGCTCGCCGCACCCGCGCCGCTGGAGGTGACCAGGGGCACACAACCCAGGATGAAGGCGAGGGAGGTCATGACGATGGGACGGAAACGCAAACGCGCCGCTTCCAGGGCCGACTCGATGAGGGTCATCCCTTCTTCATGCTTCATGACCGCGAACTCCACGATCAGGATGGCGTTCTTCGCCGCCAGACCCACCAGCGTCACCAGGCCTATCTGGAAGTAGACGTTGTTGGTGAGCCCCACGGCCCAGGTGGCGAGCAGGGCGCCGAACAGGGCGAACGGCACGGCGGTGATCACCGCAAACGGCAGGCTCCAGCGTTCATACTGGGCGGCCAGGATGAGGAAGATCATCACGATGCCAAAACCAAACGCCATGGCGGCGCTGCCGGCTGCCGCTTTTTCCTGGTAGGCGGCACCGGTCCACTCCAGCTTGGCGTCGTTGCCGAGGGTCTGGGCGGCGACCTCCTCCAGGGCTTTGATCGCCTGGCCCGAGCTCACGCCTGGCGCCGGCTGAGCCATGATCTTGGCGGCCGGGAAGATGTTGAAACGCTCGACCAGCTCGGGGCCGGTGGCATCGCGCACCGTCACCAGACTGGTGAGGGGGATCATCTCGCCGGTATTGGAGCGGACATAGACGTTGCGAATGTCATCCTTCTTGGCGCGGTAGTCCGCCTCGGACTGCAACTGCACCCGGTAGGTACGACCGAACTGGTTGAAGTCGTTGACATAGACCTGGCCGAAGGTGGCCTGCATGGTGTCAAACACGGCGTTGATGGGCAGCCCCAGCGCCTTGGCCTTCTCGCGGTCGAGATCCAGGAAGACCTGGGGCACGTTGGCGCGGAAGGTGGTGGTCACGCTGGCAAACTCCGGACGCTCCTTGGCCGCGTCGAGCAGGCGTTGTACCTCGCCCGCGAAGGCGTGCACGTCGCCGGTACCCCGGTTCTGCAGATAGCCTTCGAGGCCCCCGGTGGTGGACATGCCGGTGATGGGGGGAGGGTTGAAGGTGGCGGTGAAGCCATCGGCCAGCCCCATCAGGCTCAGCCCCTGGAAGGTCTTGGCCAGAGAGAAAGAGTCTTGCCCTTCCCCTTGACGCTCTTTCCAGTCTTTCAGGGTCACGAAGGTGAGACCACGGTTGCTGATGATGGAGCCGGACAGGATGTCAAAGCCCGAGAAGGTGACCACGTCCTTCACGTTGGGGTTGGCCATGGCGATCTTGTCGAAATCGTTGGCAACCGCCTGGGTACGGGTCAGGGCGGCGGCATCGGGCAGCATCACGGAGCCGATGAGGTAGCCCTGGTCTTCGTCAGGCACCAGGGCGCCCGGCACCTTGTGAAACAGCACATAGCTGCAGCTCAGGATGATGGCGATGATGCCAAAGGCCACGCCGACGCGGCGGTTGAGGAAGGCTACCCCGCGCACATAGCGGCGGGTCAGCTGATCAAACGCGTTGTTGAACCAGACGAAGAAGCGGGCCGGTTTGTGGTGACCTTCTTTGAGCAAGATGGCGCACAGGGCTGGCGACAGGGTGAGTGCCACCAGGCCGGAGATGGCCACCGACACGGCGATGGTGATGGCGAACTGCTTGTACATCACCCCCGTCATGCCGCCCATGAAGGCGACCGGCAGGAACACGGCGGAGAGCACCAGCACGATGGCGACCACGGGGCCAGACACTTCCTGCATGGCGAGGATGGCGGCCTCTTTGGCGGAGCACTTCTTCTCGCTCATGATCCGCTCGACGTTCTCCAGCACCACGATGGCGTCATCCACCACGATACCGATGGCGAGCACCATGCCGAACAGAGTCAGCAGGTTGATGGAGAAGCCCAGCATCAGCATACCGGCGAAGGTACCGATCAAGGACACTGGCACCGCGATACAGGGGATCAGGGTGGCGCGGAAGTTCTGCAGGAACAGGTAGACCACCACGAATACCAGCACGATCGCCTCAAGCAGGGTGTGAACCACCTCCTCGATGGAGATCTTCACGAACTCTGTGGTGTCGTAGGGGATCTGGTATTCCACGTCTTGGGGGAAACGACCCTGCAGGCGTTCCATGGTGGCGCGCACCTGATCGGCCACGGCGACCGCGTTGGCACCCGGTTGCAGGTAGGTGGCGATACCGATGGCCGGCTTGCCGTTGGCACGGGCCAGTACGTCGTAGTCCTTGCCACCGAGCTCGACCCGGGCCACGTCACGAACGCGGATCTTGGAGCCATCCGGCATGGCGCGGATGATGATGTTCTCGAACTCCTTCACGTCGTCCAGACGCCCCTTGGTCTGCACAGTGTAGGTGAAGTCGGTGGGGGTACTGGTGGGCTGGGAGCCGATCTTGCCCGCCGCGAACTGGGTATTCTGCTCGCGGATGGCGCCGATCACATCGCTCGGGGTGAGTTGCAACTGGGCCAGTCGGTCCGGGCGCAGCCAGATCCGCATGGCATAGTCGGTGCCCCCGAACAGGGAGGTATCACCCACGCCGGGAATACGCTTGAGCTCGTCGATGATGTTGAGCAGGGCGTAGTTCGACAGATAGGTGGTATCAAAAGAACCGTTGGGCGACTGCAGGGTGATCACCTGCAGTATGGAGGTGGACTTCTTGCGCACCGTCACACCCTGCTTCTTCACCTCTTCCGGCAGCTGGGCCATGGCGGCCGAGACCCGGTTGTTGACGTCGATGGTCGCCTGATCGGGGTCGACCCCGATGTCGAAGTAGACGTTGAGGTTCATCTGGCCGTTGGAGGCGGAGCCAGACTGCATGTAGATCATGTTCTCGACCCCGTTGACCTGCTGTTCAATGGGGGCGGCCACGGTCTGGGAGATCACCTCAGGGGTGGCACCCGGGTAGAAGGCGGTCACCGAGACCACTGCGGGGGTGATCTGGGGATACTGCTCCACCGGGAGCGCGCGCATCGCCGCCAACCCGCCCAGCACTATGATGATCGAGATCACGCTGGCGAAGATGGGGCGTTCGATAAAGAACTTGGAAAACATGGGGGCTCCTTATTTGCCAGCGGCACCCTGGGTGATCTTGGCGTTAATCGCCTTCATCTCCTCGGCGGAAACCGGTTTGACCACGGCACCCGGACGCGCCTTCATCAACCCTTCGACGATGTAGCGATCGCCGGCCTGCAGGCCGCTGTCGATGATGATGCCGCTGCTGACGGTCGGGCCCAGCTTGACCGGACGCGGACTCACCTTGTTGTCGGCATCCACCACCATCACCAGGCGGTCAGCCTGGGACTGGACGATGGCGCGCGGCGGCACCACGATGGCGTTCTTGCGGGTACCCAGATCGATGGTCAGGCGCACGAACTGGCCGGGTAGCAGGGCGCCGTCCTTGTTGTCGAAGATGGCGCGGGCACGGATGGTGCCGGTCTGGGGATCGACACGGGTGTCGGAGAAGTTCAGACGACCGGGCTCAGGATAGGTGCTGCCGTCGGCCAGCTGGATATGGGTACGCCAGTCAGTGGCACTCTTGGCCTCGATAAGCCCCTTCTTGACCGACTTCTCGAAGTTGAGACGGTCCTGCTCCGAGTAGGAGAAGTTCACATAGAGGGGATCGAACTGGGTGATGGTGGTCAGCAGACTGCTGTCACCGCTGGTGGAGATGAGGCTGCCCTCGGACTGGGAGCTCTTGCTCGCCATGCCGCTGATGGGGGCGGTGACCTGGGTGTAGCTGAGGTTGAGATCAGCCTCTTTCACCTTGGCCTGGGCCGCCTGCAGGCTGGCCACGGCCGCCTCGTAGTTGGCGATGGTGTCATCGTAGTCTTTGCGGCTCACCACCTGGCGCTTGAACAGCGGGATGATGCGATCCTTGTCGGCGCGGGCCTTGTTGAGGCGGGCCTGCTCCTGAGCCAAGGTGCCCTTGGCCTGCTCCAGCGCCACCTTGTAGGGGGCCGGATCGACCAGGAACAGCTCCTGGCCTGCGGTGACCGGCTGGCCTTCCACATAGGTGCGTTTGAGCAGGATGCCGCTCACCCGGGAGCGTACTTCAATCTCGCGAAAACCGGCGGTTTCACCCACCATCTCGGTGGTGAGCGGCACATCGACCGGGGTGACCTCGTTAACCACCACAGGGACGGCAGGCATGGCGTTGGCTGCCGGGTCAGTTTCACCACCACAGGCCGTCAGTCCGCCGATCAGTGCCAGCGTCAACACGCTCTGTTTGAATCTCGCTATTGGGCTAGTCGGCACCTTCATCTTTACACTCCTGTTGGATGGATCGCCGTCGTGGCGATCCGCACTCTGTGCACAAGTCATGATTAACGTCATTACAAACGGAAAATCGGAAATCGGGATAATAGGATCACTATCTTGAACCTAACCTTCTCAAAGTGAAAGTTTTCACCTTTTTGATGGGCAACGAATTGTGGCAAGGGCCATCCGCCCGGCTCAAGCCCTTTTTGGGATTTGAATGAAAATGTTGGCGGGCAGCTGACGTCGTCGATGGCCAATGTAAAAAGCCAGTGAAGAGGGGCCTCTACACTGGCTTTTTTATTAACATTTGACGTTTGTTCAGGCGAAGCAGGCCCAGATGGGGGCGTGGTCGGAGGGCTTCTCGATGCCGCGCAGTTCGTAGTCGATGCCGGTTTCGGTCACTTTGTCCTTGAGGGCATCGGAGGCCATGATAAGGTCGATGCGCAGGCCGCGGTTCTCGTCAAACCCCTTGGAGCGGTAGTCAAACCAGGAAAAACGCTCGCACTCGGTGGGGTTGGCGGCACGGAAGGTGTCGGTCAGGCCGAATCCTTCCAGACGGGCCATCCATTCGCGCTCGATGGGCAGGAAGGAGCACTTGCCGTCCCGCAGCCAGCGCTTGCGGTTCGCCTCGCCTATGCCGATGTCGAGATCGGTGGGGGAGATGTTCATATCCCCGATCAGCACCAGCTGATCGCTCGGGGTGTGATGAGTCTCGAGGTAGTGCTGCAAGTCTTCATAGAACTTCTGCTTGGCCGGGAACTTAGTCTCGTGATCCTGATTCTCCCCTTGCGGGAAGTAGCCGTTCATCACCTTGATGAGGGAGCCATCTTCCCGCTCGAAGGTGGCCATGATCATCCGGCGCTGGGCCTCTTCATCATCGGTGGGGAAGCCCTTTTCCACCTTGACCGGTTTCTGCTTGCTTATGATGGCCACCCCGTAGTGGGCCTTCTGGCCGTGGAATTCGACGTGATAACCCATGGCTTCCACGTCGGCGAGGGGGAAGGCCTCGTCGTGAACCTTGATCTCCTGCAGGCCGATCACATCGGGCTGGTGCTTGTCGATGATGGCTTGCAACTGATGCAGACGGGCGCGCAGGCCGTTGATATTGAAAGAGATGATCTTCATGTCCGGGATGCTCATGTCATTTTATAAGTGGCTATTGGACTAGGAATCGGCGGTGGATGCAAGTTCGGGGGCTGTGACTGGCGCAGTTGCTCGGTAACCTGTTCACGAGCCGTCGCGAGAGGTTGTCAGCGGGTCATCTTCTTGACAAATACCACCACAAACAGCGCCAGCGTAAAGCTGCCGGTGAAGGCCTCGAAGGCGGCGCAGATCCGGGAGAAGCCGATGGGAGTAAAGTCGCCATAGCCCAGGGTAGTGAAGGTCACCACGCTGTAGTAGAGGCACTCCAGCAGGAAGATGGCATTTTGCTCCAGGGGAGCGTCGGGGCGGTAGATGAGCGGGTTGCCGTTGAAGCTCAGACCAAAGAAGAAGTAGAAGATGCTGCAGATGAAAATCAGCAACAGGGAGAAGAGCACCACTCGCATCGGGGCCTCGCCGTAACCGCAGAAGAGATCGACCACCCAGGAGGTGAAGCGGTGACTCGACCAGAACGGCAACTGCAGCCGGCGCATGGTGAGCTCCTGCTGGATGTAGCGGCCGGACATGGTGAAGATGCCCTGGGCCTCCGAGGCCTTGCGCAGATCCCGGTAGGTCTCTTCGGCCTCTTTGAGCCAGATGCGGGCCTGCACCGGATCCCGTTCCTTGCGCCCGCGCCGCTCCTGCATCAGGCATTTGCCGGTATCCAGGTTGTCGAGGCGGGTGTTGTGCCAGCGAATGCCGAGCAGATTGACGTCGTCGAGGGAGGCGCAGTGCAGGTTGGCATCGCTGAGATCGGCCTTCATCAGACTGCCCCCCTTGATGCGAATGCCGTAGAGATGGGCGCCCTGCAGGTTGGCCCGATAGAGGTTGCACTGCTCCAGCAAAAAGCCCTCCGGCGAGCCCTTCTTCACCAGATTGAGGCCGGCCAGGTTGGCGCGGGCCAGCTGCAGGCCGTGGCACAATCCGCCCTGGTGGATGTAGTGCTCCAGTTCGCGAGCGGTGTGGGGATCCTGATGGTGACCATGGGGATCGTGCCAACGGCACAGATCATGCTCTCCCGCCTCTTCGCTGCAGTGGCGGCCATCCGCCACCAGATATCGACACATGGCCATCGCCCGTCTCCTCCCCTTGCCGAGTCAATATCAGCATAGGCGAGCCGGGTCAGCTGAACTGGTTGTACTCCTGGCGCAGCTTGCGAAAGCGATCCTGCTGGGCCGGGTTGAGAGGGATGCCGTCGAGGATATCCAGGGTGTCTTTGCACTCGGCGCCAAACTCCGGGCTCTTGCGATTTTTTTGCATCAACTGCAGCAGTACCTGGATCTTGTTGAGGGCGGCGCCGGTATTGGCGGGGGCGCGGCGCAGGGCCTCGCGAAAATGGCCCAGCGCCTGCTCCAGCTCGCCGGACTGATAGGCCTTGATGCCGAGCTCGTTGAGCTGCTGGTAGCGCTGGCGGCGCTCCAGCACAGTCTTGTCATCCCGGGTGGCCTGGATACAGGTGGTGAGCAGCCGATCGCCATCTTCCGCCAACAGGCTCTGCAGGCTCTCGGCATACTCGAACTCGCCAAGCTGGTAGAGGGCGAGGATGGTCTCCCCGAGCAGGGCCGGCGGCATGGTGGCCGGCTCGTCGAGCCAGTTCTGGTTGGCGCGATAGAGCATCTTCTTGCCCTTGAGCAGCTCCCCCAGGGCGATTTGTACCCTGGCCTGGCAGATCTGCTCGAATACCGGGTAGTTGAACTCCGACATCATCAGGGAGTCGCGAATGCGCGACAGGGCGCTGTTCACCTGTTTTTGCAGGTTGGCGATGTGGTAGCTGTCGTTGCTGTTGAGGGCGTAGAGGGTCAGGGTCTGGATATAGGCCCCCAGGTAGTGGGGGGTGCGGTGGATGGAGTTGCGCGAGAGATCAATGAGCGAGAGCAGCACGTCCTTGGCCTGGGCGTAGTCGTGGCGCTGCAGGCACACCTCCGCGAGCCGGCGCGAGAGCGGCACCGACTGGGGGGAAATATCCACTGCCCGCCTGAGCTCCTGCTGGGCCTGTTCATCCTTGCCCAGCGCCAGCAGGGATTCCGCCAGCCAGCGATGGGCCTCCACCATCAGGGGGGTGTTTTTGAGGGTCGCCTGCAGGTGGCTGACCGCTTCTTCATGAAGCCCCAGGGTATTGCACGCCTTGCCCAGGGTCAGCCGGGCCCAGCTGTTGTCCTGCCCGGCCAGCAGCTGGCGCATCAGGGTACGGGCCTCCTGGGCCTGGCCCAGCTTGAGCTGGGTGTCTGCCTGCAGGCAGCGGCAATAGTTGGCAAAGCGGGGCACGGCCTCGGCCCGTTCGGCACAGGCGGTGAGCAGGGCGGGCAGATTGTTGTCGGCCAGGGCAGAGAAGATGCTGGAGAGGGCCTGACGGCGGGCCAGTGCGCGCTTTAGGCGAAACGAGAACTGCTCCTGGGAAAAGGGCTTCATCAGGTATTCGTCGGGCTCGGCCTCGAGGGCGCTCAGCACCATGGCGCGGGAGCTGTCGCCGCTCACCATGATCACCACGCTTTTGGGGGGGATCAGGTTCTGATCCCGCAGGCTCTCGAGCAGCTGGCGGCCATTCTCGCCGACCCCGAGATCGTAATCGATGAGGTAGATGTCGTAGCTGCCCTTCTGGCAGCGGCGGCGCGCCTCCTCGGCGTTGTTGCAGAAGGTGATGTCGCTGATGCCGATGTTGATCAGCATCGCCTTCATCATCACCTGGAATGTGCGTTGCTCGTTGACCATCAGAATGCGCTGGGGCTTGGGCGCGGTTTTCTTTTCAGGCTCTTTTTCCGGTGTCTGCATCTGTCAGGGTCGAGGCGCTGCGGGCTGATGGGGGCAGTGTGCCACCAAAGGGCCCGCAGAGGCAATTGGCCCGCAGCGATTGGATTGGGCGGACAAGGGGGGCATTTAGCCTCGGTCAAATGAGCCTTGTCAGGCTCTTGTCGTTTCTGGCGGTCAGGATTTCTCCCGGGCCAGATAGGGGGCAAACTGGGGGGTGTACTGCGCCTTGAAGCCGTCACCACTCTTGACGATGAGATAGACCGCCAGCTGGTGCGCCCTGGCGAAGGCCATCGCCTGTTCGGGTCCCATCACCATGAGGGCGGTGTCGAGGGCATCGGCCTCGAGCGCGGTCGGGGTGATCACGCTGGCGGAGACCAGCTTGTGGGTGATCGGCTGACCGGTGGCGGGGTCGATGATGTGGGAGTAGCGCTTGCCATCAAGCTCGTAATAGTTGCGATAGCTGCCGGCGGTGCTGAGGGCCATGCCGTTCGGGCTCACCACGTCCGAGAAGGCGCCCGGCTGGTCAGAAGGCTCGACGATGGCCACTTTCCACGGCTTGCCCTTGCTGTTGTTGCCCTTGCTGCGCACCGCCCCCGCCACCTCGATCAGGTAGTTGTTGACCCCCTTGCCTTCGAGCAGGGCGGCAATCTCGTCCGACGCGGCCCCTTCTCCCAGGGTGGAGAGGTCGAGATAGAGGTCCGGAATGGACTTGCCGAGCAGGAAGTGATCCCCCTGGGGGAGCAGGGTCAGCTTGTCGATCCCGACCCTCTGGCGGGCATCATTGATGGCCTGTGCATCCGGTCGTTTGACCGGTCGCTTGTCCGGGCCAAAGCCCCACAGATTCACCAGCGGGCCCACGGTCACATCCAGCTTACCGCCGGTGAGGTGACCGGCGTCGATCCCCTGCTGCACTATCCTGGCCATGGCGGTTGGAATGGCCATGGGGGCATTGGCGGGGCCCTGATTGAAGCGGGAGATAAGGGAGGCGGGATCGTAGGTGGAGATCTCCTTGTTCATTCGGGCCAGCAGGCGCTCCACCTCTTCTTTCAGCGCGGGCTCTCCCCCCGGGAAGGGATCGCTCAGGGTCACCACATAGTAGGTGCCCATGGTCTTGCCCTGAATACGGGTCTGGGCGGGTGGCGTGGGCTGGCAGCCGGTCAGGGCCAGCAACAGGACAAACAGCAGACCACGCAGGGCCGGCAGAGGGGAAATCGGCATCATGGGAAGGCGTCTCGCACAGAGGTTGCATCATCGGGGCGCTAGCTTAGCCAAGGGGAGGGCGGCAAGCACCGGAAAATGACCGGAAAAATTAAACAGCCGGCTTGCTTGCCGGTGAAAGGGAGGGGAAATATTGCCTGTCGGGTGAGCTGGCCCGCACCTTTGCGCTAAAGTCATCGCCGATTGAAGACAATCGGGTAAGATGAAGGTCGATTTTGACGACATCTTTGCTGGCCTCGTCCAGTTGCGCCAAGCAAACCTGTCGTCATCCATTGCTCATCCAAGGAGAAGATGATGAAAAAGGCGATTACCCTGCTGTTTCTGACTACCCTGGCCGCTCCGGTGCTGGCTGACGAGTGCGCACTGGTTATCGAAGGCAATGATGCCATGCAGTTCAATCTCAAGGAGATGACGGTACCCGCCACCTGCAAGGAGGTGACGGTGACCCTGAACCATACCGGCAAGCTGCCGGTGACCGGCATGGGCCACAACTGGGTATTGTCTCCCACCGCCGATTACCAGGCCGTGGCCACCGCAGGCATGAGCGCCGGTGCCGAGAATGACTATCTGCCCAAGGACGATCCGCGCGTGCTGGCCCACACCAAGCTGATCGGCGGCGGTGAGAGCAGCAGCGTGACCTTCAAGACCGAGGGGCTGGCCGGTAAAGACCTCACCTTCTTCTGCTCCTTCCCGGGCCACTTCGCCATGATGAAAGGCACCTTCAAGGTCGGTTAATCGCCTTTGTAGCAACCAGCAAAAAGCCGGGATGATCCCGGCTTTTTTGTCTTCGTCATCTGCCAGATGAAGCGGGTTATTTATGTTGCAGGGTAAAGAAGGCGATGGTGGTCTTTTTCCCGCACTCGAAGTGGATGCTCTGTTCGCCGTTGATCACCAGAGTCTCGTTGGGCGCGACGCTTTGCCCCTGCACGGTGAGCTGGCCCTCCAGCAGGTGGCAGAGGTAGTGCTTGTCTGCCTCCAGGGTGAGGGTGAGCGGGAAGGGGAGGGTCAGCACCCGCACGTTGGCGCTGATGCGATCCGGATGGTAGATAAGCCCGAGATCCATCACCTCTTTTTTCAGCAACTCGCAGTGGGTCTCGTCATCGCCGCTGAAGTGGGCTGCCTCGAAGGTGGCGTAGGGGTGGCCGTTAAGCACGAAGCCGGCGCCGCTCACGGGCAACAGGATGCGCTGATAGCCAGGGAAGCGGGAAAATGTACCCGCCCCCTTGATGGGAGCCGAACTCAGCCGGTAGTCAAAGTCGAGCCCATCTAGGGTTGCACCCTTGGGGGAGATGAGGATCTGGGCTGTGGTGCCCTGCTTGTTCTTCCAGGGCATCTTCTGATGGTCAGACTCTTTGATCAGGGTGATCACGGCATTTCCTCATAATCGGTCAATAGACAGGGAGCCGGGGCTTGCCGCCCCGGCTCCCTGATAGGGCATGGGGATGATGGCGTCAGCCCTGACCATCCAGCGCTGCCAGGCGCGCCTCCATGGCGGCCAACCGGTTTTTAAGCTCGCTCACCTCAAGCTCCAGCTCGCTCAGGCGATCCGCGGCAGGGGAGGCATAGGCGGCCACCGGGGCCGACTCCATTAGGGCCTGGATATCCACCTCGCCGCTGAACAGGTGGGCGTAGCGGGATTCGCGCTTGCCCGGCTCGCGAGGCAGCTTGACCACGTAGGGGCCGCGTTCGATCAGGGTATTGAGCACCGCATCCACCTGGGTGACGTCGTCGAAGCTGCACAGGCGGTTGGTGCGCGAGCGCAGCTCCCCCGGGGTCTGCGGGCCGCGCAGCAGCAGCTCGCAGATGATGCCAAGCTCGCGGGCATCGAACTTCAGCTCGCCGAACTCGGTGTTGCAGAATCTGTGCTGGTAGCGGGGTACCCGGGCGTTGAAACCTGCGGTGTTGACCACCAGGCGCTTTCTGATCAACTCGTCCACCACGGCGCGGATATCGAGCTCGGAGAGCTCCAGCACCGGCTCGCGGTTGTTCTTCTGGTTGCAGGCGTTGACCAGGGCGTTGAGGGAGAGGGGATATTGATCCGGGGTGCAGATCTCTTTTTCAATCAGGCAGCCGATGACGCGGGCTTCCAGTGGGCCAAGTACTAACTCCATTTCCTACTCCCTTCTGAATCGATATAAGCAAGTGCCCCTATCTTAGCCATGGCCCGGATGGCGTCCAGCGTGGCGCCCCATTTTTGCGAAGCCGCCGCGGCCTTGGCGAAAGGCTCGCCAACCGGGCTCAGGGGCGCTCGCGATAGAAACGGGCCTTGTCGGCATACATGGCATCGTCCGCCACCCGGCTGAGGTTGGCCAGCGGGGTCTGTTCGCTGCAGCTCCAGCCGATGGCAAAGCGCAGGGGGAAGTGTTGATCCCCATGGTGCGCCATGGCGCTTTGCTGGCTCTCCTTGAGCCGGGCCGCGAGCCGTTGGCAGCCCGCCTCATCGGCCTCGGCCAGCAGCACGAACTCATCCCCGCCGATGCGGAAGATTTGCTCGTCCTGGCGACAGTGGGTGAGCAGCAACTGGGCCATGCCATTGAGCAGGGCATCACCGGCCTCGTGGCCATAGTGATCATTGGTGTGTTTGAGGCCGTTGAGATCCAGCATGAAGAGGGAGAGAGGACGCTCGGGATGGCGGGCATGCACCGCCTGATAGTGGGCAAACGCCTCCTCGAAGGCCTGACGGTTGGGCAGGCCGGTCAGGTTGTCGGTGCGGGCCACCCGGGCCAGCTCATCGGTGAAGAGCCGCCCCTCGATCCCGGTCGCCAGCTGTTTGGCAAACAGGTGGAGGATGGCGTCATCGTCAGGCTCCAGCCCTTCGGCGCTTACCATCAGGTAGCCAAACAGCACGCCGCCCTGGCTGCCGGGCAGGGGCAGCACCCGCCAGATCTCATCGTGCCACGGGTATGGGCTTGGGGGGACATCTTCCGCTACCAGTCGGGTCAGCTTGGCAGTCAGGCGCGCACGCTCGGGGGCCGCCAGCTCCTGGGTCAGCACATAGGGATCCTGCCCCTCGCGCCGGATCACCAGCCCCCAGCGATGGCCATGGTAGAGTTGGGATAGCTGATGCAAGGCGGAAGTGGCCAGCTGGGAGATGTTCACGTCCAACTGCTGGTGCAGGGCGAATTGCAGCCAGGATTGCAGTATGTGACGGCTGCGCTCTACCCGGCTCAGGGCCGAACGCAGCGCCGTGGTCTGGGTGGCCACCTCCAGCTCCAGCTTGTCGTTGAAGTCGCGCAGTTGCTGGTTGAAGGCCTCCTTCTCCCGGTTGGCCAGCTGCAACTGCTCGTTTTGCTGGTGCAGCGCCATCACCTGCGCCGAGATGGTGCGGGCCATCTCCTGCAGCAGGCGGCGCACCTCGTCGTATTCCACGAAGCGCAGCGGGGCGAGCTGTTGCTGGTAATCCCCCCGGCCGTAGCCACGTACCATGGCCGCCAAGGCGACCAGGGGTCTGCTGAGCCAGCGGGTGAGCCAGATGCACACCAGCACCACCAGCACCAGCATGCCGATGATGGACCAGGTGAAGATGCGCTGGGAGTTGTTCAGTTCCTGCACTCGGTCGTTGTTGTAGCTGGAGAGGGTGATGGTCGCCTGCAATCCATCGCTCAGCAGGGGCCAGTCGATGGACATGGGGTGTTCCATCTCCAGCGACATGTCCGGATCAAGGGCGAGATCGGTGGGGACCGGACTCTGGTAGAGCAGCGTCTGATCATGGGTGATGCTCAGTGATTCCCGCCCCTTGAGATAGGGCTCCAGCACCCGGGCGATGTTCTTCCAGGGGAGGATCGCCAGCACGAAGCCGGAAGGCGTCTGCAACACGCCGGCCCGCTGGTAGTTGCGATAGACGGGGGCCACCAGGGCGATGCCGCCGCTCCCTTGTCCGCCCGGCATGGCACTCAAGGCGGGATCGCTGACGGGAAGCAGCAGGTGTTTGCCCTGGCGGGCTTCCCGGGTCTTGCTCCAGGTCAGCAAGGGTGCGATGAGATCGCTCGATTCCAGCATGGTGGCACGGCCGTTGACGTACTCGACCACCTGACCGGACTTGTCGAGCAGGTAGGCGGCGTGGATCAGATCGTTGCCCTTGACGAAGCTGGCGAGGATCAGGCGAGCGTGGCTCGAGAAGAGGAAATTGTCGATAGCCTGGTGGAGCACTCTGTCGTGGCTGAGCTGGTTGAGCTGGGTACCGATGAGTTCGCTGCGAAAGCGCACATCCCGGGCCATGCTGGCAAGGGCACGTTCGAGCTGATCCTGCTCGCTCTGGGCGATGATCTCGTGCTGCCGGGTCAGCAGCACCCCGCTGGCCAGCAGGGTGGGCAGCAGGGCGACGGCGAACAGGATGACCACCAGGGTCGGTCCCAGGCGAAAGGTGCGGGTACTCATGGTGCATTGACCTGAAGATGCTGGCGATCCGCCAGCTGTTGCATGTAACGGGCTGTGTCGGTCGCACTGCCTCCCTCCCGGGCCCGTTCAAAACCGGTGGCCATCGCCTGCCAGGCGACCGCCATGGCGCTCCCGGAAGGCATGGGGGCGCTGCGGGTGAACTGTTCAAGCAGCACGTGGGCACGGGGATCCGGGGTCTGGCCGATGGCGGCAAAGCTATCCCGATTGACTGGCAGCAGGGCGCCGCGGCGGTAGATGAAATCCTGGGTATCGCTGCGCTGGATAAAGGCCATCAGGGCCTGGATGACGGGACGGCGATCCTCATCCTCCATGGCGGATGCCGCAACGCCAATCACATAGGCACCGCTCATGGAGCTCATGGGGCGTGTCTGCCAGGCGGGCAGCAGAGCCACCCCCAGTCTCTCGCCCATGTTTTTCGTCAGATCGCTGAAGGCCCAATCCCCGTTGATGAGATAGGCGCTCCTGCCCGTGCTGAAGCGGGAGAGAGCTGCGTCATAGTCGCCATCGGGATCGACCCAGCCCTGACGGGCCACGGTACGGTAGGCCTCCAGTGCCTGCACCATGGCAGGGGTATCGAGGGTGATGCGCCCGTCAGTCACCGGGGAGCCCCCGAAGGTGCGCAGGAAGGCAGCAAGATAATACATATCCTCATAGGGCCAGCTGATGGGCATTATGCCCCTGGCCGTCAGGTCGGGGGCGATCTGCGCAAACTGTTGCCACTCGGTCACCGGGGTGGATACCAGCTCTTTGTTGTAGAACAGCATCAGGTGGTTGCCCTGCATCATGGGCATGCCCCAGCGCTGCCGATCGAGGGTGACATAGGAGAGCGTCTCGGCCATCAGCTCGTTGGAGAACCAGTCGGCCGGCAGGGGGGCGAGCTTCATCTGACGGTAAAGCCCGAGAAAATCGGAGGGGATCAGCATCAGATCCGGCAGCCCCCTGGACTGGGCCGCCAGCAGGATATCCCCCTTGATCTTGCTGGGCTCTATCTGCAGTACGCTCACCCGCTGATCCTGTTCCCGGTTGAAGCGGGCGATCACCTCGTCGATGACGTAGCCGGCCTGTTGGGAGTGCCATAGCTCCAGCGCGGGGCCGCGAGCCTGCAGGGGAGAGGTGAAGCAGAACAGAGCAAGCAGCAACAGCACATGGAAGGGGAATGTCATATTCATATTATTGTCGGCGTTAGCCATTGAATCACAAGGGAAAAATTTAACAAATAACCGCCTTGGCAGGTAGCGCTATTGTCCCGCTAATTGACATAAATAGCAAAAAGCCCGGCGCGGAAGCCGGGCTGAGGGATAAATTGCTTATCCGGATATTCGTTGAGGCATCTATTGCTGTGGATGTTGCTTGAGGATCTCGTATATCTCCTCTTTCAGTTTCAGTTTCTGTTTTTTCAGATCCTTCACCTCGGAGCTGTAATCGCTGGCATGGTGTTTTTCCAGCTTCCTTATCTCCTCATCCAGGTCGTTGTGCAAGTCAAACATCTTCTGGAAATGGACATCACTGCTCTTCAGTTTCGAGATGAGTTCTCTGTACTCTGGGAACATGTAATGGAGCCTCCTTGGTTTCGTTTGATTGTGCCTGTGAATCCAAGCTACCCCTTCGCCGTGGTGAGGAATGTGATCCCGATCGAATTTGATGCCATTCGTTGGGTTATGCCAGCGGAACATTTTTAACTAATTGAATTTAAATAAAATAATAAAACCATCAATGATGGCGATGCGACGAATTTGTGCGCACCTTCACAGAAGGTGGCCAACGCAGCAGCAAACAAAAAGGGACCCCAAGGTCCCCTCAATGACGGCCGGCAGGCTTACTCCCTGGCCTTGTCCGCCGGCTCTTTCTTCTTGCTCTTCTCAGGCAGCGGCTTGCCACCGCGGGCGATCACCTTGCCGGCCTCGAAGCCAATCTGGGCCGCCAGCTCCTCGAGATCCGGTGCCTTGGCCTGATCGCCAATGGCATAACGGTAGTTGGCGATGGAGAGCTTCTCTGCCACCGGGGTACCGGGGACGATGGGCTCGCGCCAGCCTTGGCCGATATGGGCTACCAGGGTACCGTTCATGAGGAGTTCGCCGACGATCTCCTGGGTCGGGGTACCCTTGCCGTAGGTGAGGCCCTGCGGATGCTTCTTGCCCACCAGCGGGGCGTCGCTGGCCGGGATCAGCTTGGTGCGGATCAGCCACTTGGGATCCTTGGTGTTACCCACTGCCTTGCCGGTCTGGTACTCGTTGATCTTGATGGTCTTGATCATCTGGGCCATGAAGTCCTTGGTCAGCGCCTTCTGGGCTTCGCTGGTCTCATCGATAGCGATGGGGGCCACATACCAGGTCTGGGGCGCCACCGCCTTGGGGGTGGCGGGGGCGGTTTGCGCCAGTGTCAGCGGGCTGAGCAACAGGGCAGCGAGCAAGAGTCCTATCTTCTTCATTGTGATTCCACTTATGTTTCAACCAGAATTTTGTTTTGCCAGCGGCGACTGCGCCAGCGCCAGAACATGGCCAGACCGCGTACCCACTCGTCGCAGGCAAGGGCCAACCAGATGCCGACCAGTCCATAGCCCAGCATGATACCAAGGAAATAGGAAAGGGGTACGGCAATTCCCCACATGGAGATGAGCGCCATGTAGAGCGGGAAACGGGCATCCCCGGTAGCACGCAGGGCGTTGATCACCACCAGGTTGAAGGTGCGGCCGGGTTCGAGGATGAGGCTGATCAAAAACAGCTGCGCCACCTGAGTGATGATGTCGGCATCATCGGTGAAGAGCGAGATGATGGAGCGACCATTGATGGCGGCGGCCAGCGCAATGATGCAGGTGACGATGAGGCCGAGTTTGAGGCTTTTCATCAGTTGCTGGTAGGCGCGATCGAACTGCCTGGCGCCCGCCAGGTGGCCGATGATGATCTCGTTGCCAAGGCCGATGGAGAGGCCGAACAGCAGGATGAACAGACAGATCTGGAAGAAGTAGGACTGGGTGGCCAGCGCCTTGTCACCGAGCAGGCCGACAAACGCGGTCACCACCATGAACTGCAGCATCCAGGAGAGGTTCTCCCCGGCGGCGGGCAGGCCGATGTGCAACACCTTGCCCAGCATCTCGCGGCTGGGGTGCACGATATCGCGCGCCTTGAGGTGGATGCCGGTCTTTTTGGCCACCAGCCACACCAGCAGCACCACCCCTACCAGACGTCCTGCCACCGTGCTGATGGCGACCCCGGCCACCCCGAGTTGGGGCAGGCCGAACCAGCCGTAGAGCAGCAGCAGGTTGCCGACGAAGGTGATGAGGTTGACGATAAGCGTCACGTACATGGCCTGACGGGTGTGACCGTGGGCGCGCAGGGTGGCGGCCAGACAGAGCGCCGCCGCCTCCGGCAGCAGGCACAGACCGATGATCTGCAGGTAGAGGGTGCCGTCACTCATCAGGTGAGCGGGCAGGTTCATCAGCGTCAGCATGGTGCCGGCCCCGGCCATGACTCCGACCGCGGCGATGAGGCCGATCAGCAGGTTGAAGCCGATGGCGGTGTGGATCACCACCCGGCTCTTCTCCTTGTCGCCAGCCCCCAGATACTGGGTGATCACCACGCTGGTGCCGATGCTGACGAAGCTGAACAGGGTGATGGCGAGATCGAATACCTGGTTGCCGACCGCCAGCGCCGCCACCCCCTGATAGGAGACATGGCCCACCATGAAGGTGTTGAGGGCGCCGGTCAGAAAGTGCAGGGCGAGATCGATAAACAGCGGCCAGGTAAGCGCGAACAGCGTACCCGGGCCTGCGTGGGATTGAGTTTGCATGGTGTGTCCAACGGCTGGTGGCTCGCGAATGGTGCCATCTGGTCGGGCATTTAACACCAAGAGGCTGGCGGGTGCAATCACCGGCCCGCGCTGTGCGCCGGCCGGTGATCCGGGTCGGTAGGGTCTTGGGATCAGGCCGGGGTGGCGCCGGCTTCCTGTTCGCTTGGCAGGGTGAGGCGCGCCGAGTCGGGCAGCGCGTCATCCTGGGGCCAGCGGGAGAGGAGGGCATCCGTGGTGCTCTCGGTGACCTCGTCATCCTTGAACACCGGCTCGCGGTAACAGCGGGTCATGCGCAGGGCCTGATACATGTCGGGGCAGAGGATGATCCCTTCATCCCCCACTCGTACTCCGGCCTGTTTGAGCCAGTGGGTCATCTGGCCGTGGCGGCCCGCCATCACCATGTGGATACCGCGCCGTCTCAGCTCCTTGTGCAGCTCCCCCACCATGCTCATGACGCTGATGTCCTGATGGGTAAAGCAGGCCACCGCATCGATCACCAGGCACTGGGGACTCTGGGGATCCTGCACCAGCAGTGCCAGCACCCGCCGTTTGAAGTAGGGGGCATTGAAGTAGGTCAGCGGCGAGTTGAAGCGATAGACCAGGATGCCGGGAATGGCCTTGGCCTGCTCGTTGTCCCCCAGGGTGCGCACCACCCCTTCATCGTCCATGCCGAGTAGCTGATCGGTGGGGCGCATCACGTTGCGCAGGAACTGGAACAGGCCGAGCAAGACCGCGAGGGTGATCCCCGGAATAACCCCCATGGTCAGCACGCTGATAAAGGTGATCAGCGCCAGCCAAAACGCCGAACGATCCGAGTGGCGCAGGGCCCACAAGCCGCGAAAATCGGTCAGCGACAGGGAGGCCATCACCAGCACCACCCCGAGCGCCGCGGTAGGAATGTATTGCAGCGGGCCGGTCAGATAAAAGGTGATGATGGCGATGACGGCTGCGGCGATGATGGAGACCAGCTGGCTCTTGCCGCCATTGGCATCGTTGACCGCAGTGCGCGAATCGGCCCCGCTGATGGCAAAGCCCTGGGAGGCGGCGGCCGCCAGGTTGGCCATGCCCAGCGCCCTGAACTCCTTGTCCGCGTCGATTTCGTAACCGTTCTTGGCGGCGAAGCTGCGGGCAGTGAGCATCATGGAGACGAAGCTCACCATGGCGAGGTTAAGCGCCGGCAGCACCAGTTCGCGCATCAGGCCGGGGGGAAACTCCGGGATCTGGAACGCGGGCAGGCCGGAGCCGACGTTCCCCAGGGTGGCGATATGGAACTGGCCAAGATCCAGCGCCCATACCAGGGCCGCCGTCACCACCATGGCCACCATGGAGGAGGGCCAGGCAGGTTTGTAGCGCTTGGCCAGTAGCAGGGTAAGCAGGGCGATCAGGCTCATTGCCAGGGTCGGCAGATGGGTCTGGGTGATGTAGTTGGCGCCGCTGGCGATCCGCTCGATGAGGTAGCGTTCGTCGAAGGTGAAACCGAAAATTTTGGAGAGCTGGCCCACTATGATGGTGATGGCCACCCCGTTGAGCAGCCCCATCAGGATTGGGCGGGAGAGAAAGTCCGCCAGCACCCCCAGTTTGAAGCGGCTGGCAATGAGGCACCAAAAGCCGGTCATGGCGGTCATGGTCATCACCAGCTGCCAGTGGCGGGTGGGATCCCCCGCCGCCAGCGGTGTCACCACGGCGGCGATGACGGCGCAGGTGGCGGCATCCGGGCCGACGATCAGCTGACGGGAGGTGCCGAACAGGGCGTAGACCATCATGGGCAGGATGCAGGAATAAAGGCCGACGATGGCACCGACCCCGGTGAGTTCGGCATAGGCGATGGCCACGGGCAGGGCCACGGCGGCCACCGAGAATCCGGCGCGAAGGTCCGGCATCAGCCAGGCGCGCTGGTATTGCAGCAGGGCGGCGAGGCCCGGTAGCCAGCGTTCGAGTGAGAAAAATTCGCGCATTATTTAACCCATTGAGTAACTTGGAGCTTTTTCATAGTCTGCCCAAGGTTATCGAAAGATTGCAATCCGGTTATGGCCAGTTGATCACAAGGTCAGGCCAGATGGTCTGCCAGCGTTTTTCCTGAATGCGCCGGGTGAAGACCTGGCTCTCCTGGCGGCAGTGGGGGTTGGCGCTCACTTGCAGCGACCAGTTGTGGGCAAAGCCGTAGGGGGCCAGCCACTCGAACTGACCATTCCCGTTCAGGCGCACACCGATGCAGGTGGGCACCTCGACCCAGTGGCCGAGGGCCTCCAGGCTGTTGGTGAAGGGCTCGACCCGTTGGCGTGTGTGCATGCGGGTCTGGTTGCGCGCTTCCCAGCGAAGGCCCGGCACCCTTGCGCTCAGCCAGGCCTCGTGATCCGGCTCAGCCAGCCCCGCCGGATCGCGTTCGTCCAGATAGATGAGATCGATGTCGTTCAGCGGGGTCGGTGCCGACTTGTGGTGCAGGTGATCCCAGATGAGGTTGCGGATAAAGCCGGCGCCGATGGCCCAGTCGGGCAGTGCCAGCTCGGCGGCGGCCGCCAGGCAGGCCATGCGAAGGGGATCTGCCCGCAGCAGGGCTTCGGTACGGGTTTGCAGGTGGCGTTCGTTGACAGACGGTGAAAGCTCAACTGTTGGCATGGCGGCGTAACCAGACATCGATGTAACTGCAGGTGGGCACTATAGTGAGCCCCTGTGCCTGGGTCCAGTCATAGAAAGCCTGGGCCAGCTGATCGGCGATCCCCTGCACCCGTAGCTCCGGCGGGACGAAAGTGCTGTAGGCATCGATGGTCTTGGCATCGAGGCGGCGGTAGCGCAGCCGTGACTCCTTGCCGTCTACCACACAGATGAACTGCTGCTGGTTGGCCTGATGAATGATCTCGTTCATGGTGTCACCTCTGATGCTAAAGGGCTGCCTGGACAGGATAAGGGTTAGCCAAGGTATAGAACAGATCATCGTGGCCCGTGGCCAATATCCCGCAGATCCACAACCGGGGGGGCGGTACCCGCGCTCCCCGATGTGCGCTTTCGTTACGCCCAGGCCCGCTCCAGCAGGGTGAGCAATTGCTCACGATCGGCATCCTTGCGGTTGAACAGCATGGCACCGTCGTTGATGGCCAGGTCGCGGATCTCGGTCAGCAGCGAGCGATCGCTCACTCCTGCCTCATTCAGGGTGCGAGGCAGTTTGACCTCCTGCCACAGGGTATCGCGCAGGGCGCGAATGGCCGCGATGGTCGCCTCGGCCCGCTGATGGGCGGGGGTGGCGGCAAAGCGCTCCGCCCCCACCAGCGGCAGCAGCAGGCGGGCCAGCTCGCCATCCACCTCGGGGCGGTTGTAGTCGAGTACGGTGGGCAGAAAGAGGTTCATGCACAGGCCATGGGGCAGATGGCAGCGTGCCCCTAGGCTGTGGCCGAGGGCATGGACCAGCCCCACCATGGAGTTGGAAAATGCCATGCCCGCCAGGGTCGACCCTTCCGCCAGCTGCAGCCGCAGCTGGCGGTTTTGCGGATCCTTGACGATGAGTGGCAGGGCGCCGGCAATCTTTTCCACCGCCATCAGGGCGAGGGCATCGCTGACCGGATTCTTGGCGGTGCCGATAAAGGCCTCGATGGCGTGGGTCATGGCATCCATGGCGGTGGCGGCGGTGATGTTGAGGGGCAGCCCCTGGGTGAGACGCGGATCGAGCACAGCCAGCTGCGGCAACAGGAAGGGGGAGGTGAAGGGGACCTTGCGCCCGCTCGCCTCATCCTTGATCACCGCCACCAGTGTCACTTCGGAGCCGGTCCCCGCCGTGGTGGGCACCACCGCCAGCGGCTTGAGGGGGCGGGTGAGGCAGCCTGCCCCCGCGTAGTCGAGCAGATGTTCTCCCCCAAGGCTGACGAGGATGTTGACCGCCTTGGCGGTGTCGATGACCGAGCCACCCCCCAGCGCCACCAGGCTGTCACAGCCAAGCTCCGCGTAGCGTTTGGCGATCCGTTCCACCACGGCGGTGGAGGAGTCGGCCGGGATCTCGTCCCAGATGGCGGCGACCGGCAGCTCCCCCTCGGCCAGCACATTGGCCAGCAGGGTGGCAAGGCCGGTGCCATTGACCCCCTTGTCGGTCAGCAGCAGGGGACGGCGCGCCCCCAGGCTCGCCAGTTCGCTGGCCAGCTGCTCCAGCGCCTGTTCGCCGGCCATCAGCTTGACCGGGCAGAAGAAATCGTAATAACGGCTCATCTTGTGGCTCCTTGTTCTCAGCCGGTCACCAGACCCAGATAAATGTTGCAGGCCCGGCCGAGCTTGTTGGCCGGGGCCGGATAGTGGCGCAGCAATGGCCGCGCGATGAAGGCGGGCAGGATCAGGGACTGTAACTGCTCAAGCCCCCGCACCAGGTGCATGGCACAGGTGAGATCCCCCTCCACCAGCAGCCGGTTTTCACTGAACGCCTGATTGACCCCGAGCCGGAAACTCAAGGCGCGAAACGCGATATTGGGGTGCTTGAAGCGCACCCGCAGCGGGTGGATGCAGGCGTGAGGGGCCGGCGGCGGGCCAGCCAGCCAGCGACCGCCCTGCTTGTGGATCTGCATGGCATAGGGGAGGCCACCCACCTCAAGGCGAATGGCCAGCCCGTCCGGCAGGGGGGCGAGCTCGCGGCGCACCACCTCATCGACGCGGGCAGCGCGGCAGAGGGTGCGCCCCACCACCCACAAGAGAAGGGTGATCCAGAGGTGGCGGCCCCGGTTGGCCAGGGATTCAAGGGTTGGATGTGTCATCGAGGTTGGCTCCTGAGATGGCGGACCAGAACAGGGCGAAGGCACTGGCTTGCCAGTGGGCATCCTGCCCGAGCTCGGGTTGATCGACGAACAGGGAGGCGCAGGCCAGAAACTGCCCCTGGCACACCTCCAGCATCAGGGGGGCGGGGGCCTGCATCAGCTCGCCGCTCGCCTGACCCTGGGCCAGCAGGGCTGGCAGAAAACGCAGGGCATCGTTCAGCACCTTGCTGCGGGTCTCTCTGGCCAGCATGGGGGAGTGAAAGAAGCCCAGTACGAACTTGAGTTCATTGGGGTGCGCCAGCATCCACGCCATGGCCAGCTGCCAGTAGTGGCGGGTCTGCTCGCGCAGGGAGAGAGCGGGATCGGCCTCGCAGATGGCGGCCCCCATGCGTTGCTTGACGTCCTGATAGAGCTGCAGGATCAACGCCTCCTTGCTCGGAAAATGGTGGAACAGGGTGCCGTTGGCCACCCCGGCCGCCTTGGCGATGCGGGCGGTGGCGGCTCCCTGCAGGCCATCCTCGGCGCACAGGGCCAGGGCGGCGTCCAGGATTTGGCGACGCTTGTCGGTCATGGCGAACTCCTCGATCAGCGCAGGAAGAAGGCCAGCATCAGCTTCTGGATCCAGCCCTTGTAGGGCGGGTGGATCAAAGAGCCGGTAGTGAACTTGCCGCGGGTCAGCACGGTTTTCGCCTTGGAGAAGGTGAGGAATCCCTCGTGACCGTGGTAGTGGCCCATGCCGGAGGCGCCTATGCCGCCAAACGGCACATCGTCGGCCGCCACCTGGAACAGGCTCTCGTTGATGGCCATGCCGCCGGAGTGGCTCTCCCGGGTCACTTTGGCCTGCAGCTCGGGATCGAAGCTCATCAGGTAGAGCGCCAGCGGGCGGGGCCGCTCGGCCACGTAGGCGAGGGCTTCCTCCAGGGTGTCGTAGGGGATGAGCGGCAGCAGGGGGCCGAAGATCTCCTGCTGCATCACCTGGCAGCGTTCCGGCACCTCGGTCAGCAGGTGGGGGGCCAGCAGGCGTCGGCTGTCATCCCGTGCCGGCGAGGCGCAGGGGTGCAGCTGGGCGCCCGCCTGTTCGGCTTCCTCCAGCCAGCCAACCAGGCGCTGGTACTGGCGATCGTTGATGATGGCGCCGTAATCCGGGCTGGCCAGCCCCTTGGGATAGAGCCTGGCAAAGCGGGCGCGATAGGCGGCGATGAAGTTGTCCACCTCGGCGCGGGGCAGTAGCACATAGTCGGGGGCGACGCAGATCTGCCCGGCATTGAGGCTCTTGCCGAAGATCATCCGCTCCACCGCGGTGGCCACCGGCATGTCGGGGGCGATCAGGCAGGGGCTCTTGCCGCCCAGCTCCAGGGTGAGAGGGGTGAGCTGGGGCGCGGCGGCGGCCATCACCAGCTTGCCCACCTGGGTGGAGCCGGTAAACAGCAGGTGATCGAAGGGCAGAGAGCTGAAGGCGGCCGCCATCTGGGCATCCCCTTCGATGATCACCAGCTCATTGTCGTCAAACACGCTGGTGAGCAGGGTGCGCAGTACGGCATTGGTGTGGGGGGTGAACTCGGAGAGCTTGAGCATGGCACGGTTGCCGGCGGCGATGGCGGTGATGAGAGGGCCGAGGCTCAGCATCACCGGGAAATTCCATGGCACTATGATGCCAACCACCCCGAGGGGCTGGAAGTGCACCTCCACCTTGGCGGGGGCCAGCAGCAGGCCCGCGTGGCGGCGGTGGGGCTGCATCCAGCGTTTGAGACGCTTTTGGGTATAGTTGATCTGCATGATGCAGGGCAGTACGTCGGCGATCAGGCTGTCGTAGTGACTGCGCTGGCCGTAATCCTCTGCCAGCGCCTTGCACAGGGGCTGTTTGTGCGCCAGCAAGGCCTGTTTCAGCTTGCCCAATTGCGCCTTGCGCTCGGCCAGGGTAGGCATGGGATGGGCCATATAGGCCTGCTTAAGCCGGGCCAGCTGATCCGGCAGGGAGAGTTTGATGGCTTGGGTATCCTCAGGATGGTGAAACGGTGCCGCGCCCATGATCTTCTCCGTATGAAAAACAACCGACTGATTGGTCGGTCTAAATTTAGCGATTTGTTGCGTAGATGTAAAGCTGGCATGCTGAGGCCTCGTCACTGTGGGCTGGAGGCAAGAGAGAACTGTGTTACACCCCACACTTTTGCGGTTTGTTGATTGGTGGCTTATCCAATAAGGGGTAGTTTTCAACTATTCATCTACACGGAGAGAGCATTATGACCAGGGAACTGAACAGCTTGTTGGCGCGGCTTGAAGATGTGGTCGAGCGGATGCCGGACTGTTTCAACACCTATGAATTTGCCCAGAAGCTGGCGCTGCAATATCAGCCGGAATATTTTGCCGCCGGCCACTCCCTGGCCGAACATGAGGGCAAGGTGCTGCGGGTACTGCACCAGAAGATTGCCGAGGCGCTGGCGGTCAGTGATGTGGTGATAGAGGGAGCCCTTCTGCCCTGCGTCACCCCTTGGGGGGAGAAGGCCACCTCTCCGCGCTGGCATCGCAAGCACTAAGCCATAGGGGTCTGTGCTCGCGGCTTGTCCCGACGAGTGGCAGATGCGGATAATGCAAAGAAAAGGGGCGCGGCGCCGGCAAGGGGCCGCGCCCCTTGCATCTTCATCGCCAGGCCCGGTTGTGACGGGTTCTGTGATCCCCTGCCGGGATTGGTTGCGACGGGCCGGGTAGACTCTCCCCTTTGTCGCTGTAGGGAGGCCCCATGACTGACAACACCCTGACTCACAAGATTATTCTCGATACCGATCCGGGCATCGACGATGCCATGGCTATCCTGTTTGCCGAGGCGCACCCCGCCATCGACCTGCTCGCCATCACCACCGTCTTTGGCAACGCCACCATCGACAACGGTACTCGCAACGCCCTCTGGCTCAAGCAAAAATATGGCATGAAGGCGGATGTGGCCAGGGGCGCGGCGGGACCGCTTCGGCGCGAACCGGTCGGCCCCACGACCGTGGTGCACGGCCCGAGCGGCTTTGGCGATCTGGAAGCGGGGGAGGTCACCATAGCCCCGGATCCCCGTCCGGCCTGGCAATATATCGTCGAGGCGGTGAAGGCGGCGCCCGGCGAGATCACGGTCGTGACCATAGGGCCGCTCACCAATCTGGCGCTGGCGCTGCAGCATGCCCCCGAGATCACCAAACTGGTGAAGCAGGTAGTGGTGATGGGGGGCGCCTTTGGCGTCAACGGTCATCGCGGCAATGTGACCCCCTATGCCGAGGCCAACATCCACGACGATCCCGATGCCGCCGACCAGGTCTTTACCGCAAACTGGCCCCTGGTGATCATCGGGCTGGACGTGACCCAGCAGAGCTTTTTCAGCAGCGCCTATCTCGATGCCCTGCGCGACGAGGCGGGGGAGCCGGGCCGCTTCCTGTGGGAGGTGAGCCGCTTTTATCTCAGGTTTTACTCCGATCGCATCGGCCTGGATGGTTGCCATGTGCACGACCCCTCCGCCATCGCCTATGTGATAGACCCGACCCTGTTCACCCTGCGCGAGGGGCCGGTGCGGGTCATCACCCATGGCCCCGCCATCGGCCATACCCTGCAAAAGTTCGATGGCAAATCCCATCCCCATGATGAGTGGGCAACTTGCCCTGCCCAGCGGGTCGGGGTGGCGGTGCGGGACGAAGCGCTGCTCGCCCTCTATCGCGAAACCCTGGTGGCCTGGGGCGCCGGGCGCGGCGCATAACCCCTGGTGTGGCGGGCCACTCACCCGCCACACTCTCTTCACATGGCGCTATCCGGCGCCACTGCGGTCTGCAGCAGCGCGTAGAGGGCGACATCGTTGTGCTCGCCCCCCTCGCTCAGCACCCTGGCGATGGCTGCTTCATAGTCGCCATTGTGCTGGCGCAGGCTGTGGTAGCTGTAGAAGAGATCCACGATATCCTGCTCGCTCAGCTTGTTCTCCATGGCCAGCAGGCAGAGGTAGCTGCGCAGCAGAAAGTAGTCGGCGATCAGCAGCTGATAGCACTGCTGCGGGGTGCGCTCCGGGTGGTAGGGAAAATTGTGGTGATAGACGTAATAGACCAGATAGTTGTGCAGGATATGGGGGCGCGCCGTCAGAAACGGGGCGACCTGGTGGTGCCAGACTTCGTGTAGCTGAGCCAGCTGCCCGGTATTGAAGTCCCCGCTCAGCAGCCGCTGGATCTGCTCCAGACATCGCTGCATAGTGGCCAGTCCACGCCCGGCTCTCGCTCTGGCATTCACCACCTGCAGGCAGGTCAGCTGATGCAGGGCTGACCATTGTACCTGGCTGATGAAAGGGAGCTGGGCAAAGGCGGCCGAGAGCTGCCCCGCCTCCACCAGCTGCCCAATCTGGGCCAGAAAAGCGTCATGGGAGAGGGGGCCGGGATCCCGGTGGATCAGCAGGCCAATGACCCAGAGTTTCTCCTCTACACTCATCCCGCTAGCCAGCAGCACGTCGAGAATATGGCTGTGCAGTTGCTCGGTTTGGGGCGGCAGGATCTGCTCCTTGTAATAGCCATTGAAGGGGGTGACCTCCATCATCATGGCGGCGGGGTCGAGCAGTACCTGGCGGCACGCCTCGGGGCAGGAGAGTGCCAGACTCAGCTTGTGATGGCTGCCCAAGCGGCTTGAGACCCTGGGGTAGCTCTGGCAGGTGAGGCTCAGATCCTGCGCCCCGGCCCGCTTGTGGATCTGGCACAGCCCCTCGCTCAGGAAGGGGCAGTGCCCGGTGTCGTCAAGGTCGATGCTGGCCCACTCCTCGTTCGAGCGTCTGATCTGGGTCAGAGAACCCGCGGCGATGTGCTGGATCAGCGGATCCGGGTGTGCGAGGTAGTGACGGTAAGTCTTCTTGTCGATGTTGATGTGCCAGCCATGGCAGCAATTGTCTTCACACTGATCGCCAATACATTGAAATTGAGCATAAAACCTGGGGGTGAACTGGTGCGCAGTCATAAGGTCTCCGTCAAAGATTGGTCGTTTTATTAAAAGGTCTACCCGCAAGCAAGATGGGTGCCTGTTTACCATTGGGTGCGACCCAGTACAGCTCAACCTTCGGGGTGTGAGCCCGGCCCCATAAAAGGCACTCTCTTGGTGGTTATACTGCCAGATATCAAGACGTTGGGAGGGAACGACATGGCCTGGTTATCCTTGGGAGTTGCACTTGCCCTGATCTGGTGGCTGATGAGGCTGGGGCGTGGCGCCCTGTTCGAGATCCGGCTGCAACCAGGCAAGGTGGTGGTCAAGGAGGGCAAGGTGCCTCCCGCGTTTCTTGAGCAGATCAAGCAGATACTGCGTCACGAGACGGTGCGTGGACGGATCCTCGGCCAGCTTGATGGCGACAGAGTGAGGCTGGTGTTTTCCCGATCCATTCCCGAGCCGGTCGCCCAGCGTTTTCGCAATGTCTTCCCCTATGGCGATTACCATCAGCCCGTGGCGCGGCGGCCCGGCCCCCAGGCGCGCAAGAGATAGCGGCCCCAAAGAGTATTGCCAGAGTGCTCAGCCTGGTCTGATAGACAGGCAGGCGTTGCGGCGGGTCTTTTTGCTCGCACCCCGCCAGTGAACTCGTTAAGCTCTGGCCCTATGCATTCTGTTTTCACTTGAGCCTGGAGGCGCAATGAACTGGTATCTTGCCGTACTCAAAAAATATGCCGTATTCAGCGGGCGGGCCCACCGCACCGAATACTGGATGTTCGTGCTGTTCAACCTGCTGGCCGTGCTGCTGATGAAGACGCTGGACAAGGTGCTGGGCAGCAACGAACTGCTCAGCGGCATCTACTCCCTGGCCGTATTGCTGCCGGCCCTGGCGGTGGCGGCCCGCCGCCTGCACGACACTGACCGCACCGGCTGGTGGTTGCTTATCGGCCTCATTCCCGTGGTGGGCACCCTGGTGCTGATCTACTTCCTGGTCTGTCAGGGGAATAGCGGCCCCAACCGCTTCGGGGACGATCCCAAGGCGCCTGCGCCCCAGGGGTTTATCAGTTAGGGAATGTTGCCATTAGTCATGAGATGAGGGAGGCCGATGCCTCCCTCTTTCGTTGCCGGACGTCAAGAGGCGCGCCAGAAAGGCTTGTCACCGAGCACGGTCGCCCTGTGCATGATACGCCGGGCCGGCAGATAGTCGGCGTTGGCGTAGTGCTGGGTGACCCGGTTGTCCCAGATGGCGATGTCGTTCTCCCGCCAGCGCCAGCGCACCTGATACTCGGGCCTGGCGATATGGCGAAACAGGAAGGCGAGCAGTGCCTCGCTCTCTTGCGCCGGCAAGTCGGGCAGGCGGGTGGTGAAGCCCTCGTTGACGAACAGCGCCTGGCGACCGCTCAGGGGATGGGTGCGGACCACAGGGTGGCGCAGCGGTGGGTGACGGGCCGCCGCTTCCTGCCAGCGCCGGTATTCTGCCGGGCTGGCGTTATGGCGATGGGCCGGGAACGATTTGGTGAAGTCGTGTTCGGCCTCCAGCCCTGCCAACAGTTGTTGCAGGCGGGGGGAGAGCCCCTCGAAGGCGGCGATGCCGCTGGCCCACAGGGTATCGCCCCCCACCGGCGGCAGCTGCTTGGCGGCCAGAATGGCCAGGGCCGGCGGCGTCTCGATAAAGGTGACATCGGTGTGCCAGTTGTTGTTGTCCGGCGGATTGTCGTTATGGGTGTCGAGCACGATGATCTCCTCGGCCTCCGGCGCATGGGGGTACACGGGGTGAATGTGCAGATCGCCGAAGCGGTGGGCCAGCGCCCGCTGTGATAGCGGGGTGATGGGCTGCTCTCGAAAGAACAGCACCTGATGGGTCAGCAGGGCTTGCTGGATAAGTTCGAACAGCTGCCCGCTCAGGGGCTCGGCCAGGGTGAGACCGCTTATCTCGGCACCGATATGGGGGCCGAGGGGGGTGATGCGCAGGGAATTGCTCATAGTCCTTCTCCATGCCACGGCGTCAGGCGACGCTGCAGCGCACGTAAACCAAGCTCCAGAATGAAGGCGATCAGGGCGATCACCAGAATGCCCGCCAGCACCACGTCGGTAGCGAGAAACTCGCCGGCGGATTGCACCATGAAGCCCACGCCGCGGGTGGCGGCGATGAGCTCGGCCGCCACCAGGGTGGACCAGCCGACCCCGAGCCCGATGCGCAGCCCGGTGAGGATCTCCGGCAGGGCGCCGGGCACTGTGACGTGCCACAGCACCTGCCAGCGGTTGGCGCCGAGCGCCCGGGCGGCCCGCGCTCGCACCTGTTTGGCGCCCTTCACCCCGGCCAGAGTCGCCATGGCGATCGGCGCGAAGATGGCCAGATAGATGAGCAGCACCTTGGCGGTTTCGCCGATGCCAAACCAGATCACCATGAGCGGCAGATAGGCGAGCGGCGGCACCGGTCGGTAGAGCTCGATCAGCGGGTCGAGCATGGCGCGCAGTGTGGGGTTGAGCCCCATGGCCATGCCCACCGTCACGCCGCACAGGGTGGCGGCCGCGAGGGCGATGAGGATGCGCCGCATGCTGGCGGCGAGGTGCTGCCAGAGAGTGGCATCCATGAAGCCCTGCGGCCCTGCGATAGTAACCAGCTGCTGCAGCACCTGGCTTGGGGGCGGCAGGAACAACGGGCTGATCCAGCCAAGGCGCGCTACCAGCCACCAGAGGGTCAACAGGGCGCCGAGGGTAAGCAGGCTCACCCCAAGCCGGCGCGGCAGGGGCCAGCGCAGTCTGCGGCGCAGGGCATGGCGGGCCGGGTTCAGGGAACGGGAGAGGGCAAGGCTCATGCAAACACCTCCCGCTCGGCGAAGACCCGGCCGAGTACGTACTCGCGCCGCGCGATAAAGGCGGGATCCGACTTGATGCTGCGGCAGGGCTCGCCGGCCGCGAAGCGGCGGCCAAAATCCAGGGTCAGCCGCTCCATCACCCGCCCCGGTGAGGGGGAGAGCAGCACCAGTTCGGTGGCCATGAATACTGCCTCCTCGATGTCGTGGGTGATGAGCAGCACCTGGCGGCGCTGCTCGTGCCACAGGCGCAGCAACAGGGTCTGCATCTGCTCGCGGGTAAAGGCGTCGAGGGCGCCGAAGGGCTCGTCGAGCAGCAGCAGTTGCGGTTGGTTGGCCAGCGCCCGGGCGATGCCGACCCGTTGGCGCTGACCGCCGGAAAGTTGCCAGATGAATGCGTGACTGGCCTCCTCCAGCCCCACCTTGCGCAGCATGGCCAGCGCCCTGGCTTCGCGCTCGCGGCGCGGCACACCGGCCAGCTGCAGCCCGAAGGCGACGTTGTCCAGCACGTTGCGCCAGGGCAGCAGCCCCTCGTGCTGAAAGACCACCCCTCGCTCGGCGCCAGGGCCGGTCACCGGTTTACCGTGCAGGGTGATTTTCCCCTGCTGATGGGGCTGAAATCCGGCGATGAGATTGAGCAGGGTGGTCTTGCCGCAGCCGGAGGGGCCAAGCACCACCATCAGCTCCCCCGCATCCAGGGTCAGGTTGATGTTGTCGAGGACTCTGCGCCCGTCGTAGTCGGCGCACAGGTGAGTGAGCTGCAGCATGGCTACCTCCTTGTGATACAGGGTCAGTGGGGTTGGGCCTTGACGAAACGGTCGGTCACGTAATCGCGATAGTCGCTGCCGGCGCTTCGCACCTTGCCTTGTTCCTTGAGAAAGCGGCTGGTGTCGATGATGGTCTGGTTTACCAGCTTGCCCAGCTCTGCACTCTGCTGGCTGGCGCTCAGGTAGGTGTTGCCGCGAACCAGGCCGGGTACGTCCGCCTCGGGCACGCCGCTCAAGGCTGACAGCTTGGCGAGGTTGTCCGGCTTTGCCAGCCAGCCGTCGGGGTTGGCCAGGTAGTCGCGCTGGGCCGCCAGGGTGCTGTCGACGAAAGCCTGCACCACCTCGGGATGGGCCTTGGCAAACTCTTTTCGCACCACCCACACATCCAGGGTGGGGGCCCCCCACTTGCCCACCTGAGCCGAGTCGGTCAGCACCTTGCCCTCCTTGCTCAGCTCGTTGAGGGCCGGTGCCCAGACATAGGCACCATCGATGTCGCCCCGCTGCCAGGCGGCGATGATGGCCGGCGGCTGCAGGTTGATGATCTGCAGGCTGGCCGGATCCACTCCCCAATGCCTGAGCGCCGCCAGCAGACTGTAGTGGGTGGTGGAGGTAAAGGGGACGGCGATGCGCTTGCCGGCCAGGGCGGCGGGGGAGGGAAGATCCTGTTTGACCACCAGCGCCTCCGAGCTGCCGAGCTGGGAGGCGAGCAGAAACACCTCGATGGGCACGTTTTGGCTTGCCGCCACCGCCAGCGGGCTGGAGCCGATATTGCCGATCTGCACGTCGCCGGAGGCGAGCGCCCGTACCACACTGGCGCCGCTGTCGAACTTGAGCCATTTCACCGTGGCGCCGCTGGCGCGGGCAAAGGTGCCGTCGGCCTGGGCCACCTTGGCCGGTTCAGCGGAAGTTTGGTAGGCCACTGTTACCTCGATGGCGTTGGCCTGCAGGCTGATGATGGCGAGGGCCGCCAGCCAGAGAGAATATCCTTTCCTTGTCATGATGCTATTCCGTTATCAGGAGAGTGGAACAGCTGTTTTCCCATTTATCTGACTGACAATGAAAGAACGAAAATATTGTTATGGTGAGCAATGGTTCTTAGAAAAAGAACGGTAATTCAATGTGTTTATTTATATATCTCAATCATCGAAGTCGATATTTATCAAGCGGAAAACAGCGTCTGAATATATTTCCCTGCGTGAGATAAAACGTCCGATAAATTGAGGAGTGGCCACTTCGCTTTATCAGACAAGAGATGGTTCAATGAGCGATAGCGGCAAAAAGAGAGCCCTTTTTGGCAATAATAAAACCCGCCAAAGGGGCGGGTTTTATTGTCTATCATGGAGGGGTCGGCTTGAAGCCGGGGGATCAGCGCTCCAGCAGGGGGGCGGAGCGGTAGCTCCACATGCCGTAGGTACGCAGGGCGTCGCGGTAGATGCCAAGCAGCTCGTTTTCGCTCGGGGTGGCCAGCTCCTTGAGGGGCTTGTCCGGGTAGCTGACACTCACCACCTTGATCCCGGCCGGGCCAATCTGATCGCAGGCGATCTCGAGCAGGGTCTGGCCACGGCGCACATGGCTCGCCGAGCTGACCAGCACGGCTTGGTCAATCTGGTGACGGGCCAGGGCATAGGCGCTGTAGAGGGCGTTGTCCACCGTGCTGGTGGCGTAGTTCTCCTCAATGAGGCGGCTGCGGTCGATGCCGTGCTTCACCAGCCAGTCGGCCATCAGCTTGCCCTCGGTCTGACGATTCTGCGGCACCCCGCCGGTCAGGATGATGAGGGCATCCGGATCCGCCTTGGCCAGCTCCAGGGTGGTCTGCAAGCGGCCCAGCAGGATCTTGTCCATGCTGCCGTCCGGATTCAGGGCATAGCCCAGGGTGACGATGGCCCGTTTGCCCTCTTTGGCCGCCTTGATCTGATCGTCCGTCAGTTTGGTCTGCAGCGGCGTGGTGGTCACCCGCTGTACCCGGGCGATGATTTCCTCCAGATCGGCGGCGCGTCCGCCGTTGCGATCGGCCACCTTGGCCAGATAGGTGCGCGATGCCTCCTTGTTGCCCTTCACCAGTTGCCAGATGGCGAGATAGGAGTTGATGTCGAGATCATCGGGCGCCACCGCTTGGGCCTGTTCGAACAGGGCGATGGCCCGGGTCAGGTTGCCGTTGTAAATCTGGGCATTGGCCGCCGAGATCAGCAGATCGGTGCGATAGGGCTCCAGCTGGTAGGCGGCCAGCAGCCGCTCGGTCACCAGCTCCATGTTGCTCGGCATCTTGGCGGTAAAGCCGGCGTGGGAGATCTTGGCCGGGGACTTGTAGATCTGCAGCGCCTCGCCGAGCAGCATGTCCACCGCCTGGCGTTTGCTGACCAGGGTATTGAGATCGCTCTCCATCTGCATCGTACTGTCGGCCGCAAGCAGGGGGAGGGGGGAGAGGGCCAGCAAGCCGCCTAACGTCAGGGCAATCAGGGTCTGTTTCATCTGTGATTCCTCTGTGTGGGCGCCATCAGGCGCCATATTTGCTATCAGATGCCGTGTGCTGCTTATAAATGCGTGATAATTCATCGGGTTATCAATAAACCTTGGCATTAAAAGCAAAGTGAGAAATATAACAGGAAAGGGGAGAGCAAACTGTGAGACAGGCCGGCAAGGCCGGGGATTGAAACCGCCCCCGGGAAGGGCGGGAGTGCAGGCCAGCCAGATGGCATGGCCTGCGTGAGCGCATCGGCAGCAATCAGTTCCACATGGGGGAGACCCTGGCCTCCAGCGTCTCCTGCTGCTCGTAGGGCATGTCGCTGAAGAAGTCGAGCTGGGTCTGCTCTTCCACCTCACGCACCGAGACACGGTAGTTGGCGATCTGGCTGGTGGGGATATCCTCTTGCGGCATGATGAAGGCGATGGCCTGCAGCCTGGCCGGGTCCATCACTATCTTGTAGTAGGCGCTCGGGATCATCACCCCGTTGCCGATGTACTCTTCCGAGTGGGTGAAGACGGGGCCGGTGATCACCTGCACATCCTCGCGCGCGATGGCCCAGTGACGCACCTTCTCTTCCAGAATGCGCCACGCCTTCTGGTTCAGGGCCGGCAGTTGCGGCGTCATGTTGGTCAACAGGAAGCTCTGCTTCATGGTCACCTCGGTGGCGGCCATGTCGGCTGCCGGAGCCTGGTGGCCACGGTCATAGCCGGAACGCTTGTAGTCAGCCAGGGTGGCGCGAAAGGCGACCGGCACCTCCTTGTCTTCGGCAAAGGCATCCTTGCGTTTGACCTTGCCCTGAGCGCTCTCGACCGTCATCCGGTAGGAGACCCAGTTCGCTACCTTGTAGTCGTAGTTGTAGCCCGCTGCGTATCCCTGACGGCACAACTCCTGATCCGAGCCGGCCGGGGTGCCGAAGCGCACGTGATCGCCGCAGACAAAGCCGGCGGCAAAGCCGGGTGCGGCACCGAGGGTGAGGGTGATAGCCAGAACCAATTTATTGATTTTTATCATTTTTGTGATGCTCCAGTTTAGTAGGCGGAGCCATTTGACATGAGATCTGACTAGCGATTCAATTGCTGTTTTTTTACACGAAGCGGATTTGTGACGGCGCGCCGGGATTTGGGGGAAGGGTAGTTAATGTGTTTTAAATCAGTGGTTTGCCATATGAGATGATGAAAAGTTGGTCGCTGCTAACAGAGCAGGGGCCCGTAATGGGCCCCTGCTGCTGGTGGCAAAGCATGTCACGGCGGATTAGGCCGCATCTTGCCCCGTGCTTGCCCGGGTGCGGGCCAGCAGCCCGTCCGGGTCGTGGATCGCCTCCCGGATCTTGGTGTCGATCACCTCGATATCCTTGAAGCGCTCGCGGTACTTGATGGCCACGTCGTGGGCCAGGATGACGCAGCGGGCGTTGGCCACATCTTTGGCGGTGATGCGGTTGATGATGCCGTTGGCGCCCTGGGTCTCCACCTTGAGCTTGATCCCCGCCCTGGCGGCTGCCTTCTGCAGGCTCTTGGCAGCGAGGAAGGTGTGGGCCACGCCGGAGGGGCAGGCGGTGATGGCGAGTACGTCCGCTTCTCCTTCCGCCTCGATGGCCTGGTAGTCATCTGCTGTGCTCGTTTCCTCTTCCTCCTCGGTCACCGGCTTTTTCAGCAGGTTGACTATGATGGCGGTGGTCAGGGCACCGAGCAGGGTTCCGACGATATAGCCTATCTTACCCTCGACTACCGGCAGTACGATCCAGCCCCCCCAGGGGGCATGGTTGATGCTGTTCATCATGAAGCCGGTGACGTTGCCGACTATGCCCCCCGCGACGATGGCCGGAATGACCCGCACCGGATCGGCGGCGGCGAACGGAATGGCCCCCTCGCTGATGCCGATCATTCCCATGATGGCCGCTGCCTTGCCCGATTCACGCTCCTCTTTCTTGTATCTTTTCGGGGACATCAGGGTGGCCAATGCCATGCCGAGTGGCGGCACGCAGATGGCGATGCCGACGCCGCCCATCAGCCAGGGCTGGGTATCGACCTGGGTCTGGGCGAACAGGGTCGCTACCTTGTTGACCGGGCCGCCCATGTCAAAGGCGGTCATGCCCCCCAAAATGGTGCCCAGCATCACCTTGCCGGAGCCCGCCATGCCGGAGAGCCACTGGTTCATCGATTCCATCATGGCGGCAATCGGTGCACCAATTACCCACATGACGATGCCGCACACCAGGAAGGTGCCGATCAGCGGATAGATAAAGATGGAGCCGAGGGAACTCATGGAGTCAGGCAGCTTTATCCGCTTGAGCTGGTTGACCACAAAGCCGGCGATAAAGCCCACCAGAATGGCCCCAAGAAAACCGGTCTGATAGTGCTGTACCGCCACCCAGGAGCCGATCATGCCGGGGGCCAGGCCCGGTTTGTCGGCCAGCGAATAGGCGATATAGCCACCGAGCACGGCAGTAAAGAGAGTGAGTCCGGCGATCCCCATGGTCGCCATGTCCTTGAGAAAACCTGTCTCTGGCACGGCCCCTTTACCGCTCATCATCACGGAGAGCGACAGCAGCACGCCCCCCGCCACGATAAAGGGGATCATGTGGGAGGTACCAAACAGCAGATGCTGTTTCAGGGTCGCGAGCCGCTCCTTGAAGCCACGCTCCCTGGCAGGTTCTTCTTCTTCGGTGGGGAGGGCCGCCTTGGCGGGTTGCGCCGCGCAGGATCCTGCCGAGAGCAGCGACAGCACCTCATCGACTTTGGTGGCTGCCTTCATCTGCTCGATAAAACCCGGCGCCAGCAGGCGGGTTGAGAGCTCGGCCAACACCTCGATATGGTGGTTGGCCCCGCCCTCGGGGGAGGCGATCATGAAAAACAGCTGGGCGGGCTGGCCATCTTCGGAGCCGTATTCGATCCCCTGCTGGCTGATCCCGATGGCAATGGCCGGACGGCGCACTGCGCCGCTCTTGGCATGGGGCAGGGCCACACCCTGCTCGAAGCCTGTGCAGTCAAGCTGCTCCCGGGCCCAGAGATCGCTGATAAATTGTTGCCGATCCGACACGGCGCCATCGCGCACCAGCAACTCGGCCATCTCGTCAAACAGGGCCTCCTTGCTGGTTGCCCGTAATGCCAGGCAGATGAGTCCGTCATTAGTCATGGTGGGTAACATTTCACTCTCCTTGCTCTTCCCGAGCGTCATGAGGTGGGGTCAGTTGTCCCGAATATTGTTCTCCCCTTGCCGGCCTGCCGAAATCGGACAAATGTGCCGTTCACTGGATTTTTGTGCGCCATGCCCCGCCCTGTGACCCTGCTCGCACTTTTATTGCGCCGGTTAATGTTCATTCATTTTAATTAATTGCATTTAAAAACAGATGGTTGAAGGCAGATTCTATAGATGGGGAACCAACTGCTGAGCAATGATTCAATTGGGATAAAAACACGGGATGGAGAATTGTGTGATGGCCAAGGCGTGAGCGAAATGTGAGCGGATAGACAGAAATCGGCAGTAGCCATGAGTGAGCTAAGTGGGGCTCATGTGGAAAGTAAAACAAAATTTTAGATTGGTTTCGCTACAATCAATCGTTTATTTCGTTGGGCAGTTGCGCGATTCCGGATGTCAGAATAGGGGAGAGCAGGTTGGCCAAGTGCCGTCAGCCAGTGTGTAACTCTATGAATGAAGGAGACATTCTGATGGAAAAACTAGACCAAGAGATCGACACCATGCGTCAGGAGCTGGAGCTGCAGGGTCTGAAACAGGCCCACGACAAGTGGCAAGCCCGGGTCGATGAACTGGAGCGCATCCGCTCCTCTGAGCCTCACTCTGAAGAGGCCGAGTATTAGCCCGCTCTGATGGTCGCAGTCCGTTTTTCTGACATAGCGAAAGGATCGCCAGAATAACCCAACCCCCACCGCCCAGCGGGCCGTGGGGGTTAATTATTGCGGCCCGGCACCGTTTTGTGTCTGCCACTGCTGCAGGCGCTGTTTCAGTGAACCCTCGCCCGGGCTGATAAAATCATCCAACAGAAAACAGCGGCGATCGCCGGCAGTTTTAAATTGAAAGGTGACGGCTCTTGGCTCTTGCCGGGTCTCCGAGAGCATAAAGTGGTAATCCATGCTGACCGAGACGATGCCATCCTGCTGGCCAGCCAGGCGGAAAGTGATGGGCCCGGTGACCTCGCCATCTTGCGCACTGATCCAGGGATCGGCATCGATGGCGCACACTTCCCCTTCGCCATTACACTTGGCTTCCTCGCTCAGCACGGCAAAAAATGCCGGTGTCAGCAGCGCTTTCACCTTTGCCGGTTCTGCGTAATAGAAGTCCCTGTGTTCACTCCAAAAAGCCTTGGCCAGCTTGACCGCGGCTGCATTGTCACAGGCGGCGTAACCTGGGCCACTCGATAGTGCCAAGAGTAAAAGTGATAACCCGGAATAGCGTTTCATGATGTTCTTCCTGAACGTGCGCAGGTAACGGACGAGCGAGGCCCATGGATATGGCAAAAATGCGTGATAGCCAGACGGGAATCATACCCAATGACACAATGGGTTAAAGCGCGAAATCATAAAGAGTTGCGGTGTATCAAGAAATGAACCGACGATAACTGTTTTGTGCGCGTGCGACATGGGAAGGGCCATCAGATTGGCCCTCCCCAAATATGATATGAAAGCGATTTATCGCCAGAAGGGGGGAATTCTTCCCCCCTTAAAACCGGATCAACGGGATCCTTCGGGCATATCGCTTTCGTGCAGGAAGGTGCCGATGCCTTGCGCCGGTGGCAGATCTTCGGGTTGAGCTCCCCACTCCTTGTTGGGGGTATCTCCCATCACAAATTCAAGCTCACCGCCATTCATGATGTCGTCATGGGTCAGGTAGGTGCGCGTGAATTCACTGCCATTGAGTCGTGCCGACTGGATAAAGATATTGTCGCGGCTGACATTTTGCGCCTTGACTGTGAATCTCTTGCCATTGCCCACATCGATGGACGCCGTTTCGAACATGGGTGTCCCTATCTCGTAGATGCCGGACGATGCATTGACCGGGAAGAAACCCAGCGCACGGAACACGAACCAGGCTGACAGCGTGCCGAAGTCATCGTTGCCACAAATACCGTCAGGGGTATTTTTGTAACAAACGTTGGTTGTGTCGACGATGACGGCCTGGGTTTTCCAGGGTTGACCAACGTAGTTGTAGAGATAGGGCACGTGGATATCCGGCTCGTTGCCCTGTACATGCTGACCCACATTGCCCGTATTGAAGATGGGGAACTGGTTGTCCGCGGCGTTGCGATCCGGGTAGGTGGTCCAGTATTCGTCCAGCCGCCTGACAAACAAGTTGCCACGTTTCGCCGAAGGGTCCTGCTTCTGGTCGAAGCGGGTCATCAGGTCGATCAGGCCTGAAATATCGTGCTGGACGCTGAACGAATATTGCCAGCCGTTGGACTCGGTAAATGCCCAGTTGAACATCTCCGGACGCCAGTTTTTGCCGGCTTCCCGTCCCGTTTTCGGATCTACCCAGTTGGCGTCAATAAAGTTGCCAGCATAATCGCGGGCCTTGAACCAGCCTTTGTATTGGCCACCAAAGTCAAATTGCGCTTGCCAGTTGTTCGAGCGATCCGCGAACTCTTGATAGCGAGGATCGTCTTCACCAAATACGGTCTTGACGGATTGGGCGATGGCCCAGTCGTTCATGGAGTACTCCAGCGAATAGGATGCAGTCCAGGAGTCTTTGAAGGGAGAATGGGCCGCCCAGGGGTCAGAGGGGGGTTGATCGTGAAGCTGGGCCGGTACATAACCCTGCTCTTCGTACTCCTTGATCCACGCTACTCCCTGGCTGGTCGAGGCGCGCGCATCGGTCACCATGGCATTCACGAGGCGTTCCTTGATCTGCTGGCGCTCTGCATCATTAAAACCAAGGTCAATCATGCGTTTATCAAGGGAGCCCTTGGATAAAACGTCATGGATGACAGGGGTCGAATGCATGCCCATCATCATGCCGGTCTCATTGCCTTTGAGAGTCCATTCTGGCAAGCGCCCTTTACGCATGTTGCCCTCATCGTCGATCCACTCCTCTTCTGCATAGGAGAGCATGGAGAGGACGACATCCGCGAGACGATCCGGTTCCAGGATGGAGGAGAGAGGTTGCACGGCGCGATAGGTGTCCCAGAGGGAGAAGGTGTCATAGCGGGTAAAGTCGGCTTTACCGTCTCTGTTGGCATCGGCGGTACGAACTGACTCTTTCAGCGTCTCGGTCAGCTTTCCGTCTTGGGTGTTGCCATCGGGATTTGCGCCGCTTCCCTGATGCACTTGGCGGTAGCGACCATCCAAATCGGAGTAGATAGTCTGGCCCAGGTAGGCATGATAGAGCGCCGTGTAGAAGGTCTGTTTGTACTCTTCATCACCGCTAACCCGGATTTTTCCCAGCTCGTTTTCCCATTTCCGGGTGGCGGCTTGCCGGACATCATCAAATGTCATGCCAGCCACTTTGGTCATGTTGAGCGAGGCGCCTGATTTGCCCTCCTTGCCTATTTCGACGCTGGAGAGGGCCACCTTGGCCTCAACGGTCAAGCCCGTCGTCGAGGTATCAAATTCCACATAGGCGCGGACAGGCTGATAATTGTCGATCGCCTCGTTGGCCATTTCCGTGGTGCTTTGCCTCGCGTCGATATAGCGATCCCGTTCTTTGTCGTAGTAGGCAAAGCGGATGTTTTTGATTGGCTGATTGAACTCCATCACGAAGAACTCTTTCTGGCTGGGGGCCCAGCCATAAGAGAAGCGATAGCCTTCGATGCGGTTATTCTCCTTGTCCCACTTCATCTCTGTTCCTGATGTGCCGTCGATAAAACTGACACCCAGGTTAATCACTATTTCGGATCTCTCATCGCGAGGAAAGGTATAACGATGGACACCGACGCGATCGCCTGCAGTCAATTCGGCCTTGATGCCGTAATCGAGCAGATCCACCTTGTAGTAGCCCGCCGTCGCCTGTTGATCCTTGTGACGATAACGGGATGCTTCGAGATTGCCCCCCTTCTCTATCTTGTAATCGGATCGCGAGTTGATGGGCATCACCAGAATATCATTCAAGTCGGTGGCACCCGCCCCAGAGAGATGGGTATGAGAGAAACCGGCGATGCGTCTGTCGTGATAGTAATAGCCGGACGTATATTCCCAGCCAACAGCCCCATTATTCGGGGAGAGCTGGATCATGCCGTGAGGGGTGGTTGCGCCAGGATAGGTATTGCCGAGATTACCCGTACCGATTAATGGATTGACGTAGCGGGTGACACCCAATTCGGGAGGGCTGACAGGATCTTGCGTGTCCTCCTTGCATCCGGCAATGACCATCAACCCGGCTAGGGTCGCACAAGCGAGCAGGAGAGGAGCCTGTTTCATAATAAACTCCGTTATATTGTGATTGGTGTGTGATGGAAAATAGGGGGGCTGAAAACTTTTTCAGATGCAGGGTATAGGAGTCAGATAGTATTTGGTTGCGAGTAGGATCACACTCTATTTAAAACAAATAAAGGTGTAATCTATGTCTTTGATTATCGCATCTAGTAATTATTATCACAATAACTACAAATATTGGTTTTAATGCGACAAATGGATAGAGAGGATTTTTTCATGCAATTGCATTGTGCAGCTATATACTCCTTCCTTTTGTGCGGAATTTTTATATTGGTATTCATATTGTTTCCCGACATAACGCATTGTTATATCTTGATTTTTAATAGATGGGTTTATTAAATCATGAGTTTTTATGAGCGTTATATTGGATGAGGTTTTATTCTGATTGGAAATAATTAAATGTCGCATGCTGTCGATACGTTGAAGTCGAGAGCGTGAGCCGGATCTTATAAAGACGCGGCAGGAAAAGTATGGATTAACGGGAACTGTCTGTTATTAACTAACGTATTCTTTTAGGTCGCAGCCATGGATAGGGTCATCATTAGATGCCGCTTGGCAGAAACGGCGATATCCCGGCTCAAGACGCTGACAGTTAATAACTGCTGGTTGATCCAGAAAATAGTCCCGCCAGTATCTAAACATGGGTTAAAAGACGACCCTTCCTGTGCGGTTGATGGGGCGAGGGCGAATCAGTTAAGTCAGGTGAACAGTAACGCAGAGAACAACAGCAAGGGCCATCCATGATGGCCCTTGTGCGTGTATCGGCTCTTTAACTCGCCGGTTCGCGCCTTAGTAGCGGTTGCCTGCGCGGGCGACCCGGCCTTCGGCCAGCAGTTGATAACTGCCGGTGGCGGCGGGGATAAAGGCGGATTGTCCCTTCTCGAGACGCAGGGTGTCATCACCGCGCTTGAGGATGACGGGGCCGTCGATGGCAAACAGGATCTCGGCGCTGGCGGTGGTGAGCTGATGCTCACCCGCCGGATAGACGCTGAAGGTAAAGTCCGGTACCGGCACCTCGAAGTGCTGTACCGCACCCTCGCGGCGGGGGGCCAGCAGGATCTGGTCATCCGGCTTGGGCAGGCAGTGGGTGCAATCCAGGAGCTCGGCTACATCTATGTATTTGGGGGTGAGGCCGGCGCGCAGCACGTTGTCGGAGTTGGCCATGATCTCAAGGCCGGTACCGCGCACATAGGCGTGGGGGGTGCAGGCATCAAGGAACATCGCCTGACCGGGCTGCAGGGTTACCACGTTCAGCAAGAGCGGCGAGAAGAGCCCCACATCCCCCGGGTACTGGGCGGCGAGGGAGGTAATGAGGGCAAAGGTCTCTTCATCCTGATGTTCATTGGCGTAGGCCAGCAGATCGATCAGCGCCGCCTCTTTGCGTACCCCTTCCAGCATCAACAACTGCTGGAAGAATTGTTGCAACCCGGCTTCGCCCTGATTGGCTGCGTGAGCGGCGGCAAGGGCCCCGGTCAGATCGGCGATAGCCGCCAGCTTGACCCGCTCGAACAGCGCCAGGATGGCGGGAATGGATCGAAAGCCGTTCATCGCCTGATACGGGGTGAGGGCAAACACCAGCTCGGGCTTGTGGTTGGGATCCTTGTAGTTGCGATTGGCTGCCTTGGGCGAGATACCGGCGGCCTCTTCCCTGGCAAAACCGGCTTCAGCCTGCGCCTTGCTCGGGTGCACCTGGATGGAGAGAGCCTTCTCGGCGCACAGCACCTTGAACAGGAACGGCAGGCTGCCAAAGCGAGCGAGGGTTGCCTCACCCAGCACGGCGGCCGGGGCACTCTCGATCAGGGTGGAGAGCTTTTGTACCTGATCGCCGCAGGTGATCTCGGAGCAGCCGTTGGGGTGTGCCCCCATCCACAGCTCGGCCTGGGGTTTGCCCTCCGGATTGGGGATCCCGAACAGGGTGGTGAGGGAGTCATGACTGCCCCAGTCGTAGCCTTGAATCGGGTTTTGCATCAACAGAAAGGAGGGCAAGACGCTACTGCTCATAAGAATGCCTCGTTTTAAGATGAAGAGGAGCGGGTGAAGAAAAGGGTGGCATTGATAGTCCGAGCCGGACTATAACATGGGCCATTGCGTGCGCCGCAACCGCTTGCCTCTCTCTTGATCAGGATCAGCATGTCACTCATTTTCAGCCAGTTGCTTGATGGTGCCCTCGGTGAACAGGTTCCGTTCGACCAAATCTGGTTCGCCAGTGAACAGGGTCTGCCCCCAAGCTTCAGCTATCAGGTCAACTTTCCCCGCCTCGAGCTGGTGTTCAGCGGCGAGTACCTTAACCAGGTGTGGGACAGGGAGGCTGGCAGCAAGGAGATTGGTGTGCAGCCCGGGCAGGCGCTCTATATCCCTCCCAACGGCTGGAACAAGCCGCTCTGGACCACCGACTGCTCCGTATTGAGCCTGCTGTTTGGCAAGCGCCAGATAGGGTTCAGCCTGGTGAGCAAACGCCGGGAAGAGCCCGATTTTTTCGACGTGCAAAAACACAGCATCATGGCCCGGGCGGGTCATGTGACGGAGCATATTCTGGGAGCGCTCAATGTGCTGGCCGAGGATCCCGGTCGTGCGCCTACTGACGATCTGCTGCTGCAGGCGCTGCTCACCAGTACGCGTCAGTTGCTGGCAGAGTCCGCCGTTGACAGGCCGCGGGGGGCGGATCTGTTTCACGGCATCTGCATCTATATCCAGGAAAATTTTCACCGCCCCATTACCCGCGACTCCATCGCTCACCGCTTCAATGTCTCCGCCAGCCATCTTTCCCACCTGTTTCGTGAGCAGGGCCATATGCGCCTGGCCGATTACATCAGCTGGGTGCGCATCGACCGGGCCAAATTCATGCTGAAAAAGTACCGCTTCCGCTTGGAGGAGGTAGCCAGCCGTTGTGGTTACACCGATGTAAATTACTTCTGCCGGGTGTTCAAGCAGAAGACGGGATTGACGCCGTCCCAATACCGCGCCCTGAGCCAACCCCAGACATTGGCCTGCGAGGCCGAAGGATAGCGACTGGCGCCAGAGCCGCGGCCGGGGCGGGATTGTGACCCGGATCGCCCGGGGGCTACCTCTTTGGTCTGACATGGGTGATCGCCATTTTATTATGAAAATGAATGGGCTAAGATGGCCGCGCGCAACGATCAGATTGATAACAAACGGAAGTTAGGAGATGCCGATGGAAAGCAAAGTAGTTATCCCGACCCAGGGCCAGAAAATCACAGTCGATGCCAACGGCAAGCTGCAGGTTCCCCACAATCCCATCATTCCGTTTATCGAAGGGGATGGTATCGGCGTGGACGTGACCCCGGCCATGTTGAATGTGGTGAATGCCGCGGTCGAGAAAGCCTACAAAGGCGAGCGCAAGATCGCCTGGATGGAGATCTATACCGGCGAGAAATCGACTCATGTCTATGGCGAAGGTGCCTGGCTGCCGGCCGAAACCCTGGATTTCATTCGTGAATACTGCGTGGCCATCAAGGGCCCCCTGACCACCCCGGTCGGCGGCGGTATTCGCTCCCTCAACGTGGCCCTGCGCCAGGAGCTGGATCTCTACGTCTGCCTGCGCCCGGTCCGTTACTACGAGGGCACCCCGAGCCCGGTCAAGCGTCCTGATCTGACCGACATGGTGATCTTCCGCGAGAACGCCGAAGACATCTATGCCGGCATCGAGTGGAAGGCCGACAGCGATGAAGCCAAGAAGGTGATTTCCTTCCTGCAAAACGAGATGGGCGTGAAGAAAATTCGCTTCCCCGAGACCTGCGGCATCGGCATCAAGCCCATGTCCAAGGCCGGTACCGAGCGTCTGGTGCGCGCCGCCATCGAGTACGCTATCGACAACGATCGCGACTCCGTGACCTTGGTGCACAAGGGCAACATCATGAAGTTCACCGAAGGTGCCTTCAAGGATTGGGGCTACGCCCTGGCCCAGAAAGAGTACGACGCCCAGCTCATCGACGGCGGCCCCTGGTGCTCCTTCAAGAACCCCAAGACCGGCAAGACCATCGTCGTCAAGGACGTCATCGCCGATGCCTTCCTGCAGCAGATCCTGCTGCGTCCGGCCGAGTATGACGTCATCGCCTGTATGAACCTCAACGGTGACTACATCTCCGACGCCCTGGCGGCCCAGGTCGGCGGCATCGGTATTGCCCCGGGCGCCAACATCGGCGACGGTGTGGCCCTGTTCGAAGCAACCCACGGCACCGCGCCGAAGTACGCCGGTCAGGACAAGGTCAACCCGGGCTCGCTGATCCTCTCTGCCGAGATGATGCTGCGCCACTTGGGCTGGACCGAGGCAGCTGACCTCATCGTCAAGGGGATGGAAGCGGCCATCGCCAACAAGACCGTCACCTATGACTTCGAGCGTCTGATGGAAGGTGCTACCCTGCGCTCCTGCTCCCAGTTTGCTCAGGACATGATCGACCAGATGTAAGTCTGTACAGATGCAAAAGGCCAGCCCCATGGGGCTGGCCTTTTTTATGGGCGTGTGGCGCCTGAAGAGGCGCGCGGTCAGGTCGCCGGGGCGAAGCGACCGAGCAGGGCAGCGCTGGCGTCGCTAACCCCCGTCAGCTGCACCTCTGTACCGGCCGCCTCGAAGCGGCGGTGTACTTTGGCCAGGGCTTCGGCGGCGCTGAGATCCCAGAAATGGGCGTCACTTAAATCGATCACCACCCGCTCGAGGGATTCGCCGGTGTCAAAACCGGCGCAGAACTGCTCGGTGCTGGCGAAGAAGACCTGGCCGTGCACCCGGTAGGTGCGGGTGGCGCCGTGACGCTCGCTGTCGCTGTGTACCAGCAGGGTACGCGCCACCTTGTGAGCGAAGAAGAGGCAGGCCAGCAGTACGCCGGTCAGTACCCCGAGGGCCAGGTTGTGGGTCACCACCACCACGGCCACCGTGCTCAGCATCACCAGGTTGGTGGCCAGCGGCGTCTTGTGCATGCGCAGCAAGGATCCCCAGGAGAAGGTGCCGATGGATACCATGATCATTACCGCCACCAGGGCCGCCATGGGGACCTGGCGGATCCACTCATCCAGGAATACCACCATGACGATGAGCAGAGCCCCCGCCACCAGGGTGGAGAGGCGGCCGCGGCCACCGGATTTCACGTTGATGACCGACTGGCCAATCATGGCGCAACCCGCCATGCCGCCCATCAGGCCGGCGGCGATGTTGGCCAGCCCCTGGCCCTTGCACTCGCGGTGGCGATCGCTGCGGGTGCCGGTCATGTCATCGACGATGGCGGCGGTCATCAGGGATTCGAGCAGTCCCACCACGGCCAGGGCGGCGGAGTAGGGGAAGATGATGGTCAGGGTCTCGAGATTGAGGGGCACGTCGGGCCACATGAAGACCGGCAGGGTATCCGGCAGGGCGCCCATGTCGCCGACCGTGCGCACCTCGAGGCCGAGGCCGACGCTCACCGCGGTGAGCAGCACGATGCACAGCAGCGGCGAGGGGAGCAAAGTGCCGATGCGCGGCAGGCGCGGGAACAGGTAGATGATGCCAAGCCCGGCTGCGGTCATGGCGTAGACCTGCCAGCTGACGTTGGTCAGCTCCGGCAACTGGGCCATGAAGATGAGGATGGCCAGAGCGTTGACAAAGCCGGTTACCACCGAGCGCGAGACGAAGCGCATCAGGGCGCCGAGTCGCAGGTAGCCGGCCAGGATCTGCAGCAGGCCGGTGAGCAGGGTGGCGGCCATCAGGTATTGCAGGCCGTGTTCGCGCACCAGGGTCACCATCAGCAGGGCCATGGCGCCGGTGGCGGCGGAGATCATGGCTGGGCGGCCGCCGGTGAAGGCGATGATGACGGCGATGCAGAAGGAGGCGTAGAGCCCCACCTTGGGGTCGACGCCGGCGATGATGGAGAAGGCGATGGCCTCCGGGATCAGGGCCAGGGCCACGACCGTGCCCGACAGCAGATCCCCCCTGACGTTGCCAAACCACTCTTGTCTGATGCGCTCACGCATGGATTGTTCTCGCTCGTTGCTGGCGCTCTGGGCACGCGTTGTCGTTATGGGCGCGGTGGCCGCGCGGCGCGCGACTCTAACAAAGGGGAGGGGCAGGGGCAAGGCGGAAGTGGGGGGATGTGGCGGCGTACCGCTCATTTCAATCGTGCTTGGGTAGTTGAACCGTTGAGGCGACATGCCGCAGGAGAGGCGAAAGAGAGTTTCATGGTTGTATGCGTTGGCTATGCAAGGGCTAGAACCGTGGTTTCTGTCGTCTGGTGCGAACTGATGGCACAGGGATGACATCGACATCAGGTTGCCGCGATTGGCAGCAAAACGGAGATGAAGAGGGGAGCCGGAAAGGGTAAACAAAAGAAAGCCTTGCAGCTCGGATGCTGCAAGGCAAGGAATCGGATGATTAAGTGGTTCTTTCCAGATGGTGCTGGTAGATCTGCTGCCACTTGTCCAGCTCGGCCTCATCCCCTTGCTGCTGCCAGAACTCGCAGATGGAGCTGGCCAGCTCGGAAGCCATGGCATGGTCACCGTCACGACGGCTCATCAGGTATTGTCCCAACCAGCTTTGATATTGCTTCATTGCACGATCTCCTTATCAAATTGACGATTGAAACCCGTGTTGTGTGGCCAGTCGCTCGTCCCGCGCTGACGCTGCGTGGCCGCTCCTGCCACACCACAGCTGTTGCGTTTGCCTGTCTGGGGCATTGTTTTCATACGAAGAGAAACCCGGCGCAACAGGGCTATGCCTGAAAAAGGGTCACCACTTTATCACAAAATGAGCAGAAACGCAGGTTTTGGGTTCAATTGGGTTATAAGCAATGGTCCATGACTCTTCACGAGAAGATGAAAGGACAGGGAAGTGGGCCTGGTGCCTTATTGGGTCAGGCGGCGAGCCTGCCAGTAGCGGCTGTTCCAGTAGACATTGTCGAGACGGGAGCGGATCACCCCCTTGCTGGTGGATGCGTGGATAAACTCCCCCGATCCCGTGTAGACCCCGACGTGGTACTGGCGCCAGCCGGTCTTGAAGAAGACCAGATCCCCGTGTTGCAGCCGATAACGTTCGACCGGTGTGCCGAGGGTGGCCTGGGATTCTGTGGTTCTGGGCAGGGAAAACCCCATTACCTGCTGGTAGGCGAGCTGCGTGAAGGCGGAGCAGTCGAGGCCGGCCCGGGTCGAGCCCCCCATGCGATAGGGTACGCCGCGCCACTGCTGGTAGAAGCCGTCGAAGGCACTGCTCTGGCGAGGGGCGGGTGGCGTGGGTTCGGGAGTACTGGAGCAGCCAGCCAGCAGCAGGGTCAGTATGGATAGCAGCAAGAAACGATACATCGGTGCTCTCTCTACAGATCAGGCTTGGACACCGGCGTCAGAAGATGACCGGCACGACAACTTTTCCATCATAAACAGGGATCTGGCCCAAGACCTAGTCTCAAATGGCAAAAATGCGTGGCTGCGTAAAAAAAAACGCCAGCCGGAGGGCTGGCGTTTGAGCTTATTTGGCCGGGCTGATCAGCGGCGTGAGCAGCTCCGCCAGCTTGTAGAAGGTCTGCACCCGGGTGGTGCTGGGACGCCACACCAGGCCTATCTCGCGGTAGGATTTTTCGCCGGGCAGCGGGATGGCCACCAGATCCGAGTTGTCGAGAATGCCGGCATCTATGGCCATCTGGGGCAGGAAGGTGGTGCCCAGGCCCGCCTCTACCATCTGCACCAGGGTGTGCAGGCTGGTGGCGGCGAACGGGTTGATCTTGCTTTTGTCCCGCAGGCGACAGGCGCTGACCGCATGTTCGGTGAGGCAGTGTTCCCGCTCCAGCAGGAAGATGCTCTGGTTGGGCAGCTCCTTGTAGTCGAACGGGGTGTGCAGGCCGGCCGCCATGCTGGCAGGCATCACCATGTGAAAGGGATCCTGACCGACGGTCTTGCAGTGAAAGCCGCCGATCTCGATGGGCAGCGCCAGGATCAGCAGATCGAGCTGACCCTGCTCCAGCTGCTTGAGCAGGTTGCTGGTGGTGTCTTCACGCAGCAACAATTCGAGGTCAGGATAGGTCTTGCTGCACACTTTCAGCAGCTTGCTGAGCAGGAAGGGGGCAATGGTCGGGATGCAGCCGAGGCGGACTGTCCCCTGCATGACTCCCCCCTGATGTTGACCGAGCTCCATCAGATCCCGCGCGTCGGAGAGCAAATTGCGAGCCCGCTCGACGATTTCCATGCCGACCGGGGTCATAATGAAGCTCTTGTGGTCCCGTTCCACCAGTTGCAGGTTCATCATGTCCTCCAGGGTCTGGATCCCGGTACTCAGGGTCGACTGGCTGACATGACAAGCCTTGGCGGCGCGGTTGAAGTTTTTGTGCTCGTCGAGAGCAACCAGATATTGCAGCTGTTTGAGGCTGGGCCAACGTTGCATAGAAAAACCCGATTAATGCTATCTATTTAATTTGATTTGACTAATCTACCACCGGGCCTATAGTTTGTCGCTTGAATTAGATGGACCAGGCCCAAGGTGGCCCAATCCTGAGCGGATTGTTCACTTCACAAAAGAGGAATTGAATATGGTATTGGTAGGCCGTCCCGCACCCGATTTTACTGCCGCAGCCGTTCTGGGTAATGGCGAAATCGTTGATTCTTTCAACCTGTCATCCCACATCAAAGGCAAAGCCGCCGTTGTCTTCTTTTATCCCCTCGACTTCACTTTCGTCTGCCCGTCCGAGCTGATCGCCTTCGATCATCGCTATGAAGAGTTCCAGAAGCGTGGCGTGGAAGTGATCGGTGTTTCCATCGATTCCCAGTTCTCCCACAACGCCTGGCGCAACACCAAGGTGGAAGATGGCGGCATCGGCCAGGTCAAGTACCCGCTGATCGCCGACGTGAAGCACGAGATCTGCAAGGCGTATGACGTCGAGCATCCGGAAGCCGGTGTTGCCTTCCGTGGCTCCTTCCTGATCGACAAGAACGGCGTGGTTCGTCATCAGGTGGTGAACGATCTGCCGCTGGGTCGCAACATCGACGAAATGCTGCGCATGGTCGACGCCCTGCAATTCCACGAAGAGCACGGCGAAGTGTGCCCGGCTCAGTGGGAAAAGGGTAAGAAAGGCATGCAGGCCTCTCCGGATGGCGTAGCCAAATACCTGTCCGAGAACGCCGACGCCCTGTAATGGGTTGATGCGAAGTAAAAAACCGGTGCCAAGGCGCCGGTTTTTTTATGCCTGTTATTTGGATGGTGGATGCAGTAACAGCTTGTAGGGCAGGTATAAAAAAGCGCGCCATGGGCGCGCTTTTGGCATCGGGTGGCAACCGGATTATTCGTCGAAGATCCCGAAGTGATCCTTGGCGAAGTTGACCCGCTGCTCCACGTTCATCTTGACCTGGCCCAGCTTCTCAATGGTCTTGAGGTTGGGCACCAGGCCGCGGCCATTGGCAATCTGGATGGCAAGGCCCGGACGGGCGTTGAGTTCCAGCAACATGGGGCCGCGGAACTTGTCCAGCACCATATCGGTCCCGATATAGCCGAGCCCCGACATCTCGTAGCAGGAGGCGGCCAGGGTCAGCAGGGTATCCCAGTGGGGCACCCTGAGATCGTAGAGGTCGAGTCCCGTATCCGGATGGTGGCGGATGGGTGAGCCAAACTGCACCGCCCGCAGGGCGCGACCGGTACGCAGGCACAGTCCCACCCCCACGGCGCCCTGGTGCAGGTTCGCCTTGCCGTCGGAGGCAGAAGTGGAGAGGCGCATCATGGCCATCACCGGGAAGCCCTTGAAGATGATCACCCGCGAATCGGGCACCCCTTCAAACGAGTAGCCGTCGAATACGTCATCGAAGTTGATGAGCCCTTCCACCAGCGCCACGTCCGGCTTGCCCCCCAGAGAGTAGAGCCCCGCCAGGATGTTGGAGACATGGCGCTCCAGATCCTGGCCATTACAGGCACTGCCGTTGGGTTTGTAGAAGAGGCCATCTTCCTGACGCAGGATCACCAGGATCCCCTTGCCGCCGGAACCCCGGGCCGGCTTGATACAGAAGCCTGGCCACTCTTTCACCAGCTCGGTGATCTGTCCCACCCCGTGCTGCTCGCGGATGGTGCCGATGAGATCCGGCACCGTCACGCCTGCATCCAGCGCGATGCGCTTGGTCTGCAGCTTGTCATCCACCAGCGGGTAGAGACGGCGCGGGTTGTAGCGGCTGATGTAGGAGTGGTTGCGCTTGTTCATGCCGAGGATGCCTGACTGAGACAGGCTCCACGGGGTGGTGTACTTTTCCCAGAACCACATCTGTTACTTGTCCTTACCCGGCGTGGCGCCAGACTTCATCTCGTCCACCAGCGGCTTGAAGCGCTTGAGCTCGCTCAGCTTGTAACCGGTGTAGTTACCCATCAGCAGCACGGTCGCCATCAGCACCAGTTGCAGACCGAGGAAGTTGAAGGTGAGGTGACGGATCAGTTCGTTATCCATGGCCAGGTAGGCGATGACGGCCACCAGCAGGGAACCGCCGCCCTGGCGGAACACCTCTTTCGGACCCTCTTCTTCCCACAGGATGGACATCCGCTCTATGGTCCAGGAGAGGATGATCATCGGGAAGAAGGTGATCTTCATGCCGTCGGTCAGCCCCAGCTTGAAGGCGAATGCGGAGAAGATGCCGATCATCGAGATCACCATGATGATGATCGCCGATATCCTAGCTACCAGCAGCAGGTTGAGCCTTGAGAGGTAAGACCGGATGATAAGGCCGGTGCCCACGATAAGCAGGAAACCAACCAGACCGGTCACCAGCGAGGTCTGGATGAAGGCGACCGCGATCAGCACCGGCATGAAGGTGCCCGAAGTCTTGATCCCTACCAGTACCCGCAGGAACACCACCATCAGCACGCCGATAGGAATGAGCAGCAGGCCTTTGAACAGTGCTTGCTCTTCCAGCGGCAGGCTGTGGATGGAGAAGTTCAACATCTCGGATTTTTCGAACTTCTGGGCCAGCGCCACGCTCACCGGTTGCTCCTGCTCGATCATCGAGAAGGTGACGCGGGAGTTGTGACCGCCGGTCACGTCCAGCAGGGCGCCCGAGTTGTACTCCCACAGCAGCAGGTTGGCCGGGCGGCCTTGTTCACCGGTCTGCGGGTTGAACAGCTTGTAGTCGGTCGGACTATTGAAGACTTGCAGGTAATCCACCAGCTCCTGACGACGGCGGCCGTCTTCCAGATTGAGGGCATGGACCACACGGGCCGGAATGTCGGCGTTGTTGAGCAGCTCGGCGATCAGGTTGGCACGAGACTTGTTCTTTTTCAGCAGCTCGGCGTTCTGTTCCTGCTTCTCGATCTCCTTGATGATCTCGCGAGTCAGGGTATAGCCGTCGGCGGAGCGCTCCTGGGCACGTTCCAGGATCTGCTTCATCGCGGTGGCATAGGGCTCGCTCTCGATCTGCTTCTCAATGGCGGGCGGCTGCGGGTTGGCGGCCGGCTTGGCGTGAGCATCCGCCATCATGTCGACGCGGTAGTAGAGCTCCTGACGGCCGGAAGCAGTGCGAATTGACCACTCGGCACGGGCATCGCCATCTTTTTCAACAAACGAAAGACCGTAGCCCGGGCTCGCGGCATTCTCGTTCATCAGGGTGAAACCGGGCTGGGTGCCAGGAATAGCCAGGGAAGCGATCACCGGCTCACCGGTGGCATCGAACTCCAGTTTGGCCTCAATGGACCAAATCTGGCGCTTTTCACCCGGCGTCAGGGGCACGTCCAGAGCAATGTGGTGATAGAGGGTCATCCCCAGGCCGACAATGTACAGCAGGGCAACCAGCAAATAGAACGGCTTGCGAGAAACCATGGATTATTTCACATCCTTGAGCTTGGGTTTGGGCTGGATATATTCGCGGGCCACGTCGACCACGGCGATATCCTTGAGGAACTCACGACCCAGCAGCACGGGGAAGGTCATGTCGCTGCGGTCTTTCAGGGTAAACTCGGCTTTCTCGGTCATATCGCCGATACGCACCGCCAGACGAACCACGGGGCGACGGTCCAGATCGTCAGCGGAGGCCTGACGCACCCGCACGTGACGCACCAGCGGTGCTTCAATCTGGATCTTGTCGTCCATCTCCTGATGGCTCAGGAAGAAGCGCACCCAATTCTTGCCGTTGCGCTCGAAGATGGTGATCTCCTGGGCACTGATGGAGGAGGTGGTGGCGCCGGTATCGACCCGGGCCTGGAAGGCGTCGTTGGCGGCATCGACCCAGATCCACTCCGCTTCACCCACCAGCAGTTTGCCATCTATGGTGTGGCCCTGATCCGGGGCGGGGCATTTTGCCGCCGGAATTGGCAGGGGTTTGGGCGGTTCGGTCGGGAGGCTCGCGAGCTTGTGATCTACGTGCTTGACGGACTCTTTCATCTTGGTGACATCGGTGTTGAGCTGAACCAGCAGATGCTGTTGCTGGGCATACTGCTTCTGCTGCTGTTCCATGGCTGTTTGCAGGCGCTGTTCACTCTGGCTGAGCTCGCTACGCAGCTCGGCCAGGGTCAGAGCGGGGACCTGGGGAGGTTTTTCCATATTGACACACCCGCCGAGACTAAGCAGGGAGAGCAGGGTCATTCCTTTTAATTTGCTTTTCATGTCATTCATTTAACTGTGCTTCCTGGAATTTGGTCAGTGTAACGTCCACAGCAGCCATCGGCTAGTCTTTGGCCTTGCGCGCAATCAGTACGGCCCGCTTGGGAGCCGGGTGTCCTTCTACCGTGAGCGCCGGATTGTCCGGATCCAGATAATCACTCAGGGATTCATTAATCATCCAGTCGGTACGACGCTGTTCGTCGGTGCTGGTCATATTCTCGTCGACGATCCGCACATCGGTAAAACCGCAGCGTTCAACCCAGAGCTTGAGCGCCGCGCTGGACGGGATGAACCAGACGTTGCGCATCTTGCCGTAGCGGTCGGTGGGCATCAGCACGTCATTGACGCCGCCGTTGATCACCAGGGTCTCCAGCACCAGCTCGCCATCGTCTTTGAGCTGGTTGCGCAGCTGCTCGATGTGCTCGATGGGGGATTTGCGGTGATAGAGCACCCCCATGGAGAAGACGGTATCGAAGGCACGCAGCTCCGGCAGCTCCTGGATGCCAAGGGGCAGCAGGTGGGCACGCTGGTCATTGCCTGCGAAGTGGCGAATGGCCTCGAACTGGCAGAGGAACAGTGGGCTCGGATCGATGCCGACCGCCAGCTTGGCCCCTTCACCCACCATGCGCCAGAGGTGATAGCCGCTGCCGCAGCCGACATCCAGCACGTAACGTCCCACCAGCGGGCTGATGTGGGGCAGCACTCGATCCCACTTCCAGTCGGAACGCCATTCGGTGTCGATGTGGATGCCGTGCACGGTGAAGGGCCCTTTGCGCCAAGGCATGAAGTGGCGCAGCAGGCTCTCCACCTTCTTGCGCTCGCCTTCCCCCAGGCTCTCGGCCGAGCCGATTTCGACCCGGCTGGTCAGCTCGACGTGGCCGGGAGCCACCAGCGGCAGCTTGTTGAGGGCACGGTTCCAGCGCGGCAGATCCCCGTGCTGGTTGTCATGTTGCCAGGCGTGTAGCTGGGCGGGCAGGGTATGCAGCCAGTGGCTAAGGCGGTTCTTGGCGATCAGCTGATAGAAGTTGGCAAAGTCGATCATGGTTGGGCAGGCTCGCTCGATTTGATGGCGATCATGGAGCCGAAGTTGAAGCACTGGAACCAGAGATCCTGATGGACGAAGCCGGCCTCCCGCAGGCGGGCCTGATGTACCGGCAGGCTGTCGGTGCGCATCACGTTCTCAAGGGCGGTGCGCTTCTGGCTGATCTCGAGCTCGCTGTAGCCGTTGGCCCGCTTGAAGTCGAGGTGCAGGTCGATGAGCAGCTCGTTGACCGGTTCGTCCTCGAAACGAAACTTCTCGCTGAGGATCAGGATGCCGCCCGGGCGCAGGCCGTCGTGAATGCGCTGGATGAGGGCGGCCCGTTTCTCGGGCGCGACGAACTGCAGGGTGAAGTTGAGCACCACCACGGAGGCGTTCTCAATCTCGATGTCGCAGATGTCTGCCTCCACCAGCTCCACCGGCACCTCGGATTTGAAGCCGGAGAGGTGGGCACGGGCCCGCTCGATCATGGGGTGGGAGAGATCGACCGCAGTGATGCGACAACCCGGTTGATTGACATGGCGGCGCATCGCCTGGGTGGCGGCCCCGAGGGAGCAGCCGAGATCGTAGAGTCGGCTCTCGGGCTGGGCGTAGCGGGCGGCCATCATGCCGATGGCGGAGATGATGTTGCTGTAACCCGGCACCGATCGCTGGATCATGTCGGGAAAGACGTCGACGACCTGCTCGTCAAAACAGAAATCCCCCAGTCGGGCGATGGGGGCGGCAAAAATTTGATCTTTGGTATGCATGCTGGCGCAACCTGACCGTCGTTGAATAAACCGACGGCATTGTTCAATTGAGTCGTTGAGTGATAGCCATCAGAGTTGATATATCACCTGCTTTACGAACGGGTGACGGGTCATGAGCTCCCTGGACCGGCCCTGTTCGTACGGGTCATGTTCCGGACCCTTGAACCGGAGCCCCATCGTCGGTTGCAACGGATTGCAATGCGAAACATTCGGGCCCCTCGCTTGGGGCGCTAGTGTAGAGGATTGCAGGCCATTTGTCTTGGCGCCAGGCCCCGCCAGACCAGAAAAATACGGCTTTTTTTACGCGTCAGCCGATGGCGCTCAAAAGGGCAGCACTCCCTGGCGCGCGCGATCGTTTTCCCCCGGCCAGGAGGCCATCTCCTGACCAAGCAGATGGCTGATCTGGCGAGCAAGCTCCGGGGCTCTGGCGTTGTCGGCTGTGTGGATGAACAGGTAAAGATCCTTGCCCTCGGCGAGCCACCGCTGCCAGTGGGGGAGCCAGCCCGGCAAGAAGGGGTGATTGGCCGCCGGATCCGGCAGGCCGATAAGGCGCACCACGGGGGCTTGGGCGGTGGCCAGCAGATGCACTGGCAGCCTGGGTTTCTTGCCTTGGGCATCGATCATGGCAGCTGTGGTGGCCGGTACCGAGAAGAGCGGTCGGCTGTCCAGCATGATGCGGTTGATGCCCTTCTCCATCAACATCCTGTTCAGGGCGCGTTCGGCCTCGCCCTTGGCGAAGAAATCGGGATGGCGTACCTCAAGGGCATAACTAAATTCGCCCGGCAACCGGTTGAAAAAGGCCTGCAGGCGGGGCAGACCTTCGGGGCCAAAGCGGGCGGGCAGCTGCAGGGTGAGCTGCCCCAGCTTGTCGTGCAGCGGGGCGAGCAGCGCGATAAAGTCCGCTACCTGCTTGTCCGTGCTCACCAGATCGCTCTGGTGGCTGATGGTTTGCGGAAACTTGAAGTTGAAGCGAAAACGGGCTGGTACCGCATCGGCCCAGCGTCGCACCGTCTCGGGTGTTGGCAGGGCGTAGAAGGTGGTGTTTCCTTCCACCGAGTCGAACACGCTGGCGTAGTGGGCGAGGTGCTCGGCGGGTTTGGCTCCCAGGCCAAGCAGTTGCCCCGGCCAGGCGGGGTGGGACCATTGCGGCAGGCCCAGATAGAGGCTCATGCAGGTTGTTTGCTCCGCTCATGGAGAAGGTGCGACGTTTTTTTGGCCGAATTTAGGCATCGGAGGCAAAAAAACTGGGCAAAGGGGGTTGCTGGCCATTTTACCCAAATGGGGGTTTTCCTCTATAATGCCAGCCCTTTTGTTTTTCAATTTCTTGTGACCCATGCCTATCTACGAATATCGTTGCGACGTCTGTGGCCATGAATTGGCAAAACTGCAAAAGCTTTCCGATGCCCCCCTGACCGACTGCCCGGCCTGTAGCAAGCCGAATCTGGTCAAGCTGATATCGGCGGCAGGCTTCCGGCTCAAGGGAACCGGATGGTACGAGACTGATTTCAAACCGGGTAAGAAAAAGAATCTGGCCAGCTGTGAGACAGACGGTGCTTGCCAGTCGTGCCCGGCGGCCCAAGGTTAACCGTCTCTCTACAATTTCGAAGGAAGAAGTCCATGCGCTCTATCTATTGCGGACAGGTCAATGAGGCCCATGAAGGGCAGACCATTACATTGTGCGGTTGGGTCCACCGTCGTCGTGATCTCGGCGGTCTGATCTTTATCGACATGCGCGATCGCGAAGGGATCGTGCAGGTGTTCTTCGATCCGGACAAGCCGGAAGCGTTCGCTCTGGCCTCCGAGCTGCGTGGCGAGTTCTGCATCCAGGTGACCGGCGTGGTGCGCACCCGTCCGGAGTCCCAGCGCAACAGCGACATGGCCACCGGTGCCATCGAGGTGTTCGCCCACGAGCTGACCATCATCAACCGCGCCGAGCCGCTGCCCCTTGACTTCAACCAGGTCAACAGCGAAGAGATCAGCCTCAAGTACCGCTACCTGGACTTGCGTCGCCCCGAGATGGCCAAGTACCTGAAGACCCGTGCCAAGGCCAGTGCCTTCGTGCGCCGCTTCATGGACGAGCACGGCTTCCTCGACATCGAGACTCCGATGCTGACCAAGGCCACCCCGGAAGGGGCCCGTGACTACCTGGTGCCGAGCCGTGTGCACAAGGGCAAGTTCTACGCCCTGCCGCAGTCCCCGCAGCTGTTCAAGCAGTTGCTGATGATGTCCGGCTTCGACCGCTACTACCAGATCGTCAAGTGCTTCCGCGACGAAGACCTGCGTGCCGACCGTCAGCCGGAATTTACCCAGATCGACGTGGAGACCTCCTTCATGACCGCGCCGCAAGTGCGTGAGGTGATGGAAGAGATGATCCGCAAACTGTGGTTGCATATCCTGAACGTGGATCTGGGCGACTTCCCCATCATGACCTTCGACGAGGCGATGCGCCGCTTTGGCTCCGACAAGCCGGATCTGCGTCTGCCGATGGAACTGGTTGATGTGGCAGATCTGCTGACCTCCGTCGAGTTCGCCGTGTTTGTCGGCCCTGCCAACGATCCGAAAGGCCGCGTGGCTGCCCTGAAAGTGCCGGGCGGCGCCGAGCTGTCTCGCAAGCAGATCGACGAGTACACCAAGTTCGTTGGCATCTACGGTGCCAAGGGCTTGGCCTGGATGAAGGTCAACGAGGCAGCCAATGGCATCGAAGGCGTACAGTCCCCGGTGGCCAAGTTCCTCTCCGACGAGATCGTGCGCGAGATCCTGGCCCGTACCGGCGCGGCCGATGGCGACATCATCTTCTTCGGCGCCGACTCCAAGAAAGTTGTGTGCGACGCCATGGGCGCCCTGCGCCTGAAAGTGGGCCGCGATCTGGGCTTGCTGGAGAACAGCTGGAAGCCCCTGTGGGTCATCGACTTCCCGATGTTCGAGGAAGATGGCGAAGGCGGTCTGGCTGCCATGCACCACCCCTTCACCGCGCCGAGCAACCTGAGCCCGGAACAGCTGAAAGCCAATCCGCTGGGTGCTTACGCCAACGCCTACGACATGGTCATTAACGGCTACGAAGTGGGTGGCGGCTCCGTGCGTATCCACAACAGCGAAATGCAGGCCACCGTGTTCGACATCCTCGGTATTACCCCGGACGAACAGCGCCTGAAGTTCGGCTTCCTGCTGGATGCCCTGAAATACGGTACTCCGCCCCACGCCGGTCTGGCCTTTGGCCTGGACCGTCTCAGCATGCTGCTGACCGGTACCGACAACATTCGGGACGTGATTGCCTTCCCGAAAACCACCGCGGCCGCCTGTCTGATGACAGACGCCCCCAGCTTCGCCAACCCGGCCCAACTGGGTGAATTGGCGATTGCGACCACCGTCAAGGGTGATGAATAAGCCGTAATCCGGCACCAAAGGCCGCAGCAATGCGGCCTTTCACGTTTCCCCTTGTGTTACTGAAAGTTAAAAATATAACGGAGAGTCCCTATGGCAGGTCACAGTAAATGGGCCAACATCAAACACCGCAAGGCTGCTCAGGATGCCAAGCGTGGCAAGATTTTCACCAAGCTGATCCGCGAAATCACCACCTCCGCGCGTCTGGGTGATGCGGATCCGGCCAACAACCCGCGTCTGCGTGCGGCGGTAACGGCTGCCCTGACCAACAACATGACTCGCGATACCATCAACCGTGCCATCCAGCGTGGTGCCGGTGGTGGTGACGGCGAGCAGCTCGAGACCATCGTGTACGAAGGCTACGGCCCGGCCGGTACCGCCGTCATGGTGGAGTGCCTGACCGACAACCGTAACCGTACCGTCTCCGAAGTGCGTCACGCCTTCAGCAAGAGCGGTGGCAACCTGGGTACCGACGGTTCCGTCTCCTACCTCTTCACCAAGAAGGGCCTGCTGACTTTCGTGGGCGTCGATGAAGATGCTCTGATGGATGCAGCCCTCGAAGCGGGTGCCGACGACGTGGTGACCGAAGAAGATGGTTCCATCGAGGTGTACACCACCCCGAACGATTTCGGTACCGTGCTGGACGGTCTGGAAGCCGCCGGCTTCAAGGCCCAGAGCGCCGAAGTGACCATGATCCCCTCCACCGAAGCCGAACTGGATGCCGAGACAGCGCCCAAGCTGATGCGCCTCATCGACATGCTGGAAGATCTGGACGATGTGCAGGAGGTGTACCACAACGGTTCCATCTCCGACGAAGTGGCCGCGACCCTCTGATCGCCCGATCATGCTCTCCCGATGGCAGCCAGATGGCTGCCATTTTTTTATCCCGTCGGTAAAACCTGCGCTCTTTTTTCTTATCCCCGCTTAACGTGCCAGTCCTACTGACTCTTCTTGTCCGCTGGCGGTAGATGCGCTCGCCGTGGTTGTGCCTTCGCCTTCGTCTGATTGAGAGGGGGAAAATGCTGTGACTTGTCTGTGGGGGACGGGCTGCGCCTGGCACTGGCTGCGGATGTCATGGCGAACAATGGGAGCATACGGCTGGCAATGCGGGGGGAGGGGAGGTTCTGTTGTCCGGTAAAGAAGGTGCAGGCTTTCAGGCATAGAAAAGCCCGCGCAGTGGCGCGGGCTTTTTTAATCTCGGGATCGGTTATCAGGCCTTGGATTTTTTCTTGCTGGTTTCGGCTTTCACTTCCACCTTGTCAGCTACCTGAGCTTCTTCGGAGAAGGGACGGCCGTAGTAGGTATCCAGCAGGATGGCTTTCAGCTCGCTGATCAGCGGGTAGCGCGGGTTGGCGCCGGTGCACTGGTCATCGAAGGCTTCAACGGCCAGCTGGTCAACCTTGGCCAGGAAGTCGGCTTCGGCGACACCTGCGTCACGGATGGAGGCCGGGATGCCTAAGGTCGCTTTCAGCTCGTCCAGCCAGGTCAGCAGCTTCTCGATCTTGGCGGCGGTACGGTCACCGGCGGCAGTCAGACCCAGGTGGTCAGCCACTTCGGCGTAGCGACGACGAGCCTGCGGACGGTCGTACTGGGAGAACGCGGTCTGCTTGGTCGGGTTGTCGTTCGCGTTGTAGCGGATGACGTTGCTGATCAGCAGGGCGTTGGCCAGGCCGTGCGGGATGTGGAACTCGGCACCCAGTTTGTGGGCCATGGAGTGGCACACACCCAGGAAGGCGTTGGCGAACGCGATACCGGCGATGGTGGCGGCGTTGTGCACCTTCTCGCGGGCGACCGGGTCGTTGGCACCGTTCTGGTAGCTGGAGGGCAGGTAGTCCTTCAGCAGTTTCAGGGCTTGCAGTGCCTGACCGTCGGAGTACTCGTTGGCCAGCACGGAAACATAGGCTTCCATGGCGTGAGTCACGGCGTCGATACCACCGAAGGCGCACAGGGATTTCGGCATGCCCATCACCAGGTTGGCGTCAACGATGGCCATGTTCGGGGTCAGCTCGTAGTCGGCCAGCGGGTATTTCACGCCGGTGGCGTCGTCGGTCACGACCGCAAACGGGGTCACTTCAGAACCGGTACCGGAAGTGGTGGTGATGCAGACCAGCTCGGCCTTCACGCCCATTTTCGGGAACTTGTAGATACGCTTGCGGATGTCCATGAAGCGCATGGCCAGATCTTCGAACGCGGTGTCCGGATGCTCGTACATCACCCACATGATCTTGGCGGCATCCATCGGTGAACCACCGCCCAGGGCGACGATCACGTCCGGCTTGAAGGAGTTGGCCATCTCGGCACCCTTGCGTACCACGGTCAGGGTCGGGTCGGCTTCTACTTCGTAGAACACTTCCACTTCCATCTTCAGGCCTTTGAGCAGACGAACCACTTCGTCGGCGTAGCCGTTGTTGAACAGGAAGCGGTCGGTCACGATCATGGCGCGCTTCTTGCCTTCCAGGTCGCTCAGGGCGATCGGCAGGGAACCACGACGGAAGTAGATGGATTTCGGAAGTTTGTGCCACAGCATGTTTTCTGCCCGTTTTGCGACTGTCTTCTTGTTGATCAGGTGCTTGGGACCCACGTTTTCGGAGATGGAGTTGCCACCCCAGGAACCGCAACCCAGGGTCAGGGACGGTGCCATCGCGAAGTTGTACAAGTCACCGATACCACCTTGGGTGGTCGGGGTGTTGATCAGGATACGGGCAGTCTTCATCTTGTCGCCGAAGTACTTGATGCGGTCGGCGTTGCGGTCCTGGTCGGTGTACAGACCGGAGGTGTGGCCGATACCGCCCAGGTTGACCATGTCACAGGCCATTTCAACGGCTTCTTCAAAGTTCTTGGCACGGAACAGACCCAGAGTCGGGGAGAGCTTCTCGTGAGCGAACTCTTCCTCTTCACAGATCTTCACGCCTTCGCCGATCAGGATCTTGGTGTTGGCAGGCACGGTGACACCGGCCATTTCGGCGATCTTGACCGCAGGCTGGCCCACGATGTTGGCGTTCATGGCGCCGTTGATCAGGATGACTTTACGAACCTTGTCAGCTTCGTCCTTGCTCAGCACATAGCCGTTGTGAGTGGCGAAACGCTCTTTGACCTGGTCATAGATGGAGTCAACCACGATGGCGGCTTGCTCGGAGGCACAGACCACGCCGTTGTCGAAGGTCTTGGACATCAGGATGGAGGCGACGGCACGCTTCACATCGGCGGTTTCGTCGATGACCACCGGTACGTTACCGGCACCCACGCCGATGGCGGGCTTGCCGGAGGAGTAGGCGGCTTTCACCATGCCCGGGCCACCGGTGGCCAGGATCAGGTTGATGTCGTTGTGCTTCATCAGGGCGTTGGAGAGTTCAACAGACGGTTGATCGATCCAGCCGATGATGTCTTTCGGCGCACCGGCGGCAACGGCTGCATCCAGTACCAGCTTGGCTGCGGTATTGGTGGAGTTTTTGGCGCGGGGGTGCGGGGAGAAGATGATGGCGTTGCGGGTCTTCAGGGAGATCAGGGATTTGAAGATCGCGGTGGAGGTCGGGTTGGTGGTCGGTACGATACCGCAGATGATGCCTACCGGCTCGGCGATGGTGATGGTACCCATCTCGTCATCTTCGCTGAGGATGCCGCAGGTCTTCTCTTCTTTGTACTTGTTGTAGATGTATTCGGAGGCGAAGTGGTTCTTGATAACCTTGTCTTCGATGATACCCATACCGGACTCTTCGACGGCCATCTGGGCCAGAGGGATACGGGCGTTGTTGGCGGCCAGGGCGGCGGCACGGAAGATCTTGTCTACCTGCTCTTGGGAGAAGCTGGCGAATTCACGCTGTGCTTCCTTAACGCGGGCGACCAGTGCATCCAGTTCTGCCAAATTGGTTACTGCCATGTTTATCTCCTGATTATTTGAAAACTGTTTAGTAAGACGTTGGCAATGCCCGGCAATTATAGTTGGCCTGTCAAGGCGACAATTACTGCAACAGGGGTATTTACATGCCTTACTAAATTGTTTTCCGAGTCGATTATAGAGCGGGGTAGACCCAGAAAAACTTGATCTCGATCAAGTGTTGCAAAAGAACAAAAGAAATTTTATTTCACAATTTTTTTCTGGTCGGATGTTATCAAGTTGTGGAGTTGAACAAATCCTTTATGAACCCGGAATGAACGGTTTTAGTCCAGATTTTTCATCAATTTAAGGCTTGATAAACAATTTGGAGGAAACCGCTGCATGACGGCCATCACACAGTCATTGTGATCAAACTTAACCTTTGACACTGGAGTGGTGGCAGATTTTCCACTGTCTGTTATCGATTTGTGTATTTTGACCGTTTGGTTTGCTGTTTCTCCCCACCGTTTTTGGCGCTTTTTTACACGCAATTTCGCATTTCCTTTACCTTGGATAAAGGGGGAAGAGGTATGACCCGTAAGGGACTCGTTATTACCTTTAGCGTGGTGTGAAGTGGTTGGGATGCCCTTCCTTGCCAGGCTTCTGCAAAGGCGGTTTAGTGGCTGGCAGGCGGATGTGTAGCTGGTATCTGATAGGCAATCATGACCCTCAGTTTCTGGTGTTGAACGCCGCGTCAGGAAAACGTCGGAACAGGAGCCGGAAAAACAGCCGCGGCGACAGGGGGGTGTACCTGGACCACGGATTAGAGGAGGTAGCGACTTGCGCCGCGGAGATCGTTTCGCACTGGCTTATCTGTTGGGAAGAGGGGGAATCATTAGCGGAACTAACTAAAAAACCCCGATATTGGTGAGATTATTTAATTGGTGCGGATCCTGGCTATGGTGTAAATTTACGCACGCATTGATATGGAGTAGCCCACGGGCTTGCACACTATTGGAAGGGGTCTATGGCGGCAATTGACGTCTCTTTATATCTGAAGTTTTTTGTCGGTTTGTTTGCGATCATCAACCCGCTTGGTCTGTTGCCGGTGTTTGTCAGTCTGACCAGTCACCATACCCCGGCCGAAAGAATGAAGACCAACACGACCGCCAATATCGCCGTGATGGTGATCCTGCTGGTCTCCATGACCATGGGGCAGCTGATCCTGGACGGTTTTGGTATTTCGCTGGCGTCGTTTCGCATCGCCGGCGGTTCGCTTATCACCCTGATCGCCTGGTCCATGCTGCAAGGCAAGCTGGGTGAGGTGAAGCACAACAAGCAGGAGAAAGGGGAGTTGGCGGTGCGTGAATCCATCGCGGTCGTGCCGCTGGCGCTGCCACTGATGGCGGGACCGGGGGCTATCTCGTCGGTCATCGTCTACGCCAGCCAGAGCCACTGGCAGCAGATGCTCGGCATGTCGCTGGTGGTGGTGGTGTTCTCGTTCTGCTCCTGGCTTATCTTTCGCGCCGCCCCCCTGCTGTTCAAGATCATGGGCAATACCGGCATCAACGTGGTGACCCGTATCATGGGTCTTATCATGATGTCGCTGGGTATCGAGATCATGGTGGCCGGGATCAAGGGTGTCTTCCCCAGCCTGATGTGAGCCAGATCCGTTTTATGAAAGCCGGTCCTCGTGACCGGCTTTTTATTGGTTGCTTTTTGAATGCCATTTTCTAGAATCGAGCGATTTGTATAAAAAAGCGTCGTTTACGGGGCGTTTAAATACTGAAATTCTTGTCAAAAGCTGTTTTTTTGACCATGGATGGCCGTTGCTCCTGATAATATCTATTGCATCATCACAATAAGCAGGGAATTATGCTGGGAGCGGGTTGTTACCCCGTCATTGAAAAAATTGCATGGAATGTTCTTGTTGGAGTATGGAAATGACTCATAAAAAAACAATGATTAACACCCTCCTGGTGGCCGCGCTGTTTGGTGGCGCCACAATGGCACAAGCCGCCGATGTACCCGCCGGTACCAAGCTGGCCGAAGTGCAGCAGCTGGTCAAAGGCAATGGCTCCGAGCCCGCCACCCTGGACCCGCACAAGACCGAAGGAACGGTCGAATCCAATATCCTGCGCGATCTGTTCGAAGGTCTGGTCGCCTCCGGTCCCAAGGGCGAAGTGCTGCCCGGCGTGGCCGAGTCCTGGGAAACCGCGGACAACAAGAAATATGTGTTCCACCTGCGTAAAGACGCCAAGTGGTCCAACGGTGATCCGGTCACCGCTCACGATTTCGAATTTGCCTTCAAGCGTGCCGTCGACCCCAAAACCGCCTCTCCCTACTCCTGGTATCTGGAGATCCCGACCATCGTCAACGCCTCCGACATCATCGCTGGCAAGAAGCCTGCCGACACCCTGGGTGTGAAGGCGGTGGACGACTACACCTTCGAGGTGCAACTGGAGAAGGCGATCCCTTACTTTGTCAGCATGCTCTCCCACACCACCACCTACCCGGTGCCGAAAAAAGTGGTCGAGAAGTTTGGTGACAAGTGGACCCAGCCCGGCAACATGGTGTCCAACGGTGCCTATGTGCTGAAAGACTGGGTGGTCAACGAGCGCGTCGATGTGGAGCGCAACAAAAACTACTGGAACGACGCCAAGACCGTCATCAACAAGGTGACCTATCTGCCAATCCAGTCCACCAACGCCGAGCTGAACCGCTACCTGGCCGGTGAAGTGGACATGACCTACCAGATGCCCATCGAGCGCTTCAAGCAGATGAAGAAAGAGAAGCCGGACGAGCTGAAAGTGACCGGTTATGTGGGCACCTACTACTACCAGTACAACGTCAAGCGCAAGCCGTTTGACGATGTGCGCGTGCGTACCGCGCTCTCCTACGCCATCGATCGCAACGTGATCGCCGACAAGGTGATGGGCCAGGGCCAGACCCCGGGTTACACCCTGGTGCCTGATTTCGTGGACGGCTTCAAGCCGGTGGCGCCCGAGTGGTCCAAGATGACCCAGGCCGAGCGCGATGCCAAGGCGAAAGCCTTGCTGGCCGAAGCCGGTTTCGATGCCAGCAAGCCGCTGAAGTTCGAGCTGCTCTACAACACCGACGACAACCACAAAAAAGTGGCTGTGGCAGTCGCCTCCATGTGGAAGAAGCTGGGCGTGCAGGTGAGCCTGGTCAACCAGGAGTGGAAGACCTACCTCGAAACCAAGAAACAGGGTCAGTTTGACGTGGGCCGTGCCGGCTGGATCGCCGACTACAACGAAGCCTCCTCCATGCTGGATCTGATGCAGACCACCCACGGCAACAACGACGGCAAGTACTCCAACCCGGCGTTTGACAAGCTGATGAACGAGTCCCGCGATCAGGTGGATGTGGAAGCCCGCAACAAGCTCTATGTCCAGGCCGAAGAGATCCTGGCCAAGGACATGCCGATCGCCCCCATCTACCAGTACGTGACTGCCCGCATGGTGAAACCCTATGTGGGTGGCTACCCGGCCAACCCGCTGGACAACCTCTACAGCAAGGACATGTACATCGTCGCCCACTGATGATGTAAAGCAACAAGTCGCATAACAAGCAGGGCCCGCCAGACGGCGGGCCTTTATTACAACCGCGACCATTTGGAAGCAGTACAGGACAGGAATTGTCTATGTTGAAATTTATTCTAAAACGTCTACTGGAAGCGATCCCGACTCTGCTGGTCTTGATCACCGTCTCCTTCTTCATGATGCGTTTCGCCCCGGGTAACCCCTTCACCAGCGAACGCTCGCTCCCCCCCGAAGTCATTGCCAATATCGAAGCCAAGTACGGCCTCGACAAGCCCATCGGCATGCAATACCTCACCTATCTGGGCAACCTGGTACAGGGGGATCTGGGGCCCTCTTTCAAATACAAGGACTTTACCGTCAACGATCTGGTGAGCCAGGCCCTGCCGGTCTCGGCCAAGATCGGCTCCTTTGCCTTTCTATTCGCAGTGACGCTGGGGGTGACGTTCGGCACCATAGCAGCCTTGAAACAGAACACTATTATCGATTATCTGCTGATGTCGTCTGCCATGGCGGGGGTGGTGATACCCGGCTTTGTGCTGGCGCCCCTCCTAGTGCTCTTCTTCAGCATCTATCTGGGTTGGTTCCCGGCCGGTGGCTGGCAGGGGGGCGGCATCCAATTCATGGTGCTGCCGGTGTTCGGCATGATGATGTACTACATCTCGGCCATCTCGCGCATCATGCGCGGCAGCATGATCGAGACCATGAACTCCAACTTCATCCGCACCGCTCGCGCCAAGGGCTTGCCCCTGCGCCACATCATCCTCAAACACGCCCTGCGCCCGGCCATGCTGCCGGTGGTCTCCTACCTGGGGCCGGCGTTTGTGGGCATCATCACGGGCTCCGTGGTGATCGAGACCATCTTCGGCCTGCCGGGGATAGGTCAGTTGTTCGTCAACGGAGCGCTGAACCGTGACTACTCCATGGTGCTCGGCCTGACCATTCTGGTCGGTGCCCTCACCATCACCTTTAACGCCGTGGTCGATATTCTCTATGCCTTTATCGATCCGAAAATCCGTTATTAATCAGGGAGTAGACCATGGTTGTTTCAACTGAAAAACGCGAGGCAGTAGAAGCCTTCGCCCAGAAAGTGGACGTGGTGGAAGGGCGCTCCCTGTGGAAGGATGCCCGCCGCCGTTTCCTGCGCAACAAGGCGGCGCTCACCAGCCTCATCATCCTGAGCCTGATTGGCCTGGCGGTGCTCTTCGGGCCGCACCTGTCCCAGTACACCTTCGACGATCCGGACTGGGGCGCCATGCAGACCGGTCCTGACATGGAGGCGGGCCACTACTTTGGCACCGACAGTCTGGGGCGCGATCTGTTTGTGCGTACCCTGCTTGGCGGGCGCATCTCGCTGATGGTCGGCATCATGGGGGCCATGGTGGCCGTCATCATCGGCACCCTCTATGGCGCCGCCTCCGGTTTTATCGGTGGTCGCGTCGACAGCCTGATGATGCGGGTACTCGAGATCCTCAACGCCTTCCCCTTCATGTTCTTCGTGATCATGCTGGTGACCTTCTTCGGCCGCAATCTGGCGCTTATCTTTATCGCCATCGGGGCGGTGAGTTGGCTCGACATGGCGCGGATCGTCCGTGGCCAGACCCTGAGCCTCAAGAGCAAGGAGTTCATCGAGGCGGCCCATGTCTGCGGCGTCTCCAAGTGGAAGATCATCACCCGCCACATAGTGCCAAACGTGCTCGGTATCGTGGCGGTCTACGCCACCCTGCTGGTGCCGGGGATGATCATGTTCGAATCCTTCCTGAGCTTTTTGGGCCTCGGTGTCCAGGAGCCCATGACCAGCTGGGGTGCCCTGCTGGATGAAGGCTCCAAGTCGATGGAAGTGGCCATCTGGCAACTCCTGTTCCCCGCCGGTTTCATGGTGGTGACCCTGTTCTGTTTCAACTTCCTCGGGGATGGTCTGCGTGACGCCCTCGATCCGAAGGATCGCTAAAAAAGCGCCGAAGGAGCGCTAAAAAGCGCCGAGTGAGCGCTGAGGAAATGGCGAGAAAGCGCCAAGACAGCGGCTAATACGCTGGCAGCGCATCGGATCGACAGGAATACGTCACGAAAGATCGATAAGGAGTTTTTATGAAGTTACTGGATGTAAAAGATCTGCGGGTCGAGTTCAAGACCCCGGACGGCAATGTGGTGGCGGTTAACGACCTCAATTTTTCACTGGCGGCGGGCGAGACCCTGGGTATCGTCGGCGAGTCCGGCTCGGGCAAATCACAGACCGCGTTTGCCATCATGGGGCTGCTCGCCAAGAACGGTGTCATCACCGGCTCCGCCAAGTTTCAGGGCGACGAGATCCTGAACCTGCCGGAGGCCAAGCTCAACAAGATCCGCGCCGAGAAGATCGCCATGATCTTCCAGGACCCCATGACCTCGCTGAACCCCTACATGAAGGTGCAGGATCAGCTGATGGAAGTACTGATGCTGCACAAGGGGGTGAGCAAGGCCGAGGCGTTTGAAGAGTCGGTGCGCATGTTGGATGCGGTGAAGATCCCCGAGGCGCGCAAGCGCATGGGCATGTACCCGCATGAGTTCTCCGGCGGCATGCGCCAGCGGGTGATGATCGCCATGGCGCTCTTGTGCCGCCCCCAGCTGCTGATCGCCGACGAGCCGACCACGGCACTCGACGTGACGGTGCAGGCCCAGATCATGACCCTGATGAACGAACTCAAGCGTGAGTTCAACACCGCCATCATCATGATCACCCACGACCTTGGTGTGGTGGCCGGCATCTGTGACAAGGTGCTGGTGATGTACGCCGGTCGCACCATGGAGTACGGCAAGGTGGACGATATCTTCTATCGCCCGAGCCACCCCTATACCGAAGGCTTGCTGCGCGCCATTCCCCGTCTCGATACCGAAGGGGAAGAGCTGCCCACCATCCCGGGCAATCCGCCCAACCTGCTGCGTCTGCCCACCGGCTGCCCCTTCCAGGAGCGCTGCCACCGGGTGAGCGAGATTTGCGGCCAGCAATCACCCATCCTGACCCCGTTCAACAACGGGCGGGAGCGGGCTTGCCACTGGGTTTCGGATGCCATCATCAAGGGAGTGAACTAAATGGGTACTGACAAGAAACTGCTGCTGGAAGTGTCCGACCTCAAGGTTCACTTCAGCATCAAGAGCGGCAAGGCCTGGCCTTGGGCCAAACCCTCGGCCCTGAAGGCGGTGGACGGGGTGACCCTGCGCCTGTACGAGGGGGAGACCCTGGGGGTGGTTGGGGAGTCGGGCTGCGGCAAGTCCACCTTCGCTCGCGCCATCATCGGCTTGGTGCCGGCCACCGACGGCAAGGTGGTGTGGCTTGGCAACGATCTGACCAAGCTCGACCAGAAGGCGCTGCGGGAGAAGCGTAAAGAGATCCAGATGATCTTCCAGGACCCGCTGGCCTCCCTCAACCCGCGCATGACCATAGGCGACATCATCGCCGAACCCCTCATCACCTTTTATCCAAATCTTGCGAAGGAGGAGGTGAAGGAGCGGGTGCGCGCCATGATGAGCAAGGTGGGCCTGTTGCCAAACCTGGTAAACCGCTACCCCCACGAGTTTTCCGGCGGCCAGTGCCAGCGCATCGGCATCGCCCGGGCCCTGATCCTGGAGCCCAAGATGATCATCTGTGACGAGCCGGTCTCGGCGCTCGACGTCTCGATCCAGGCCCAGGTGGTGAACCTGCTCAAATCCCTGCAAAAGGAAATGGGACTGTCGCTCATCTTCATCGCCCACGATCTGTCTGTGGTCAAACACATCTCGGATCGGGTGCTGGTGATGTATCTGGGCAACGCGGTGGAGCTGGGAACCCGCAAGGAGATCTTCGCCAATCCGCTGCACCCTTACACCAAGGCACTGATGTCGGCGGTGCCCGTCCCTGACCCGGATCTGGAGCGCAGCAAGACCATCCAGATCCTGGAGGGGGATCTGCCGTCGCCCATGAACCCGCCGTCCGGCTGTGTGTTCCGCACCCGCTGCCCGGTGGCGGGCCCCGAATGTGCCAAAACCCGTCCCCAGCTTGAAGGCAATTTTGACCACGCGGTCTCCTGCCTCAAGATAGATCCGCTCTGACGAGAGCCTGAGAACAAGGGCGCCCGTGTGGCGCCCTTTTTTATTTTTACTCAGGGAGAAGATGCCTCTTGGCGTTACCTTTCGAGGCTGTTACTATCCGCCGCAACAAGGGGAGTAACTTCTCGCCGGTTTGTCGTCATTACGGTGCACACCTTTTCCTGCAGTGCACCCGGCAGCCGGGCAGTCGATGCAAATTGGCTGTAAGTGAGACCTTGCCGAGAGGCAAGGTGTATCTGCTCCAGACGCAAACCCACTGCCTCCCGGCCGTGGGTTTTGTCGTTTTGGGGAGAAGTGAATATGGGTGAATGGTGGATGTGGACCGGTTTCTTCAGCATAGTGCTGGTCCTGTTATGGATTGACATTCGTTTTGTCGGCGGCGGCAAGGCACACAAGGTATCCCTCAAGGAGGCGGGTATCTGGTCCCTCGTCTGGGTGAGCGTAGCGCTCTTGTTCAACCTGGCCATCTGGCTCTGGCTGGATCACAGTGCCGGGCGCGAAATCGCCAACCAGAAGGGGCTGGAGTTTCTCACCGGCTACCTTATCGAGAAGGCACTGGCGGTGGACAACGTCTTCGTCTGGCTGATGCTGTTCGGCTACTTTGCCATTCCGGCCGAGCTGCAGCGCCGGGTACTGCTCTACGGGGTACTGGGCGCCATCGTGATGCGGGCCGGCATGGTATTCGCGGGCAGCTGGCTCATCGAGCAGTTCCACTGGATCCTCTATCTGTTCGGCGCCTTCCTGCTGCTGACCGGTGCCAAAATGCTGTGGGCGGCCGACAAGGAGCCGGATCTCGAGAACAACGCCCTGCTCGGCTGGATGCGCCGCCGCTTCAAGGTGACCGAGACCCTGGAGGGGGAGAACTTCTTCGTCTGGCGTGACGGCGTGCGCTACGCGACGCCCTTGCTGCTTATCCTGGTGCTGGTGGAGGTGAGCGATCTTATCTTCGCGGTGGACAGCATCCCGGCCATCTTTGCGGTGACCACGGATCCCTTCATCGTGCTGACCTCCAATATCTTCGCCATCATGGGGCTGCGCGCCATGTACTTCCTGCTGGCCGGTGTCGCCGAGCGCTTCGCCCTGCTCAAATATGGCCTGGCGCTGATCCTGATGTTTATCGGGGTCAAGATGCTGCTGCTGGATGTGTTCAAGATCCCGACCGGTATTGCGCTGGGTGTCGTGGCCCTGATCCTGCTGGCTTCCATGGGACTGAGTCTCTGGGTGACTCGTAAAAAGACCGCTTGAAGGCGCTGTAAATAATTTGGGGGGATCTGTTCAAGATCCCCCTGAGTGGCATCGCACTGAGCGTAGTAGCGCTGATCCTGCTGGCTTCCATGGGGCTGAGCCTCTGGGTGACCCGCAAGAAGACGGCGTAAGGTACATCAAAAAGCACCAGTTAAAAGGGCTCCCTCGGGAGCCCTTGTTTTAAGGTCGATGCTTACTGCTTGATCTTCTTGGGATTGGTGTAGCCCCAAACGGTGTACATGTCAGCCAGCAGAGCGCCGTTGTACTCCTCGAGATCCGCCTGTTTCACCTCGGCGTCACCCTGGCGGCCAAACAGCACCACCTCATCACCGGGTTTGACCCCTTTCAGATCGGTTACATCCACCATGATGGTGTTCATGGAGGTCTTGCCGACGACCGGTACCTTCTGGCCTTGGATCAGTACATAGGCCTTGTTGCTGAGCGCACGGCGGTACCCGTCGGAGTAACCCAGCGGCAGGTTGGCGAGCAGGGAGTCGCGCTTGAGGGTGAAGGTGCGGTCATAGCCGACGGTGTTACCTGCCGGGTAGTGGTTGACGGAGGCAACCTGGGTCTTGAATGCCATCACCTTCTTGTACTCGGTGTAGGAGGGGATGGTGTCGCCATAGATGATGCCGCCCGGGCGCACCATGTCAAAGTAGGCTTCCGGCACTTCCAGGGTGGCGAAGGAGTTGGCGGCGTGGATGGTGAGCTTGCTGCGATCCAGTTTGCCGGCGTCGATCAGCCACTGGTAGTCCAGCTTGAACTGGGCCAGCCCCAGCTTGACGTCCTCTTTATCTTCCACCGGGAAGTGGGTCATGATGCCGACCGGGGTGATCCCCTTGAGCTTGAGCATGGCCAGCGCATCTTCCTTGGAATCGGCCAGACGCAGGTCGATGCCGTTGCGGCTCATGCCGGCGGAGTTCAGACCGATATGCACCGGAATGTTGGTGTTGTGGCGCTTGGCGATGTCGGCGATCCCTTGGGCACTGGCCAGACTGCCAACCAGCTCTTCCATCTTGTAGGGCAGGGCCTGCTCAACTTCATCCGGGGTGGCGGCACGGACCCGCATCAGACGACCCTCGAAGCCCTTCTCGCGGGCCACGCGGGCCTCTTCGTTGCTGGCGATGCCGATACAGGGGATGCCCGCCTTGACCACGGAGGGCACCAGCAGATCGATGCCGTGACCGTAGGCGTCGGCCTTCATGATGGCGCAGATCTGCGGGCCCTTGTCACCCAGGCGCTCTTTGAGGGTCTGGATGTTGTGCTCGAAGGCGGCCAGATCCACTTCCAGCCAGGCATTGGCTGCGGTCTGCTCCTGACCGTTGCGATGGTCATTGGCAAGAGGGAGATAGGGGGCAGCGACGGCTTGACCAGCCAGCAGACCGAAGATCAGGGTAGCGAGTAGGGTTTTCTTGTGCATAGACGTTCCTTTTTTATTCGAGTTGGGATAGTGCCGATACTAGCGTAGCGGTTTAGCGACAACTTGTTGTTATTATTATGATCTTGGCGACGGCTCGGCGATTGCCGAGTGATGGAGAGTCTATCGCAACCGAGCGTCGTGCGACACTTGTCAGAGGAATAAAATGGTCAATTTGGAGTTACGTCTGCCACCCCCGCTGATCTTTACCCTGTCTGCTGCTGCCATGTGGGGAATGCGCGGTGGTGGGGAGCCTGCGGGCTGGCAATGGGGCTTGGGGGCCCTGCTGGTAGCGTTGGGCGCCTTGTTTGGATTCGGGGCCCTGCAGCGCTTTCACCACCACCAGACCACCGTCAGTCCGACCCGACCGCATCATACCCGCCATCTGGTCACTTGCGGTGTCTATCGTATCAGTCGCAATCCCATGTACCTGGGGCTGCTCTGCTGGCTGCTGGCCTGGGGTTGTTATCTGGGGGGCGTCTGGGTTTGGCTGGGACCGGTATTGCTGGTGGCCTGGTTGACCCGCTTCCAGATCATCCCGGAAGAGCGGTTGTTGCAGGCTCGCTTCGGGGAGGAATATGCCCGCTACTGCCAGCGGGTGCGACGCTGGTGCTAGGGCGGCGGTGACAGAAGAGGAAAGAAGCACAACCCCTTGGTTGACGAGGCTGTGCTTGAACGGCGCTGGATCAGAAGAGATCGTCTTTTTCGTCCTTGGTGGGTTCGAGGCTCCAGCCGGTGGCATCGCTGCTGCTGGCGATCTGGCCCTTCTCCCGCCACAACTTGATCTTGAGGCGCAGGTTATTGGCCGAGTCGGCGTTTTTCACTGCTTCTTCTTCATCGATCACCCCTTCCACCACCAGATCGAACAGGGCGCTGTCGAAGGTGACCATGCCGAGGGCCTTGGATTTCTCCATCACCTCCTTCAGGCCGCCAAATTCACCCCGTTTGACCATGTCACGTATGGTGTGAGTGCCAAGCATGATCTCCACCGCCGCCCGGCGACCGCCGTCCGAGGTCTTCACCAGCCGTTGGGAGACAAATGCCTTGAGGTTGTTGCCGAGATCGTTGAGCAATTGCGGGCGTCGCTCTTCCGGGAAGAAGTTGATGATGCGGTCCAGCGCCTGGTTGGCGTTGTTGGCGTGCAGGGTGGAGATGGCGAGGTGACCGGTTTCCGAGAAGGCCAGGGCATGCTCCATGGTCTCGCGATCACGGATTTCCCCGATGAGGATCACGTCCGGCGCCTGGCGCAGAGTGTTTTTCAGGGCGGCGTGGAAGCTGCGGGTATCGACCCCCACTTCGCGCTGATTGATGATGCTCTTGCGGTGGCGGTGAACGAACTCTACCGGATCCTCAATGGTGATGATGTGGCCGCCGCTGTTGCGGTTGCGGTGATCGATAAGGGCCGCCAGTGAGGTGGATTTGCCTGAACCGGTACCCCCGACGAACAGCACCAGGCCCCGTTTTTCCATGATGGTGTCGAGCAGCACGGGGGGGAGTTTGAGATCTTCAAAGCGCGGGATCTCGGTCTTGATGTTGCGCGCCACCAGGGAGACTTCGTTACGCTGCTTGAAGATGTTGATCCGAAAGCGGCCTACCTGGGGCAGGGAGATGGCGAGGTTCATCTCCAGCTCCCGCTCGAACTGCTCCTTCTGCTCCTTGTCCATGATGGCGTCGGCGATGCTCGCCACATCTCCCGGATTGAGGGGCGTCTCGGTCAGCGGGCGCAACACCCCGTTGAACTTGGCGCAGGGGGGGGCGCCGGTTGACAGATAAAGGTCTGAGCCATCCTGCTTGGCCAGGATCTGTAGCATGTCTCGCAATTCCATTGTTTTGCCTCGTCTATCAAGGAGATGCCGTTAACGGGGATGTTATTGAGTGTACAGCGTCAGGCGCCGGTGAGTTTCTCGCGAAAAACAAAAAAGACCGCCCCCAGGATGCACAGCCCGGCCCAGAGGTAGTCCCATTTCAGATCTTCCTTGAGATAGAAGATAGAGAAGGGGACGAATACGGTGAGGGTGATCACCTCCTGCAGGATCTTGAGCTGCCCCACGCTCATGACGGTATGGCCGATGCGGTTGGCGGGCACTTGCAACAGGTATTCAAACAGGGCGATGCCCCAGCTCACCAGCGCCGCAATGATCCAGGGTTTGTGGTTCATACTCTTGAGGTGGGCATACCAAGCAAAGGTCATGAAAACGTTGCTGCACAGCAACAGACCGATACTGGTAAAGATTGGGTTCATTAGGTTCTCCTTTAAAATCAATTGCATTTTATCTCTGAACCATGGGTTTTCATAAGTGGGCGGTCAGGGTATTTTTAGTCAATCATGGATAGCGCAACACAAGGATCCAACCGAATGGGCAAGACAAGCTGGGGTGTGCTTGGTCTGCTGTTTGCCTGCCTGGCTCAAGGTGCTCCGACCCTGACGGTCGCCACCGATCTCTGGCCCCCTTTTCGGATCCTGCAACCGGATGGCGAGTTGCAAGGACTCGATGTGGAGATCCTGCAGCGTCTGCAGAAGGAGAGCGGCATCCAGTTGCAGATCCGGCGCATGCCCTGGGGCAGGGCTCTCAAGCAGATGGAATCCGGCCAGGTCGATCTCATGATTGGTCTGGCTCACACCGCCGAACGCGCCGCCTTCATCGATTATCTGCAACCCGCCTATTACCAGTGCTGGCCCGCTTTTTATGGCAAGCCCGCCACGGTGGCCGGTATCCGCCAGTATCGGGATCTGGCTGGAATGGAGGTGGGCTATGTGCTCAAGTCCGCCTACTTCGAACCCTTTGACTCTGATCCCGCACTCAACAAGCACGGGGTGCCGACCGAGGATCAGCTGCTTCGCATGGTGCAGCGGGGCCACCTGCCGTTGATGATAGGCACCGATTGCCAGGTTGATTACGCCCTGCGCCAGGGGGACGGGGAGCCCCTTGGCAAAGCGGACTACCGCCCGGATAGTCCGGTGACCCTCTACCTTGGCATGAGCAAGCGCTCACCCCATCAGGCGCAAAAGTCCGCCCTGAGCGCCGCCTTGCAGCGTCTGGTGGAGAGCGGCGACATAAAGCAGATGGCCAGTCACTACCAGCCTTGACCTTGGGTGGCAAGCCACTGTTATCATGCCCTTTTCCTGCAACCTTGCCCTGTCTGGCCGACGGCGGTGGCAAGGTTGTGCCTTCATGTTCGGGGATCTTGCGTGTACCTCTCTTTGCTCGCCCGCCAGCAACGCTGGCAGCGGCGCTGGCTCTTTGGCCTCGCCCTGCTGACCCTGCTGCTCTTTGTCTGCTCCCTCGCCTGGGGGGAGTTTGTGCTGCTGCCCTGGCAACCCCTTGGCGAGCTGGAGCAACGCATCCTGCTGGAGCTGCGCCTGCCACGCGCCCTGCTGGCCCTGCTGGCGGGAGCCGCGCTCGCCTGTGGCGGCGCCGTGCTGCAGGTGATGCTGCACAACCCGGTGGCCGAACCCGGCCTGCTCGGCGTCTCGAGCGGGGCGGGGCTGGCGGCCATGGTATCGATGGCGGTTGCCAAATCCCTCGGCGTCTATCTGCCGGGTTGGGGCTTGTCCCTTGCCGCCTTTGGCGGGGCCCTGCTGGTGACCATGATGCTGATCCGGCTGGCGCGCCGTGCCAGGCTTGGCCATGCCAGGCTGCTGCTGTTCGGGGTCGCCATCGGCATCCTCACCAATGCGGCCATGACCTGGCTGATGTACTTTGCCGACGATGCCTCTTTGCGCGAATTCATGTTCTGGATGATGGGCAGTCTCTCTTATGGCAGCCAGCAGATCGCCTGGTGGTGGCTGCTGTTGCCGCTCACCCTGGGCTGGCTCTGCTGGCAGGGCAAGGCGCTGCAGCAACTGCTGCTGGGAGAGACCCAGGCCCGCCTGATGGGGCTGGATGTGGACAGGATGCGAGTGCGATTGGTGCTGGCGGTCTGTCTGCTCACCGGGGTGGCGGTGTCCCTGTGCGGCGTCATCGGTTTTGTCGGCCTGGTGGTGCCCCATCTGCTGCGCTTGTGTGGCGGCAGCGATCAGCGCTTCTTGCTGCCTGCCTCGGCGCTGGGGGGCGGCGCCCTGTTGCTGGCATCCGATCTGGTTGCCCGCTCGGCCTTGAGTGCCGGTGAGTTGCCTATTGGCGTCATCACCGCCTCGGTCGGGGCCCCGCTCTTTATCTATCTGCTGTTGAGGCAAGATGCCCATGCCAACACCTGAGTGCCACAATGATGCCGCGCCTCTGATTGAGGCCCGCGCCCTCGCCATTCCAGCGCGGCTGGCCCCTCTTAATCTCGCCTGGACGGGCGGCCAGCTGGTGGCCCTGCTCGGCCCCAATGGCAGCGGTAAATCTACCCTGCTCGGCGCCCTGGCCGGCATTTTGCCCGCGCAAGGAGACGTCTTGCTGGATGGGGAAGTGCTTACTGACCTTGGTTGGCAGGCGCTCGCCCGTCGCCGCGCCATGTTGCCCCAGCGCCAGCCCCAGCTGTTTCATATCCCGGTGTTTCAGGTGTTGAGCCTGGGGATGGACGAGGGGGGCGAGCCCGCCCGTCAGCGCGAGGCGATCCAGGCCCTGTGCGAGGCTCTGGAGCTGGATGATTTGCTGGCGCGGGATTTCAGCCGGCTGTCCGGCGGCGAACAGCAGCGGGTGCTGATCGCCCGTACCTTGCTGCAGGTGTGGCCAGGGCTCAACCCGGCGGGGCGCGTCCTGCTGCTTGATGAACCTCTGGCCGGGCTGGACCTGCACCATCAGCTGGCCTTGCTGCGGCTGCTGAAGACGGTGGCTTGTCAGGGGCTGCTGGTGGTGATCGCCATCCACGACATCAACTTGGCCATCGACTGGGCGGATCGCATCCTCTGCCTGCAGCAGGGGCGTGTGGTGAGCGAGGGCGGGGTCGAGCTGGTGGATCAGGCGCTGCTGGAGCAGGTGTTCCAGATAAGAACAGAGCGCATAGAGGCGGGTGGCCGGGTCTGGTTTATGCCCAGTTTATAAGCGGGGTTTGCCTAATAAGAGAAGGGCCAGACATGCAGGATGTCTGGCCCTTCTTTATTTATTGTACGTTCTGACGAGGCTCAGCCCAGCTTGTGCAGGCGCACCTGGGCGGCCTCGGCCAGCATGGCCAGCAGGGTCTCGGTGTCGTCCCAGGAGAGGCAGGCATCGGTGATGCTCTGGCCGAAGGTGGCGGCGCAGCCGTTCTCCACATCCTGGCGCCCTTCCACCAGGAAACTCTCGGCCATGATGCCAGCGATGCCGGTGCGGCCGCGGCGCAGCTGATCGCAGATATCCTGAGCCACCAGCAGCTGGCGACGGTGATCCTTCATGCTGTTGCCGTGGCTGAAATCCACCACCAGACGCTCAGGCAGTCCCACGTCGGCCAAGGCTTCGCAGGCCTCGTCGATGCTGGCGGTATCGTAATTGGGGCGGTGGCCGCCACGCAGGATCACGTGGCCATAGGGGTTGCCGGCGGTACGGTAGATGGTCATCTTGCCGTCCTTGTCCGGGGAATAGAAGATGTGGCTGTGACGGGCGGCGCGCACCGCATCGATGGCGATGCGAGTGTTGCCATCGGTGCCGTTCTTGAAGCCGACCGGGCAGGAGAGGGCAGAGGCCATCTCGCGGTGTACCTGGGATTCGGTGGTGCGCGCGCCGATGGCGCCCCAGGTGATGAGGTCGGCAATGTACTGGCCGGTCACCATGTCGAGGAATTCGGTGGCGGTGGGCAGGCCGATCTCGTTGATGTCGACCAGCAGTTTGCGGGCCAGCTTCAGCCCTTCATTGACGTCAAAGCTGCCGTCGAGGAGCGGATCGTTGATCAGCCCCTTCCAGCCGACGATGGTGCGCGGCTTCTCGAAATAGGTGCGCATCACGATGCACAGGCTCTCTTTATACTGCTCGCGCAGGCGGTTGAGGCGACGGGCATACTCATGGGCGGCGGCAGGATCATGGATGGAGCAGGGGCCGACGATGGCCAGCAGGCGCTGATCCTCTCCGGCCAGAATGGCTTCCACTTCGCGACGGGCATCCAGCAGATTCTGGGCAATGGTATCGTTGATCGGGAAAGCGTGTGCGAGCTCGCTCGGAGTGATCAGTGACTCCAGGCGACGGGTGCGCAATTCATCTGTGTGAATGGACATACAACTCAAGTCTCGAGTGGGTGGTGTCAGCCGCAGGGGCGAAAATGCAAAGGGATAAAATAAAGCAAAAGTCCACCGATTGAAACCTTGGGGGGCTCTGATAGGATGTGAGGCCAAAATCGATACCAAATGAGGTAGATAGCGTGGCAAAGCCAGGGGCAACCGGGGTCACCCGTATCATCAAGGCAACCGGTTACAGCATGAAAGGGCTCAAGTCTGCCTGGATCAACGAGGCCGCATTTCGTCAGGAGCTGATGCTTATTCTGTTGCTGATGCCGCTGACGTTCTGGGTGGGGGAGACCCTCAACCAGATCCTGCTGCTGGTTGTCATCAGCTGGCTGGTGGTGATCGTCGAGGTGCTCAACTCCGCCATCGAGGCGGTGGTGGATCGCATCGGCTCCGAGCACCATGAACTCTCCGGTCGTGCCAAGGATCTGGGCTCCGCCGCCGTCTTTATCGCGCTGGCCCTCAACGCCCTGGTGTGGGGGGCGCTGGTGGGGCGCAATCTGCTGGGGTGGTGGTAAGCCAGCCTCCATCAAGCGAGAGTCATAAAATAAAAAAGCCCGTCATCATGACGGGCTTTTTGCTGGGCGGGACTCACGCCATCAGTGCAGGATCCGCGCACGAATGGTGCCGTCGATCTCCTTGAGCTTGGCCAGCGCCTTCTCGCTGTGCTCGGTCTCGACATCGATCACCACGTAACCGATGTGGCTGCTGGTCTGCAGGTATTGACCGGCGATGTTGATCCCCTCTTCGGCGAAGATCTGGTTGATCTTGTTCATCACGCCGGGCTGGTTGCGGTGAATGTGCAACAGGCGGCTGGAGCCCTTGTGGCCCGGCAGGGAGACTTCCGGGAAGTTGACGGCGGAGAGGGTGGAGCCGTTGTCGGAGTATTTGATGAGCTTGTTGGCCACTTCCAGACCGATGTTCTCCTGCGCCTCCTGGGTCGAGCCGCCGATGTGCGGAGTCAGGATCACGTTGTCCAGACCGCGCAGCGGGGTCATGAACTCCTCGTCGTTGGACTTGGGTTCGCTCGGGAAGACGTCGATGGCGGCGCCGGAGATGTGGCCGCTCTTGATGACGTCAGCCAGAGCATCGATGTCCACGACTGTGCCGCGGGAGGCGTTGATGAAGATGGCACCCGGTTTCATCATGCGCAGCTGCTCGGCACCGATAAGATCCTTGGTGGAAGGGGTCTCCGGTACGTGCAGGCTGATGACGTCTGACATATTGAGCAGCTCGACCATGTTGGGCACCTGGATGGCGTTGCCCAGCGAGAGCTTGTTCTCGATGTCGTAGTAGTAGACCTTCATGCCGATGCTCTCGGCGATGATGCCAAGCTGGGTACCGATGTGGCCGTAGCCGATGATGCCGAGCTTCTTGCCGCGGGCTTCCACCGAGCGGTTGGCGAGTTTCTCCCACACGCCGCGATGGCACTTGGCATTCTTCTCGGGGATGCCGCGCAGCAGCAGCAGGATCTCGCCGAGCACCAGTTCGGCGACCGAACGGGTGTTGGAGAAGGGGGCGTTGAACACCGGAATGCCGCGGATCTGGGCTGCATCCAGCTCGACCTGGTTGGTGCCGATGCAGAAGCAGCCGATGGCGACCAGCTTGTTGGCGGCATCCAGCACCTTCTCGGTGATCTGGGTGCGCGAGCGCAGGCCGATGAAGTGGACATCGCGTACCCGTTCGATCAGCTCTTCCTCGGACAGCGAGGTCTTGAGATACTCCACACTGGTGTAACCTGCGGCACGGAAGGTCTCTACCGTGTTGGGGTGAACCCCCTCCAGCAGCAGTACCTTGATTTTATCCTTGTCCAGTGAAAACTTGGCGGTCATGTCGATCCCTCTGTAAGTGTGCAACGCGAGTGCAGGTATGGTGTGTGAAGAAAACCGTAAAGTAGCAAAAACGTGCGGGAGAGGGAATATTTGTGACGAAAGTCAAATTTTTTGAAGTTTTCAACGATAGTTGCATGCAATACCTTGCAACTTGTTGAGGAATAAACAAAAACGGCGCCATCAGGCGCCGTCATTCATTCGCAGAGCGATTATTGGGTGATGACCCCATCGGGAGTACCGATCAGCACCACGTCTGCACCGCGGTGGGCGAACAGGCCGTTGGTAACCACGCCGACGATCGCGTTGAGCTGTACTTCCAGCCCCTTGGCATCTGTGATGGCCATGCCTTTCACATCCAGAATGTGGTTGCCGTTGTCGGTGACCACCCCTTCACGCCAGACCGGGTTGCCGCCAAGCTTTCTGATTTCGCGGGCCACGTATTCGCGGGCCATGGGGATCACTTCGACCGGCAGCGGGAAGGTGCCCAGCACGTCGACTGTCTTGGTGTTGTCGATGATGCAGATGAACTGATCGGCCACGGCGGCGACGATCTTCTCGCGGGTCAGGGCCGCGCCACCGCCCTTGATCATGTCACGAGTGGCGTTGATCTCGTCGGCGCCATCCACGTAGACGGAGAGGGCGTCGATCTCGTTGAGATCAAACACCGGGATGCCAAAGCCCTTGAGACGCTCGGTGGAGGCCACGGAGCTGGAGACGGCTCCCTTGATCTCGTCCTTCATGGTCGCCAGCGCGTCGATAAAGTGGTTGACGGTAGAGCCAGTGCCGACCCCGACGATGGTACCGGGAACCACATACTTGAGCGCAGCCCAACCGGCCGCCTTCTTCATTTCATCTTGAGTCATGATCGTTCCTTAAGAAAAAAGCGGGCGCATTATATCCAAGCCGTCCCCCCGGAGCGACCACCAGGCTCACGTTCCGGGGCAAAAAACCGCAAGATGTAAATCGTTTGCCTGTTTATTCCCCATTTACCTTGATCTGTTAACTGGATTCAGGGGGAGTGGAGCCTGACGGCTCTACTCGAAACGCCAGCAGCGTCCCGGGGTGATGATCTGGGGCAGGGGCACGTCCCACTCTTCTTGCGGCACCGCCTCCACCTGTTGGCAGTCGTGGGCGATGCCGAGGGGCTTGGGCCCCATTCTGTGTTCGTGCCAGCAGGCCAGGGTACGATCGTAATAGCCGCCCCCCATGCCGAGGCGGTTGCCTTCGGCATCGAAGGCAACCAGGGGCGTGCAAATAAGGTCGAGCGTACTGTGGGGTACCACCTGCAGCACATCGAGTTCAGGCTCCTCAATGCCGTAGCGGTTGCGCACCATGGGGCTGGTGGCGGTGTAGCGCAAGAAGAGCAGGTGGCCCGGGGTGAAGGGGTGCAGCACCGGCAGGTAGACCTCTTTTTGCTGGGCCCAGAGCCAGTGGATGGCGGGGAGGGGATTGATCTCTCCGTCGTTGGCCAGATAGAGCGCGATGCGTTTGGCCGCCAGGATCTCGGGGTGCTCCTTGAAGCGGGCCAGCAGCTCTTGGGCCGCCTGCTGCTGCTCGGCGTGGGTCAGGCTCTTTCTGCGCGTTCTCACCAGTTGGCGCAGGGATTGACGTTCGGGCTGGGACTCTTGCATGGGGCACCTCGAGAATGGCTGCGCAGGGGAAAGCGCCTTACCTTAACACATTACTCCGGCGGATCAGGGGAGGCCAGAGTGGCAAACGGCACCAGACAAGGCCATGTCCGGTGCCGGCGGGATCAACGCTGGCGCATCTGGTGCTTGATGAACACTGCCGCCAGGGCGGCCAAGGCCAGTGCCATGGGGTAGAAGCTCATACTCACCACCGACAGGGGCGAGAGCGCGAAGATGGAGCCGAGCAGCAGCGCCTGGGCTCCCCAGGGGATAAGCCCCTGCACCACGCAGGAGAAGATATCCAGCATGGAGGCGGCGCGGCGCGGGGTGACACCGTGGTGCTCCGCCAGATCCCGGGCCACCTTGCTGGCGACGATAATGGCCACCGTGTTGTTGGCGGTGCAGAGGTTGGTGAGGCCCACCACCCCGGCAATGCCCAGCTCGGCCGCCTTCTCGTTCTGCTCGCCACTGTGCTCCCGGGTGAAGCGGGCGATCAGGGCCGCAATGCGGGTACTGATCCAGGCCAGTCCCCCCTGGCGCTCCATCAGGGCGCCGAGGCCGCCGATCAGCATGGAGAGCAGGAAGATCTCCTGCATGCCGGTAAAGCCCTGATAGATGTCCTTGCTGAACTGGCCAAGCTCATAGCCGTTGAACAGGCCGACGAGGCCGGCGGCCAGAATGCCAATCCCCAGCACCACGAACACATTCACCCCGGCCAGGGCCAGACCCAGGATCAGCAGGTAGGGCATTACCTTGAACAGCTCGATGGCCGTGTTGCTGGCAGGGGCCTCGCCCACCGACCCCAGGGTCAGATAGAGCAGGATCACGCCGATGGCGGCAGGGGCGGCGATTTTGACGTTCTCGCGGAACTTATCCTTCATCTCGCAGCCCTGGCTACGGGTCGCGGCGATAGTGGTGTCGGAGATGATGGAGAGGTTGTCGCCAAACATGGCGCCGGAGAGGATGGTGCCCGCCATCAGTATGGGGTCGATGCCGGCGGCCTGGGCGACGCCGAGGGCCACCGGGGCGACGGCACCGATAGTCCCCATGGAGGTGCCCATGGCGGTGGCAATAAAGGCAGAGATGAGAAAGAGCCCTGGCAGCAGGAACCAGCCCGGGATCAACGACAGACCGAGCGCGACCGTGGCATCCACCCCGCCGGTGGCCTTGGCCACGCTGGCAAAGGCGCCCGCCAGCAGATAGATGAGGCACATCGCCATGATGTTGCTGTGGCCGACCCCCTTGAAGAAGGTCTCGAGATTTTTGTTGAATCCCTCTTTGCCCAGCATCAGGGCCAGCATGACGGCGGGCAGGGCGGCGACGGGGGCGGGCAGTTGGTAGAAGGCAAACTCGACCCCTTGCAGGGTCAGCCAGGTACCGGTACCGATAAAGAGGGCGAGAAAGACCAGCAGGGGCAGCAGGGCCTTGGCACTGGGTTGAGTCTGGATCATGTGTTCCTCTGAAATTGAACAATGACCTCCTGTCGTGTGCTGTTTTGTGCCGAAATCTGAAGCGAATAGGGGAAAAACAGGGGGGCATCCTGCCCCGGTTGGGGGGTCTACAGTAGTGAGTCAGGGTTAATGGGTCAAGATGGACGTCCAGATGGATAGGGGTTTTTATCAGGGGATTTTGTACATTGGTACGAATCCGTCAAATATTCGGTTTTATTTAAATATCTCGTTGTTTTGTCGGGTGTGAGCCCGGGCCCACACCGGGCTTTTCAAAGGCAACGCGGGCTGGTAAAACGGTCTCTTTCCTTAATAAAGAGAAGAGAGGGTGGAGATGGACAATCCGATCCGTGTGGCCGTGATGGGCTGTAATGGTCGTATGGGCAAGGTGCTGCTGGAAGCCATTACCAATGCCGAGGGGGTAGTGGTCGGTGCGGCGCTGGAGCGACCGGGTTCCGCCGTGATAGGGCTGGATGCCGGTGAGCTCAACGGACTGGGTCATCTGGGGGTGGCGATCAGCGACAGCCTGGACAAGGTGCGTGACGATTTTGATCTCATCATCGACTTCACCCGTCCCGAAGTGACCCTGGCCAACCTGGCGTTCGCCCTGGCCCACAACAAGCGGATGGTGATCGGTACTACCGGCTTCGACGAGGCGGGCAAGGCGGCCCTCAACGAAGCGGGCAAGGAGATCGGCATCGTGTTTGCCTCCAACTATTCGGTGGGCGTCAACCTGGTGTTCAAGCTGCTGGAGCAGGCCGCCAGGGTGATGGGGGATTACACCGACATCGAGATCATCGAGGGGCACCACAGACACAAGGTGGATGCACCGTCCGGCACCGCCCTCTCCATGGGTGAGGTCGTGGCGAAAACGCTGGGCCGCGATCTCAAGGAGTGCGCCGTCTATGGCCGCGAGGGGATCACCGGCGAGCGGGATCGGAGCACCATCGGCTTTGCCACCATTCGCGCCGGCGATCTGGTGGGAGAGCACACCGTTATGTTTGCCGACATCGGCGAGCGGGTGGAGATCAGCCACAAGGCCTCCAGCCGCCTTACCTTTGCCAACGGTGCCGTGCGGGCGGGCAAGTGGCTCAGTGGCCAGCAGGCCGGTCTGTATGACATGCAGGATGTACTGGGCCTCAAGTAACACACTCTTCATCCCCCCGCTCTGCCGGGGGGATTGCTCGTCCACTCCCACTTTATCTACCAAAATAGGCTTTATGGTCGCTTTCTTGCTTGAATCGCCATAAATTCTCACTATTCTCGCAGCCCCCCAATTTTCCCTCTCCGGATTGTCATCGGCTCGTGACGACATTGCGGTCAAAAATCCCCCTTTTAGCCATTTTTTTACATTCACCAAAACAGACTAAAAATGCAAAGTAAGAAAAACGTTTTCTGCGTGTTCTGAAAAATCTTCTTCGATTAAATACGCAATATAAGGCCAGGTTTGTTTTTTTTGTTGTTTTTTAACTTGCTGTTTTTATTGTGGTTAAACTTGGTTTCTGTGTCTATCGACGCATTGGGTGTTGCTTTTGGCGGTGGTTTTTCATTTTCTTTTGGTGGTGGGGGTTGCAAAGGCGGAAAGTGCATAGATAATGGGTAATGTTGCTTGTTTATTGAATTTAGATGCATTTCGTCAGAGAAAAGACGTTGAAATGCCACTTTTTTTAAGTAGAATGCGCCCAATTTGCCAGAAATCTGCCGGGTTCGAGTCCTGTCAAAGACCGGAACCGAGCCCGCAACACCCAGGTAAATTGCTGAATTTAAAGCTAAATAACTGGAGGTTGTCTTGAATCACACTGCATTGCTAGTGCTGGAAGATGGAACTGTGTTCAAAGGCGTGTCGATAGGCGCCGAGGGATGTTCCGTTGGTGAAGTGGTTTTCAATACGTCGATGACGGGCTATCAGGAAATCCTCACCGATCCCTCTTATTCCCGTCAGATCGTTACCCTCACTTACCCCCATATAGGCAACACCGGCACCAACAGCGAAGATGAAGAGTCCACCCAGATCCACGCCCAAGGCCTGATCATCCGCGACCTTCCGATACTTGCCTCCAATTTCCGCAATCAGCAATCCCTCTCCGATTACCTCAAGTCCCACAATATCGTTGGCATCGCCGACATCGACACCCGCAAGCTGACCCGCATCCTGCGCGAGAAAGGCGCCCAGGCCGGTTGCATTTATGCCGGCAAAGAAGTGGCGGGCAAGCAGGGCATTGAAGCAAGTGCAGAAGCGTACGCCCTCGAGCAGGCTCGCGCCTTCCCCGGTTTGAAGGGGATGGACTTGGCCAAGGAAGTGACTGTCGCCGAGGCATACAGCTGGACCGAGGGGAGCTGGCAGCTTGGCAAGGGGCACGTCACTCCGGATGCCGACCAGCTGAAATATCACGTGGTGGCCTATGACTTCGGTGTCAAGCGCAACATCCTGCGCATGCTAGTGGATCGTGGCTGCCGCCTGACCGTGGTGCCGGCCAAGACCCCGGCAGCCGAGGTACTGGCGATGAACCCGGATGGCATCTTCCTCTCCAACGGCCCTGGTGACCCCGAGCCATGCGACTACGCGATCACTGCCATCAAGGCCTTCCTTGATACCAACACTCCGGTGTTCGGTATCTGCCTGGGTCACCAGCTGCTGGGCCTGGCCTCCGGCGCCAAGACAGTGAAGATGAAGTTTGGCCACCACGGCGCCAACCACCCGGTGAAGAGTCTGGATGACAACACAGTCATGATCACCGCCCAGAACCACGGCTTTGCGGTGGACGAGCAGACCCTGCCGGAGTGCCTGCGCGCGACCCACGTCTCCCTGTTCGATGGGTCCCTGCAGGGCATCCATCGCACCGACCGTCCGGCCTTCAGCTTCCAGGGCCACCCCGAAGCGAGCCCGGGGCCGCACGACTGTGCCGGTCTGTTCGACCACTTTATTGAATTGATTAAGCAGTATCGCGCCTAAGGAAAAGGAAAGAGTTTCATGCCAAAACGTAACGACCTACAGAGCATCTTGATCCTCGGCGCCGGCCCCATCGTCATCGGCCAGGCCTGCGAATTCGACTACTCCGGCGCCCAGGCGTGCAAGGCCCTGAAAGAAGAGGGCTACCGCGTCATTCTGGTCAACTCCAACCCGGCCACCATCATGACCGACCCGGAGATGGCCGACGCCACCTACATCGAGCCCATCACCTGGGAAGTGGTGCGCGAGATCATCAAGAAAGAGCGCCCGGACGCCATCCTGCCCACCATGGGTGGCCAGACTGCCCTCAACTGCGCCTTGGCGCTGGAGCAGCACGGTGTGCTGGCGGAGTTCGGTGTCGAGATGATCGGCGCCACCGCCGATGCCATCGACAAGGCCGAGGATCGCTCCCGCTTTGACAAGGCCATGCGCAGCATTGGCCTGGAGTGCCCGCGCGCCGGCATCGCCCACAACATGGAAGAAGCGTGGAAGGTACAGGCCGAAGTGGGCTTCCCTTGCATCATCCGTCCCTCCTTCACCATGGGTGGCTCCGGCGGCGGCATTGCCTACAACACCGAAGAGTTCGTGGAGATCTGCGAGCGCGGCCTGGATCTGTCGCCGACCAAAGAGCTGCTCATCGACGAGTCCCTGATTGGCTGGAAAGAGTACGAGATGGAAGTGGTGCGCGATCGCAACGACAACTGCATCATCGTCTGCGCCATCGAGAACTTCGACCCCATGGGCATCCACACCGGTGACTCCATCACCGTCGCGCCGGCCCAGACCCTGACCGACAAGGAGTACCAGATCATGCGCAACGCCTCCATGGCGGTACTGCGCGAGATCGGTGTCGAAACCGGCGGCTCCAACGTCCAGTTCGGCATCAACCCGAAAGATGGCCGCATGGTCATCATCGAGATGAACCCGCGGGTCTCCCGCTCCTCCGCGCTCGCCTCCAAGGCGACCGGCTTCCCCATCGCCAAGATCGCCGCCAAGCTCGCCATCGGTTACACCCTGGACGAGCTGATGAACGACATCACCGGTGGTCGCACCCCGGCCTCCTTCGAGCCGGCCATCGACTACGTGGTCACCAAGGTACCGCGCTTCAACTTCGAGAAGTTTGCCGGCGCCAACGACCGTCTGACCACCCAGATGAAGTCCGTGGGCGAAGTGATGGCCATCGGCCGCAACTTCCAGGAGTCCCTGCACAAGGCTCTGCGCGGCCTGGAGACCGGCAAGACCGGCTTCGACCCCATGGTCGACCTCAATGCCCCTGACTCCCTGACCCGCATCCGCCACGAGCTGCAGGATGCCGGTGCCGAGCGCATCTTCTACATCGCCGACGCCTTCCGTGCCGGTCTCTCCATGGACGGCGTGTTCAAGCTGACCAAGATTGACCCCTGGTTCCTGGTGCAGATTGAAGAGCTGGTCAAACTCGAAGAGCAGGTGAAAGAGCGTGGCATGGCCGGCCTGGACGCCGACTTCCTGCGCGCCCTCAAGCGCAAGGGCTTTGCCGATGCGCGTCTGGCCAAGATCCTGGGCGTGGCCGAAGGTGAAGTGCGTAAATTGCGTGCCCGCCACAACATCTTCCCGGTCTACAAGCGGGTCGATACCTGCGCGGCCGAGTTCGCCACCAACACCGCCTACATGTACTCCAGCTATGACGAAGAGTGCGAGGCCAACCCCACCAACCGCGACAAGATCATGGTCATCGGTGGCGGCCCGAACCGTATCGGTCAGGGCATCGAGTTCGACTACTGCTGCGTGCACGCGGCTCTGGCCCTGCGCGAAGACGGTTACGAGACCATCATGGTCAACTGCAACCCGGAAACCGTCTCCACCGACTACGACACCTCCGACCGCCTCTACTTCGAGCCGGTGACCCTGGAAGACGTGCTGGAAATCGTGCGGGTCGAGCAGCCCAAGGGTGTCATCGTCCAGTACGGTGGCCAGACCCCGCTGAAACTGGCTCGCGCCCTGGAAGCCAACGGCGTGCCTGTCATCGGTACCAGCCCGGATGCCATCGACCGCGCGGAAGATCGCGAGCGCTTCCAGTCCGCCGTCGAGCGTCTGGGCCTCAAGCAGCCGGAAAACGGCACCGTCACCGCCCTGGAGCAGGCCGTTCTGCTGGCAGAGCGCATCACCTACCCGCTGGTGGTTCGCCCTTCCTACGTGCTGGGTGGCCGCGCCATGGAGATCGTCTATGACGAGCAGGATCTGCGCCGCTACTTCGCCGAGGCGGTGAGCGTCTCCAACGAGTCGCCGGTGCTGCTGGACCGCTTCCTGGACGACGCCACCGAGGTGGACGTGGACGCCATCTGCGACGGCGTGGATGTGGTCATCGGTGGCATCATGGAGCACATCGAACAGGCCGGTATCCACTCCGGTGACTCCGCCTGTTCCCTGCCGCCCTACACCCTGTCCAAGGCCATTCAGGACGAGATGCGCGAGCAGGTGCGCAAACTGGCCCTGGAACTTGGTGTGGTGGGCCTGATGAACGTGCAGTTCGCGGTGAAAGACAACGAGATCTACCTCATCGAGGTGAACCCCCGTGCCGCCCGTACCGTGCCGTTTGTCTCCAAGGCCACCGGCGCGCCGCTGGCGAAGATCGCCGCTCGCGTCATGGCCGGTCAATCGCTGCAAGAACAGGGCTTCACCAGCGAGATCATCCCGCCTTACTACTCCGTGAAGGAAGTGGTGCTGCCGTTCGCCAAGTTCCCGGGTGTCGACCCGCTGCTGGGCCCGGAGATGCGCTCCACCGGTGAAGTCATGGGGGTGGGCAGCAGCTTCGCCGAAGCTTACGCCAAGGCCCAGCTGGGTGCCGGTCACCAGGTGCCGCGCGAAGGTCGCGCCCTGCTCTCCGTGCGCCACGGCGACAAGGAGCGGGTGGTCAACCTGGCCGCCAAGCTGCTGGAGCTCGGTTATGACCTCGACGCCACTCACGGCACTGCGGTGACCCTGGGGGAAGCGAGCATCAACCCGCGCCTGGTGAACAAGGTGCATGAGGGTCGTCCGCACATCCTGGATCGCATCAAGAACGGCGAGTACACCTACATCGTCAACACCGCCGAGGGGCGTCAGGCCATCGAGGACTCCAAGCAGCTGCGCCGCGGCGCCCTGCAGCACAAGGTGGCCTACACCACCACGCTGCACGCGGCCTTCGCCACCTGCATGGCCATCAGCGTCGATGCCACCGCCAACGTGAACTCGGTGCAGGAGCTGCACGAGAAGGTGAACAACCGCTAAGGTGTAGACGCGGGCAGGAGACTGCCCACTGCGATGCACGCAAGACCCCGCCAGCGATGGCGGGGTTTTTTTATTGTCCGTGTGTCAGCCCGATGAAGGTGTCATCCAGAATAACAGGGCGAGAGGAGGTGAGAGTAACCCTTAATATAGGGTTTTTGTTGGCAAATATTGCCAATATAGCGGCAAATGAAGCAATCTTAGCAATCTCTCGCCCTCCCGGCCTCCCTATACTGGGTTCTCATACAAACAAGGTCGTCTGCACCGACATGCCCCCGGGTATAGTGCGAGAGGATCGAGGCCCGCGGCTTATCCGGCCGCAGCGGCCGGCCCCGGTGACCGACCGGGGCCACCGGAAAACCGGTCGCGGGGTTACCGCCTCGCGACTCGTCAGGGCCGGCGTTACCGCGTCAACCCGCTTCCCCTCCTTGCCCCGCCCGTTGTCAGTCGCCCGGCGCCTCGCATATCAGCCAAGGGAATCAGAATATGAGCTTCGATCATCGCAAATACCGCCGTGCCCCCGTGATCAACCTGGCGGATCGCCAGTGGCCCAACCGGGTGCTGGAGCGTGCGCCGCTCTGGTGCGCCGTGGATCTGCGCGACGGCAACCAGGCGCTGGTCGAGCCGATGACGGTGGCGCAGAAGCTGCAGATGTGGGCACTGATGACCCACATCGGCTTCAAGCACATCGAGGTGGGCTTCCCGGCCGCCTCCCAGCCCGACTTCGGCTTCGTGCGCGAACTCATCGAGCGCAACCTGATCCCCGATGACGTCACCATCCAGGTACTGGTGCAGGCGCGCGAAGATCTCATCGCCCGCACTTTCGAGGCCCTCAAGGGGGCGAAGCGGGCCATCGTCCACGTCTACAACTCGGTCAACCCGACCCAGCGCAACTATGTGTTCAACTCAGGAAGGGAGGGGGTCAAGGCCATCGCCGTGCAGGGGGCGCGCTGGGTGCGGGAGTATGCGGCCCGCAACCCGGAGACGGAGTGGAGCTTCCAATATTCGCCGGAGAGCTTCAGCAGCACAGAGGTGGAGTTTGCCGTCGAGGTGTGTGACGCCGTCATCGACGAGTGGCGCCCGGCGGCTCGCCCCATGATCCTGAACCTGCCTGCCACGGTGGAGGTGAGCACCCCCAACGTGTTTGCGGATCAGGTGGAGTGGTTCTGCCGCCACCTGAAGGCGCGCCCCGAGGTGAGCATCTCCATCCACACCCACAACGATCGGGGCTGCGGGGTGGCCGCCGCCGAGCTGGCGGTGCTGGCGGGGGCGGATCGTATCGAGGGCACCCTGCTCGGCAACGGGGAGCGCACCGGCAACATGGACATCGTCACCATGGCCATGAACCTCTACAGCCAGGGGATCGATCCCGAGCTCAATCTCTCCGACATGGATGCCATCGTCGCCACCGTGGGGGCCTGCACCCAGATTGCCCTGCACCCGCGTCACCCCTATGCCGGCGAGCTGGTCTACACCGCGTTTTCCGGCAGCCACCAGGATGCCATCCGCAAGTCTCTGGCGGCGGAGAAGCCGGATCACTACTGGGACGTGGCTTACCTGCCCATCGACCCGGCCGATCTCGGCCGTAGCTACGAGGCGGTGATCCGTATCAACAGCCAGTCCGGCAAGGGAGGCGTCACCTACCTGCTGGAGCGCGACCTCGGCCTGCAACTGCCGCGCTGGCTGCAGATCGACTTCAGCCGCCGGGTTCAGGCGCAGGCCGAAGCCAGTAGCAGCGAAATCAACCCGGAGCAGATCCGCGCCCTGTTCGAGCGCCACTATCTGGCGCCAGCCCACGGCTATCGGGTGGGCCGCTTCCAGCTCGGCCACGACAGCCAGGAGAGCCTGCGCCTGGAATTGCAGACTCCGGCGGGCACCCTGCAGCTGTGCGGTGAGGGGGAGGGGGCCATCACGGCCCTGGTCAACGGCTGGCATCGCCACACCGGCATGCACATCGACGTGCTGGACTACTCCGAGCATGCCCTCACCGCTGGCACCGAATCCCGCGCCGCCGCCTATGTGCTGCTGAGCGTCGAGGGCATCCGTATGTGCGGGGTGGCCGTGGGCCGCGACGTGGTCAACGCCTCCCTGCAGGCGGTGATCAACGGGGCCGCCCAGCACCAGGCCCTGCGCCGGAGTGCCTGAGCCAGCACGCCTCTTCGCCTATAAAAAACGCCACCGCAAGGTGGCGTTTTTTATGGCTGTCCGGCTCAATCGGCCAGGGCATTGCGCCCGCGCGGGCGGGGCAGGGCGCGCCACAGCTTGCGTGCGGTCACCAGGAAGGGGCGCAGGATGAGCGCGCTCAGGCGGCTGTAGCGCTCGTTGTCCCTGGGGCCGACCCCGAAGGAGAGGGGCTCGGGCTGGCTGCTGGTTACATAGAGGGTGCCAAACCACCAGTCCCAGACTGAGAGGTTGGTGCCGAAGTTGTGGTTGAAGTGGCGGGGATCCCGGCTGTGGTGGATCTGGTGCTGGGCCGGACTGTTGAAGATGTGTTCCAGCCGCGGACCAAACGAGAGCCAGACATGGGTGTGGCGCAGGTTGGCGGCCAGGGAGTTGAACACCAGCACCAGATAGCTCACGCCAAACAGGGTGTAGGGGCGCACGGTGCCGCCACACAGCCAGTAGAAGGCACCGGCGTAGAGGGCGAGACAGCTCCCCTTGACCAGCATCTCGCACAGTTTTTCCACCAGATGGATGCGGCTTGCCGTCGGTGGCACCATCACGGTCGCACTGTGATGTACCTTGTGAAACTCCCAGAGCCAGCGACTGTGGAAGGCGCGATGCAGCCAGTAATGCACCAGATCGCTGATGAGGAAGACGCCAAGGCCATAGAGCATCATCAGCCAGCTCGCCTCGGCCAGCCGGGGGCGTTCACCCCACAGCCGGGTGAGGGCAGACTGGACATCCTCTGCCTGCAGCAGCCAGGGGTGAAGCAAGGCCAGGATCGGCAGGATCAGCGCCACATGGAGCAGTGCCCGCACTAGATAGTATTGGTAGTCGAGCAGAGCCGAGGGGTGCAGCCAGACGGCCCGCCCCCCGAGAAAACCGGCAAAGCTGCGGGCGCCGGGATCCCCCTGGCGGCGTCGATGGCGATAGAGCAGATAGGCGACCGTGCCCGAGACCAGCAGGAAGGGAGCACCCAGGCGCCCGTTGAAGTCGAGCAATCCGGTGAGGCAGTGCCAGAGCGGCGTGATGAGCCACTGCTGCATGGGGTCAAAGAGAAGGGTCAGTCTGTCCATGGGGTCCATACCGTGAGCGTCCGGGCGGCGGCATTCTAAATGTAAATCACTCTCGATAAAAGCTTATCAATGGGCCTTTGTCACCCAGGTTTGCGAGGGGATGACGGCAGGGGCTGTCAGGCGCAATAGAGCGCTACGGCTATCGGGCTTTAGCCTTGTGGATCAATCCTCTACAATGAGTGACCATTTGCGCGCCCGCCACTGACCGGGTCTGCGCCCAGCCCCAGTACCGGATGCCTCGATGACGTTTTCACTCTCCTCAATCTCTCCTGCCATGCGCGCGTTGCCACTGTTTGTCACCCTGCTCCTTGCGGGTTGCGCCAGCGACCCGGGAGTCCCTGCGCAGGATGCGGCGGCCATCGCCAAGTTGCCCAAGGCGATGCAGCCGCGCAAGCCGGCCGATATGAAGACCCGCATCGTGCGCTTTCTGCCAAGACAGGTGCCGGACAAGCAGGGGTGGGCCAACGACGTGGTGACGGCCCTCACCAGCCAGGGACTCACAGTCAGTGATCACAACGTCTGCTCAGTGCTGGCGGTGGCGGAGCAGGAAGCCACTTACCAGGCCGATCCCGTAGTACCCAATTTAAGCAAGATAGCCTGGAAGGAGATCAACGCCCGGGCCGGCAGGCTGCTGATCCCGGAGTTTGTGGTGCGCACGGCCCTCTCGATCAACTCTCCTACCGGCAAGACCTATGCCGAGCGCATTGATCGGGTGCGCACCGAGCGGGAGATGAGTGAAATCTTCGAGGACATGATCGGCATGCTGCCCATGGGCAAGCGGCTCTTTGGCAACCTTAACCCGGTGCGCACCGGTGGCCCCATGCAGGTGAGCATCGCCTTTGCCGAGGCCAATGCCCGTGGCTATCCCTATCCCGTCAAGGACAGCATCCGCCACGAAGTCTTTACCCGTCGCGGCGGCATCTGGTTCGGCACCAAGCACATCTTCGGCTACCCGGCCGACTACCCCGACACCCTCTACCGCTTCGCCGATTTCAATGCGGGCTGGTACGCGAGCCGCAATGCCGCCTTCCAGGCCGCGGTCAGCCGCCTGAGTGGCAAGAGCCTGGCGCTGGACGGGGATCTCATTCGCTACAACTCCGACAAGCCCGGCAACACCGAACTGGCGGTCTACAGCCTCGCCAGCCGGGTCAATATGAGCAAAAAGGCCATCAGCCAGAGCTTGCGTCTGGGGGATAGCAGCGACTTTGCCAAGAGCGATCTCTACCACAGGGTCTTCACTCTGGCCGACAAGCAGGCGGGTAAACGGCTGCCCCGTGCCATCCTGCCCGGTATTCAGCTAAAGAGCCCCAAGATCACCCGCAACCTCACCACCGCCTGGTTTGCCAAGCGGGTGGATGACCGGGAGCAAGCCTGCGTCAGAAAGATGGCGACGATCCGCTAGTCGCACCATCAGGATGTTTGTTCGGCCGCTATTTACACGAGTCATGAGGCTTGGGGGGATGGCGGCTGATTTATTGCCCCCATATTTCAACCTTGTCTTCGTTGATGGCAATGACTTGGGTATTGCGGATAGGGCAAAGCGCAATTTTGTCGGACAGGGTTGAAATGATATTGTCTACCGTCTCTTTGAATGGCGCATTTGTATGATGTGGTAGGGGGTAAAATGGAACCAATCCCAATGAGGAAAGTGACCTCAAGTCAGGAGCCGCATCCATATCATCCATCGTTCTCACATAGCCGATGTCAGGTGAGAGCACGATAGAACCCGCCGATTCGCCTATATAGAGTTTTCCCGCCTTGACTTGCTGGGCAATGATGTTGTCCGCTCCCGTTCTTTTCAGCTCTTGCAGCAAGAAAAAGGTATTGCCACCAGAGACATAGATGTAGTCATTGCTCTCGATTATGGCTGATATCTCTTGCGGCATGGCCGTTGAGATATCCAGTACATCTATGTTCATTCCCATCGCCTGAAGAGATTTTTTCGCGTCTTCTACATAGAAATTGATTGTTTCATGGATGCTTGCTGTCGGAATGAAAGTCACCGTTTTGCCTTTGCATGATCCCTTCGTGAACAGAAGGAATAAATCAGCAACGTCTGCGAAAGAAGAAGTCAAAAATAAACGTTTCATTTTTCAGCCCTTGTCATGAAGCGATATGACCCAGCCATTATTTGGCGGGTGAGCAAAGGGGAATGATCTGTCTGCACTGCGGATACCCATGGCATCCCCAAAACTGATTTCCTTTATTTTCCCCCCGATTGGCGGTGCGCAGCACCATGGTGTTGCCGCATCTGGGGCAAATCGGCACCTCAACCCTGTTTGCCTGAGCGGTAGTGGGTGGCGTGGAAGGGGTTGGGCGAGTCGGCTCACTGGCGGGCACAGGCTGGGCGAAAGCCCCGTGGCGTGCCTTGAGTTGTGCCACATGTTGTCTGTGAGTCTGCCAGTTGGCGGCCAGTCGCCCCTGCTGAATGGAATCGACCATCCGGGTGACATCGGCCTGAGTCAATACCGGCGTGGTTTTATCCTTGATATAGCGAATGATCCCGCGGTTCATCACGTTGTCCGGCATGGGGGTTTTGAAAGTGCAGTCGCCAATAAAATAGATGACGGAGTGAAGCTGGTGGTCCGCCAGCCCCAGCAGGGATCTGAGGGTCATCACATGCAGATGGTTCTGGCGCAGGGGATTTTGAAAGCTGTGCTTGCGGCGATAGATCTGCTGGGTCCAGGTTTTATGGGCAGGATTGCCGAATATCCACCCCTTCATGTTTTTGGTCTCTATCACGAATATCCCGAAGCGGGAGACGATCACATGATCGATCTGGGTCGTGCCCTGCGGGGTGGGCAGGGTCACGTCCTTGAGCAGGTGATATTCCCGCTTGTCGAGAAAGAGCCGGATACCGAGGTTGAGCAAGCCTTCCCCCATCATCCCCTTGAACCAGGGGGTCTTGATCAGGGCGGTAATCAGCAGCAGGGGCAGCAGATACCAAAGCTGGGCCAACAGAGGGGCAATGATGGGAGTGAAGTCCATTTCAACTCGCTTGTCAGGATTGAGAGGTAGCTGCGGGGATCACATCCCGGCAGGTCGGTAAACGCAGTCACTCAAGTTGCCCAGCACAGTCTTGGTGCTCTGTGGAGTGGGAGCGAAGCTGGCCATCTTCTTGTCATCGACATAGACGTCGAATGCGCTGGCCTTGGTAATGACCTCAAGGAAAGAGGCCCAGGCATTATCACCATTGCGCCAGCCCAGTTTTTCCGGCAGCCAGTAGCCGTTGCCATCGATCAGCAGTTCAACCTTGCGGTTATCGGCGGGGGAGAGATCCTGTCCGTTTGCCAGTGCAAAGCTGACGCCGGTGAGGTCACCATTTTCCGAATAACCCACGTCGCAGCTGAGGGTGAAGGTATCTCCCTGCTCATTTTTGATGACGTGCTCCGCGACTCCCTGACCGAAGCCGCCGCTCCAGACATTGGGAATAGCCATAGCGGCCGGGGTCAGCAGGCTGGTGGCCAGCAGCAAGATAATGGAACGCATGGTCTCTCCTGTTCAGATGGGGGGGATGCCCAATTGAACCATCTTAACGATTTCATCAGAATGAATATGTGATTGATTGCACTAACTCGGTGACGAGATTGGAGAATGGCGAGGAATAGAGGGCTGTAGTCCGAGGGTGGGGGGAGACCATAAGCCCTGCAACAGGGCTTGTGAAGAGACGAAAGAGTTAGAAACTCATGGCCAGCCCGACGGAATAACCGCTGGTATGGCGGCTGAACATGTATCTGGCCACCAACCGGGTGCGGGTGACGAAGATATCGTACTTGCTGCTGTCGAGCTCCAGCCCCAGCCCCAACGAGTTGAGGGAGTTGAAGCCGAGCTGGCCGCGCTGCTCCCCGAGATATTCGGTGCGGGCCCCTTCCAGTACATAGCGCAGGGGGCGATCTAGCAGAGTCCAGTCCAGCAGGGGGGCGCGGCGGCGCAGATAGAGCCCGAGGTTTTCCGCTTCGGCAGACCCGCGCACGCTGTGGGAGGTGCCGCCAAAGCTTTGCAGGTGCTGGTAGGAGTAGCGCAGTTCGGCATCGATATCCTGGGCGGGGGAGAAGAGCTCGTAATCGAGCATCATGGCGCCCCCCAGGCCATAGACGTTGAGCTGGCCGCCATCGAGAAAGTCCAGTGAATAGCCCCGGGTACGCTCCAACAGCCAGCTGCCGATCCGCAGATCGCTGGCCACCACGCCAAGAGAGACGTTGGCGATGGGGCGAAGTACCCAGTGTCCCCCTTGTTCATCCCGGTGCAGGGAAAAATCCCAACCGACGCCCCCCGAGGCGGTCAGGCTGTTCCAGCGGGTCGGAATAGTGCGGCTCTCGGTGCCATTGCTCATGACGAACTGGGGATCGTAACGACTGAATCCTATTGCCCCCTCCAGATAGACGGGGATCTGGTCGCTCATGGTTGAGCCACCGCCAAACTGGGTCATGGCGAGGGCTGCCGACTGGTTGGTGCCGCTGCCGATATTGAGATCGCTGGCGGTGATATCCGGCACGACCGTGTAGGTCATCAGGGCGATCACTGCATTGGCGCGCTCCTGCGCCCGAGCGGGATCCAGCTGGCCTGCATTGGCGGATAGGGCGGGAAGCGCCAGTAAAAGCGGCAGCAGCCAGAGAGGGGAAATATGCATGATGAGGTTCCGATCCGAGACATCCTGTCTTTTGCCTACTGTAACGGGCCTGTGGCCAATGTCACCAGTGGCGAGCTTGCCAATATTTTGATAGTTATCGAATGAAGCTGTTTTACTCTCTCGAATCAGCATTCAAGAAGCACCTTGTCATCGCGTCCGTGGCGGCAAGTGCCCTTATTCTGACCCAGGTCAAGGGAGTGGAAAATAGTTGGGTGGGCGCCGGAAAAAGAGAGAGAAGTGAATATAATCAATCAATTGATAGAAAAAACAGGAGCGCGTGATGAACAGACTGGGACTGGCTGGCAAGATGTTGCTGGCAATTTGCCTGCCATTATTGGCGCTGGTGTTTTTCGCTGGTCACTACGTGTACGACCGTTATCGGGTGTCGCAGGAGATGGAGCAGGCCCAGCAGATGCTGGTGCTCGTCAAGAGCAGTGCCCAGCTGGTTCATGAGCTGCAAAAAGAGCGGGGCATGTCGGCGGGGTTTATCGGCTCGGCTGGCAGCAAGTTTGCCGATGCCCTGCCACAACAGCGGGCGGCGGTGGATGAGGCCATCGCCAGATTTCGGGCCGAGGATCAGGGGATCGCTCATGAGCAGGCGGATCAGGGGCTGGCCCAGCTGGCCGGGATCCGCGATCAGGTCAGTCAGCTGACCATAGAAGCGCCTCGTCAGGTGGCCTTCTATAGCCAGTTGATCGCTTCCCTGCTGGGGGTGGTTGACGAGATCAGCCTGCGCAGCCGGGATGCGGGCATCGCCCTGCAGACCAACGCCTATGCCGCCTTCCTGCAAAACAAGGAGCGCATGGGGATGGAGCGGGCAACCCTGAGCAACGTGTTTGCCAAAGACAGCTTCACGCCCGCCGCCCTGCAGCAGTTCATGTCGCTGCTCGCTTCCCAGCAGAGCTATCTCGAGCGTTTCCGGGCGGTGGCCACGGATGAACAGATAGGGCTGCTTGATACCCTGCTGCAGTCTCCCGTGATGGGGGAGGTCAGCAAGCTGGAGCAGGTTGCCCTCGACAAGATGGCGCAAGGGGGCTTTGGCGTTGATCCCGAACAGTGGTTTGCGGTCAGTACCAAGAAGATCGATCTGCTCAAACAGGGTGAAGATCAGCTCTATCAGCAACTCTTTGAGCGGGTAGCGCAGATGCAGATCAGCAGCCAGCACAACTTCTGGTGGGGTACCCTGGCAGTGCTGGTCTGTTTGCTGTTGACCTGTCTCATCAGCTGGAAGGTACTGCGGGATCTGCATCTGGGCTTTGTCGCCCTGCACCGCACCTTCTCCCGTCTGGTCAATGAGAATGATCTGACGGTACGGGTGAACTGGCAGTCCGGCGACGAGCTGGGAGCGCTTTCCCGGGATCTGAACCAGTTCCTGCAACACCTCGAAGGCTTGCTGTGCGAAGTGCGCCGCTCCTGCGATGTGCTGACGCGCAGTGCTTTTGCCTCCAACGAGGTGATCGCCGAGGTCAACGAGGGGGTCGAGCGCGGGGTGGGGCAGGTAGATCTGGTGGCAACCGCTGCCACCGAGATGGCGTCCACCGTGGCCGAGATTGCCCGCAATGCGACCCAGACTTCCCAGGCAACCCAGCAGGCCATCGGCCGTGCCCGCCAGGGGGACAAGGAGGTGGATCAGACCATCGCCGCCATCGCCCAGGTGGCCGATACCCTCACCCAGACCCGTCAGCTGGTCAACAATCTGCATCAGGATACCGAGTCGGCAGTGGAGGCCCTGAGCCTTATCAAGCAGATCTCCGATCGCACCAACCTGCTGGCTCTCAATGCGGCCATTGAGGCAGCGCGGGCCGGGGAGTCCGGGCGGGGCTTTGCAGTGGTGGCCGACGAAGTACGCACCCTGGCCAACCGTACTCAGCAGGCGGCCGATGATATCGAACAGATGCTCTCCCGCCTGCGTTCTGGCGCCAGCCTGGCGGTCGTGGCCATGCAGTCGGGCAGCGAACAGGCGGCGCTCAGCGTCACCGAGGCGAAACGGGCTGGCAGCGAGCTGACCGATATAGTGGACGAGGTGCGCAAAGTAAGCGAGATGACCGCCCAGGTGGCCACTGCCACCGAGGAGCAGCGCTACGTCACCGACGATATCCAGAACAACATGCTGACCATTCGCGAGGTGTACGAGGCGCATCGCCAGCACTCCGTTACCCTGCAAAAAAACAGCACAGAGCTGGATCAACTGGCCCGCGAGCTGGCAGGTCGCATCGCCTGTTTCCGGCTGATGGAGCCCCCCGCTTCCCATTGAACCATTAATACCTAAAGCTTGGCCTGCCCTTGCCGATATCTGAAAAGAGATCGCGTGGAGGGCAGGCAATTGAACGCTTGGGTGTTAGGGTTGGTCAGCATATCCGTGAGTATGCAGTTGCAGGCGGGGGTCACCGAATTCGGTGCCGGCCTGGATCAATCCGTCTGGCGTTTGACCTCCGACACCCAGATCGAGTGCCGTCTCGAACACCCTATTCCCAACTGGGGCACGGGGGCTTTCGTCAGCCGTGCCGGCCGCAAGATCAACCTCGATTTCGAGCTCAAGGGCAAGCGTCCCCAGGCCCAGACCCAGACGGTGAGCCTCGGCATCATGCCGCCCATGTGGCGCCCCGGCATCGCCGGGCGGGAAGTGAGCCAGCTGCGTTTCTTCAAGCAGTTCGATGGACTGGTCGACGGGCAGACCGCCTGGACCATGCTGGACGAGCTGGAAGGGGGGCGCATGCCGACCTTTCAATATCGGGACTGGTATCGCCAGAACCGGGCGGTGCGGGTCTCCCTCTCTTCAGTCAATTTCCGGGTCAAGTACCAGGCATTTCTCGATTGCCTGAGCGGCTTGCTGCCCTACAGCTTCAACGACATCGCCTTTAGCGTGCTCACTTACGACAAGAACAGCGATCAGCTCTCCATCTCCTCCAAGCGGCGGCTGGCGATGATCAGCGAGTTCATCAAGGCGGACAAGAGCATCGACGTGGTGGTGATCGACGCCTACAGCGACAGCTACGGCGGTCGCTGGCCGAACCAGAAGCTCTCGGAGAAGCGGGCCGACGCCATCAAGAAGGTGTTCGTCGATCTGGGGCTGGATCCCGGCAAGATCTCGGTAGAGGGGCACGGCGAGAAGCAGCACGTCGCCTCCAACGAAACCGAGCAGGGCCGCGCCAAGAACCGGCGAGTGGTGATCAGCATGGGCCGCAACGGCGAGATTTGAGCACAGCCGCAGAAGATAAAAAAGAGCGCCAGGGCGCTCTTTTTTATCTTCTGCGGATTGGGTATCAGTGGCTGTCGCCCAGTCCCATGCCGGCATCTTTCTTGGCGATCAGCTCAATCTTGTAACCGTCCGGATCTTCGACGAAGGCGATGACGGTGGTGCCGCCCTTGACCGGGCCCGGCTCGCGGGTGATCTTGGCGCCGGCGGCGCGCAGAGCGTCACAGGTGGCATAGATGTCGTCCGCTTCCAGGGCGATGTGGCCATAGGCAGTACCCAGCTCATACTCGCTCACCCCCCAGTTGTAGGTGAGCTCGATGACGGCTTCATCCTTCTCGTCACCGTAACCGACGAAGGCCAGGGTGTACTTGTACTCGCTGTTCTCGCTCTGGCGCAGCAGCTTCATGCCAAGCACGCGAGTGTAGAAGTCGATGGAGCGTTGCAGATCGCCCACACGCAACATGGTATGCAGAATTCTCATTGCTCAGTTCTCCGGGTAGTTTTCTCTTTGTATTCACACAGGGCTTCGATACGTGAGAAGCCGCTGTCGCAGATGTTCGCGAGCGAGGCCGGTATGGCTGAAGGGCGCAGGAGCCCTACGGTTCAGCTCACCTTGTTCAGGTCACCGGGCTCAGCTCTCCGGGTAGACCTTTTCTTTGTACTCGCACAAGTCTTCGATGATACAGGAGCCGCAGCGCGGTTTGCGAGCCAGACAGGTGTAGCGTCCGTGCAGGATCAGCCAGTGGTGTACGTCCAGCTTGAACTCGGCAGGGACCACCTTGAGCAGCTTCTCCTCCACCTGATCCACGTTCTTGCCCACCGCAAAACCGGTGCGGTTCGACACGCGAAAGATATGGGTGTCAACGGCGATGGTGGGCCAGCCAAAGGCGGTATTGAGTACCACGTTGGCGGTCTTGCGACCCACCCCTGGCAGGGCCTCCAGCGCCTCGCGATTTTCCGGCACCTCGCCGCCGTGGCGATCGAGCAGTATGGTGCAGGTCTTGATGACGTTCTCGGCCTTGGTGTTAAAGAGGCCTATGGTCTTGATGTACTCCTTCACCCCGTCCACCCCGAGGGCCAGCATGGCCGCCGGGGTATTGGCCACGGCATAGAGCTTGTCGGTCGCCTTGTTGACGCTCACATCGGTCGCCTGGGCCGAGAGCAGCACGGCGATCAGGAGCTCGAACGGCGAGTTGAAGTTGAGCTCGGTCGTGGGGTGGGGATTGTGCTCCCGCAGCCGCTCCAGGATCTGGCGGCGTTTCTGGTTGTTCATGGCTCCCTCTTGTCTCAGAGCTGGGTTGCCCGCGCTCTGGCGGGGGGCACGCTGCAGTGGACTATGGTGGCCGACTGCTTTTCGTGGCGCCAGTCATTGATGGCATTCTTGGCGGCGATGAGCAGCCCCAGACCGATGAAGCCGCCCGGTGGCAAAATGGCCAGCAGCAGGCTGGCATCGGCGTGGAACAGCTCGATGCGCAGGGATTTGGCCCAGTCGCCGAGCAGCAGTTCGGCACCGTCAAACAGGGTGCCCATGCCGATGATCTCGCGCATCGCCCCCAGCAGCAGCAGCACCAGGGTAAAGCCCAGCCCCATCATGAAGCCGTCGATGACGGCCAGCAACGGCGGGTTCTTGGAGGCATAGGCCTCGGCCCGGCCTATGATGACGCAGTTGGTGACGATGAGCGCGATGAAGATGCCGAGCGCCTGATAGAGCCCATAGGTGTAGGCGTTCATCAGCAGCTGCACGCTGGTCACCAGGGAGGCGATGATCATCACGTAGACCGGGATGCGGATATCTTTCGGCACCCAGTTGCGTACCAGAGAGACAGCGAGGTTTGAGCCGATCAATACCGCCATGGTGGCCAGGCCCAGTCCCAGAGCGTTGGTAAAGGTGGAGGAGACGGCGAGGGTCGGGCACAAGCCCAGCACCTGCACCAGAGAGGGGTTGTTCTTCCACAGCCCCTGCACCATCAGCTCCTTGAATTCGCGTTTGCGGTTGTCCGGCTCGGCTGTTGGGACCGTGCCCGTTTCAATCTGTTCCATCTGTGTCATGACGGGATCGACTCCGGTTATTGGGCCGCCGGACAGGCCGGGGCGTTGCTTAGCCATTCAGGATGCTTTTGCTGCAGTGTCAGCAGGTTCTTCACTGCCTTGACCACGGCGCGCGGCGTGATGGTGGCGCCGGTGAAGGCGTCGAACTCGCCGCCATCCTTGGTCACCGCCCAGCTGGCCTCGTTGTCCGCACTCAGGAACTTGCCGGCGAAGCTGTTGATCCAGCCCGATTTTTTCAGCTCAATCTTGTCGCCAAGGCCAGGGGTCTCCTTGTGCTCGAGTACCCGCACCGCGCTGATCGTGCCTTTGGCATCGATGCCGACAATCAGGCGGATGGCTCCACTGTAACCGTCCGGCGCTATGGTCTCCAGTGCATAGCCGGTGGCGACGCCCCCCTTGGTGGCGGTGTAGAGGGCCTGGGGCTGATCGCTGCCCAGGTATTTGCGGCTGGTCACCAGCTTGCAACTGGCCACCAGATCGTTGTCATAACTTCCCTCCGGCAGCAGGGCCGAGAGGGTTTGCAACTTTTCCCGCTGCTGCTGCTGGGCCACTTTCTCTTTGGTCAATTCGTGGGTCAGCACCACCAGTGCGGTGCAACCCAGCGCGAACAGGGCCAGGATCAGGCCGTTTTTTCCCATGCTTTTTAACATGACAGGGCTCCGGCGGCGGTGACAAGAGGACGAAGAGAGATCATTTGCGACGGGCTCCATACACTTTCGGGCGAGTCAGGCTATCGATCAGCGGGACGCAGAGGTTGGCCAGCAGCACGGCAAAGGCAAAGGCATCCGGGTAGCCGCCAAAGCGGCGAATAATATAGACCAGCACGCCGATAAGCACCCCGTAAGCCAAGCGGCCACGGGGCGTGGTGCTGGCCGTCACCGGGTCGGTGGCGATAAAGAAGGCCCCCAGCATGGTGGCGCCGCTGAACAGATGGAAGATGGGGGTGCCGGTGGCATCCGGGCTCAGCAGATAGCCGAGGGTGGCTGAGACCAGCAGGGCGCCGAGCACCGCCACCGGAATGCGCCAGTTGATCACCTTCTGTTGCAGTAGGAACAGGCCCCCCAGCAGGTAGCCCAGGTTTACCCAGCTCCAGCCGATGCCGCCCCAGCCTTCAAACAGCGGGCCGCTCAGGATCTCGCTGGTGGTCAGCCCCTGGGTCAGGCCCGTCTTCAGGGTATCGAGCGGGGTGGCCATGGTGAGGCCATCCACCCCTTGCTTGAGCTGGGCCATGCTGTAGCCGTCGAGGCTAAAACCGGTGAAGATCACCGACAGGGCGTCGCCAAGGCCCAAGTCATAGGCCCGCACGCTCTCTGGCGGCAACCAGCTGGTCATCTGCACCGGGAAGGAGACCAGCAGCAGCACATAGGCCACCATGGCCGGGTTGAACAGGTTCTGGCCAAGGCCACCATAGAGGTGCTTGGCGATGATGACGGCAAACGCCGTGCCCACCACCAGCATCCACCAGGGCAGCAGTGGTGGCAGGGAGAGGCCGATCAGCACGGCGGTCAGGGCCGCGCTGCCATCCAGCAGGGCGGGCTTGATGGCCCGGCCACGAAGCTTGAGCACCAGCGCCTCGCAGCCCAGCGCGGTCACCAGCGCCAGCAGGATCTGGATAAGGGTGCCCCAGCCGAAGAACCAGGTCTGGGCCAGAAAACCCGGCACGCAGGCGAGGATCACCAGCAGCATCAGGGTTCGGGTCTGTTTGCGGTTATGGGCAAACGGCGCAGTCGCGATATTGAACATGGAGAAGTCGGTTACCTCTGTTGTAACGATCAGTGTGGCGATGAGCCTTCGCTCGGCGACGTTTCAGTGGCACTGGCACCGGTATTGGCCGCCGCTTGTGCCGCCAGCTTCTTGGCCTTGGCCCGGGCCACGGCGGCGGCAATGGCCGCCTTCTTGGGATCAACCCCGGTGCTGGCTGGCTCGGCTGGAGCCCGGCTTGCTTCAGGGATCGGCGTCGCTTCTAGCTGATTGCCTTCGCCGCTTTGGGCCAGCTTTTTGGCCTTGGCACGAGCGATGGCGGCGGCAATGGCGGCTTTCTTGGGATCGACCTCGGTGCCTGCCGGCTCGGCCTGATCCTCGCTTGCTTCAGGGGCTGGCGTTGCCTCAGCGTGATCCGCCTCACCCTGCTGCTGCGCCAGCTTTTTGGCCTTGGTCCGGGCCACGGCGGCGGCAATGGCGGCCTTCTTTGGGTCGACCTCGGTGCTGGTCTGCTCGGCTGGGGCCTCGCTTGCTTCAGGGGCAGGCGTCGCCTCTACCTGATTGCCTTCGCCGTTTTGGGCCAGCTTCTTGGCCTTGGCACGAGCGATGGCGGCGGCAATGGCTGCCTTTTTGGGGTCGACCTCGGTGCCTGCCGGCTCGGCCGGGGCCTCGCTTGCTTCAGGGATCGGCGTCGCTTCTAGCTGATTGCCTTCGCCGCTTTGGGCCAGCTTCTTGGCCTTGGCGCGAGCGATGGCCGCGGCAATGGCTGCCTTCTTGGGATCGACCTCGGAGCTTGCCGGTTCGGCCTGAGCCACTTTGTTGTCAGCGGTTGGCTCGGTGGCACCAGCCTCATCGCCAGCCCGGGCTTTCTTGGCCTTGGCACGGGCAATGGCCGCCGCGATGGCGGCTTTTTTCGGATCGCTATCGACGGCGCTCACAGGCGTATCTGATGTAGCGGTCTGTGCTGCCTCGGCGTCATCGCTCTGGGCGGCTTTCCTGGCCTTGGCCCGCGCCAGTGCAGCGGCGATAGCCGCTTTTTTTGGATCCGCCTCGGCAGTGGCTGTGGTGTTACTCGCTGCGGCAACCGACGCTTCAGCCGCCTTGGCTGCGCGGCGCGCTTCTGCCTCCCGTTTGCGAGCCTCGCGGGCGGCGATCACTGCGCTGTTGTCGGGCAAGCCTTGTGCGGTGGCGGCAACGGCTGTGACAGGGGCCTCCTGCTTGGCCTTGATGCGGGCAAGGGCAGCGGCCACCGGATCTTCACCACCGGCGGCCGTCATGGCCTGACGGCGCTGGGCGGCGGCTTCGGCATGGCGAGCCTCGCGGGCCGCTTTTTCCCGCTCGAAACGGGCCTGCTTGGCTTCGAAGCGCTGCTTGGCACGCTCGGCTTTCTCGGCTTCGGCCCGCGCCTCGCGAATATCGTCCTTGGCAATCTTGTAGTACTGCACCAGCGGGATTTCGCTCGGGCAGACCCAGGCGCAGGCGCCGCACTCGATGCAGTCGAACAGGTTGAGCTGCTCGGCCTTGTCGTATTCCCTGGCCCGGCTGTACCAGTAGAGCTCCTGGGGCAGCAGGGTGGCCGGACAGGCATCGGCACAGGCGCTGCAACGGATGCAGGCCTGTTCCGGACCGGGGAAGGGCAGTTCGGCACGGGTCGGTGCCAGCAGACAGTTGGTCGCCTTGACAACGGGCACCATGGCGTGGGGCAGGGTAAAGCCCATCATGGGGCCCCCCATGATGACCCGCTGATCCGCCTCGGGTTGCAGCTCGAAGCGTTGCAGTAGCCAGCGCACCGGCGTGCCCAGGCGCACCCAGGCGTTGCCGGGCTGTTTGAAGCTGTCGCCGGTGAGGGTGACGATCCGCTCGATCAGCGGCTCGCCGTCGATGATGGCGCGCTTGATGGCAAACACGGTGGCGACGTTGAGCACCATGATGCCAATATCGACCGCCCGACCCCCTTTGGGTACCTGACGACCGGTGAGCAGCTCAATGGTCTGCTTGGCACCGCCCGAGGGGTACTTGGTGGGCACCGTCTTGACCAGCACGTCCTCGTCGGTGGCGTGGCGGGTCAGCTGGTCGATGGCTTCCGGCTTGTTGTCTTCCACCCCGATCAGGGTGAGCTTGGGTTTGAGCAGGTGCTTGAGTACCCGGATGCCATCCATGATTTCGTCGGCGTATTGCTGCATCAGCCGATCGTCGGTGGTGATGTAGGGCTCGCACTCCAGCCCGTTGACGATCAGGATCTCGGTGAGCTGGCCACGGCCATCGAGCTTGCTGTGGGTGGGGAAGACGGCGCCCCCGAGGCCCGCGATGCCCGCTTGCTGGATGCGCTCGAGCAGCTCGCCCCGCTCCAGATTCCAGTAGTCGGGTTTGCCATTGCGCTCGCCCCAGGCATCCTCGCCATCCGGGGTGAGGGTGATGCAGAGATCGTCGAGGCCGGAGGGGTGGGCAACCGTGTGGTTGCCAATCTCGGTGATGGTGCCCGAGGTGGGGGCATGAACCGGCACGATCCGCCCCTTGGCGTAACGGGTCAGGGGTTGGCCCTTCTTGACCCGATCGCCTACCTGTACCAGCAGATCGCCGGCCAGGCCCGCGTGCTGGCGCACCGGAATGATGAGTTGCGGTGGCAGACCTGCGTCCACCACTGGGGTCTGGCTCGACTGACGTTTGTTGTCGGCCGGATGAATACCGCCGTGAAAATCCCACAAGGTGCCGGCTTTGATATGTTCGAGTAAGGACTGCATGGTTACTCCACTACCTTGACCGGGATGATGACGTTGTTGAGATCCCACTTCCAGTTATCGACCGTGGTCGGCACCGGGATCATCTCGATGCAATCGGTGGGGCAGGGGTCGACACAGAGATCGCAGCCGGTACATTCGCTGGCGATCACGGTGTGCATCGCCTTGGTGGCGCCGACGATGGCGTCTACCGGGCAGGCCTGGATGCACTTGGTGCAACCGATGCACTGATCTTCGTGGATAAAGGCGACCTTCTTGACCGGCACGGCGGCCTCGTCCCCCCCGCCGAGCGGCTGGGGTTCGACCCCCATCAGATCGGCAATCTTGCGCATGGTGGCGTCGCCACCGGGCACGCACTTGTTGATGGCGTCGCCACCGGCAACCGCCTCGGCGTAGGGCTTGCAGCCCGGGTAGCCGCACTGGCCGCACTGGGTCTGGGGAAGCAGGGCGTCGAGCTGATCGACGACGGGATCCTCTTCCACATGAAACTTGACGGCGGCAAAGCCCAGGATAATCCCGAACGCCAGCGCCAGCAGGGTGAGCACCAGAATGGCAAAGAGAATATGGATCATGGTTATATCTTGATTAGGCCGGTAAAGCCCATAAAGGCCAGCGACATCAGGCCGGCAGTGATCATGGCAATCGAAACCCCGCGAAAGGGGGCGGGCACATCGGCGGCCACCAGTCGCTCGCGCATGGCGGCAAACAGGATCAGCACCAGCGAGAAGCCAAGCGCCGCGCCAAAGCCGTAAATCACGCTCTGGATAAAGTTGTGACGCTCATTGATGCTCAGCAGCGCCACCCCGAGTACGGCGCAGTTGGTGGTGATGAGGGGCAGGAAGATTCCCAGCAGGCGATAGAGGGTGGGGCTGCTCTTGCGCACCACCATCTCGGTAAATTGCACCACCACGGCGATCACCAGGATAAAGGCGAGGGTGCGCAGGTAGACGATATCCAGCGGTAGCAGGATATAGTGCTCCACCAGATAGGAGCTGGCACTGGCGAGGGTCATCACGAAGGTGGTGGCGAGCCCCATGCCGATGGCGGTTTCCAGCTTGCCGGAGACCCCCATGAAGGGGCACAGGCCGAGGAATTTCACCAGCACGAAGTTGTTAACCAGCACGGTGCCGATCAATAAAAGCAGGTACTCAGTCATCGAATGTCGGGTTATCCGGTTTGAAGGCGGGCGGTATTATCTGATTTTAGGGCACGTTAAACAACCGCAAGGGGACAGGGTTATTAGTCAAAGAGACAATATCAGCATAGTTCTGGGAGGCCCTGAGTATCTTTCGTGCGAGAGAGAATGGTTAGTTGATACGTGCGTAATGTGAATGCTTGCACAGTTTGAAGATTGAGGGCAGTGATGTTGTCACTAATGTGTAACATATTGATGCATAAGGAAATCATGCAGGTTACTCTATAGCCTTCTCGCCTGTAGATAGAGCAATCAACATGTTTGAACAGCTTACTGACGTTTTTTCTTCTGCTGCATTCAAGTACCTGTCAATCGTCGATGCAGATCCAAAAAGTTCCCATCAACATGAAATTGGTGGTCTGGTCAATGCTGGTATTGGCCGGGAGCTTGGGATGCCCGATGATGGAAGTCAACGTAACATCCGGGCGACTATGGTCTATTTGAGCGAAAGTTATGATGAACCACTGGTCTCGGAAGATATTGTGACTTGGTATGATGCTCGTTATCAGAAAGAGGACCGTGGGGCAGAGTGGCGTCTTTACTACAAATCAAATGATGTCAGCAATCGTTTCCAGCCTGGAGATTTTTTCCTGATTGCCCTGACCCGAGAAGGCTCTCTCTTGATGATATTTTGTCCTCCGTATAGCGATTTTGAATTGCAGATTCGATCACTATTTGGGGCCAGGAGTATTGAAGCCCGCGATAAAGGACTAACTCGGCTACCTATTGACATGGGGTTGGCTGTTCCTATCCGGTTAATGCTTGCTCGGTATGGCATAGAGATCGGTCATAGTGGTCCAGATTATCTCAATATGCTTTTGGATAAGTTCGGCTCAGTGTTTCCAAAAACACGTGATTTCTCTGAATTTACACGCACCCTTGCAAAAGGAATCTGTCCTGTCGAGCAGCCGGATGAGGCATTGATTGAATGGATGGAGGTAGAAGAGTCTGCGTTTCGGCAACTGGAAAAACATATTGTAAAAGAAACACTGTTGGCTGGTTTTGGTGAAAATGGTGATGATGTAGATGAATTTGTTCGCTTCTCCCTGAGCGTACAGAATCGTCGCAAATCTCGTAGTGGCCATGCGTTTGAAAATCATATTGAGTTTATCTTAAATAAGTCGGGGGTTCATTTCGAACGAGGTGGTTTAACCGAAGAACGTCAGAAACCAGACTTTATATTTCCAAGCTCTACCAGTTATGCAGATAAAAATTTTCCTTCAGAAAAAATAAGAATATTAGGGGCAAAAACAACCTGTAAAGATAGATGGCGCCAAGTTCTGGCAGAGGCTGCGAGAGTAGGGCGTAAGCATTTGATTACTATGGAACCAGCAATCAGTGAAAATCAGACAATACAAATGCAGGCAAATCATTTGCAACTAGTTGTGCCGACGACTGTCCAGCAAACTTATGCACCTGAGCAGCGATCTTGGTTAATGTCGTTTAGAGATTTTATTGATGAGGTGAAGAGCCTTCAATAATCAGAATGAGCCCGCCAAGATTTTATGGCGGGCTGCTTCGTTATTTATTCTTTGTTTTCATTATGTATGGTTTCATAAGTCTGGCCACAGCTGAAAATACCGGAACTACTACAGAGTTGCCAAATTGGCGATAGGCTTGGGTGTCTGACACTGGGATCTTGAAGTTATATTCACCCGGTTTTTCAAATCCCATCAGCCTTGCACACTCTCTGGGGGTCAGGCGACGTGGCCTGTTTAGCTGGTTTTGTTCATTATTGAAGTCTGACTCCGCTAATGTCATATCCCAGCCACGATCAATTAGAATTTCAGATCCGTCTTTATGATAACGGGCTGACAGTGTTCTGGCGATCGTAGCCGGGTTTTTGGGGTCAACCAGACCATAACCGAAACCATTTCCTTTCGCTTGATGCTTTTTAGCATATTGATATAAATAAGACCACAGCTTGGGGGTTAAGATATATTTTGAGTCAACCTTTTCAGCTGGTTCAAGCAAATCAGAGAAAGTAATCCTGTTCTTTGGGAATAATGTGGCAACATCTTTTAAAGTAAAACCTTCATGAAGGTTCAGGTCTTTTCTGAAACCGACCAGAACAATACGTTCACGGTGCTGAGGGATGAAGTGTTTGCCATCTATGATTTTAGGGTCGTTCGCACCATTAACATCCAAGTCTGAAACCCAATAACCCAACTCGGTCAACGCTTCCTTGATTACCCGGAATGTATTTCCTTTGTCATGGCTTTTCAGGTTTTTTACGTTTTCAAGAACAAAGGCTGTTGGTCGTTTGGCATCAATGATACGAGCCACATCAAAGAACAAGGTTCCTTGAGCTTCGCACTCAAATCCATGAGCACGTCCAAGCGAATTTTTCTTGGATACACCGGCTAATGAGAATGGTTGACATGGGAAACCGGCAAGCAGTATGTCGTGATCCGGAATTTCTTTATCTATATGTGCATAGACAAAATCACGGTCGTCATTGTCCGGCATGGTGATTTCACGGATGTCGGAATTGAACTTATGTTGATTTTCATCACAGTACCAGTTGGCTTTGTAAGTTCTGACGGCTTGTTCATTCCACTCACTGGTAAAAACACACTGACCGCCAATATCTTCAAAACCTTTGCGAATACCGCCAATACCTGCAAATAAGTCAATAAATTTGAAGTCATAGTTGCCATGATGCTTGGGAGGGGAGGGTATTAGCTCTTTCAGCATTTCGGTTTCAACATGAGTCAGCGGTTTTTGTTCAATCTTGCCATTCAGCCAACGGTTTAGAGCTTCACGGCTCCAATCGTTATCGCCGATGGAGCGCAATTTTTCAGCAACTTGCTTCTGATCGTAGATTTCGAGGACCTTATCCACTAGACGACGGTCTTCGACCTGACGTTTCACTATGAAGGTCTGATCTTCTTCAGGGGAGTTGTAAACGGAGTGTATTGAGTGTTTCATATCCAAATCTGGCGGGTGTTACAGTAGTTGTCGGGAATCTTATCACTCATTTTACCCAGAGAGAATGCTCAAGGCTGTAAAAAAATACAGTATCTACAACCAGATCTCAAACGAGTATCTATATGCCTGACGTTGTAAACGCAGAGACAAGAAGTCGCTTTATGGCTGGTGTCAAGAATGCTAACACCACGCCAGAGCTTCAAGTTAGACAGATGTTGTACCGTGCGGGCTTCCGTTATCGCGTTCATGAACGGCGTTTACCTGGTACTCCTGATATCTGGTTACCGCGCTGGAAAGCAGTAATCGAAGTCAATGGTTGTTTTTGGCATGGCCACATGTGCCATTTATTCAAATGGCCGCGTAGCAATGAGGAATTCTGGAAGGTCAAGATTACATCTAATCAACAACGAGACTTGTTACACCAGAAAGAACTGACGGCTCTGGGAATTAAACGGCTTATAATTTGGGAGTGTGCATTAAAAGGAAAGAAAAAACATGATAAAGATAAATTAATTGAGGTTATCACTTGGTGGTTACAGAATTCTAATAATCATGGATGTATCTCTGGTGGCAAAGAAATGGAAATTATTTGACGTTGATATGCCGGTTATAAACAAATGTTATGCACCGGCATAATAATACTGCATAGAGTTTAATGTATATTTAAAACTTTACCCATTCTGGAGTTGATTTATAATCAACGCTACCTTTCTTAATAAGCTCACAATGAATTTCTCCTTCGGTATCAAAACCTATAACAATATTATCTCCAGCATTAGCTTGGTCCATTACTGGATTAGTCTGAAAGTAAAGGCGATACTCGGAGCGAGTTGGATGCATCTCTCTTGCATCATACCATGTTAATTTTGATATAAATGTCCTATCAGAACCCCTAACTGAGAAAGATGCAAACATTTCTACCTTTTGGTCTCCAAATAATCTTTTCAGCTGAGCTACACCATTAAACTCATGTTGATTAGATCTTGATGGATCAACCTCAACCGTCGAGAGTGTTTTGATAAAAGATGTACGAAAGTTAATTGGTCTGATAGACATTTCTTTTCCTCATTTTTGAAGATTGGTTACCAATTAAATATCATATATAAGCCTTTCAATAAGGCATCATATGAGCCTTCGTGTCAACATGTAGATTATAATGTCCTGCTAAAGGTAATAAAATTTCTTTAAAATTAATGAGTTGGCAGACAATGTACAAGACGCACTTGATTTTGATAACGCTGGGTATGCCCAATGATAGGAAATCAGGGAGGAAGCATGATCAGCCATATCGACCATCTGGTACTGACAGTCAGCGATATCGAACGCTCGGTGGCATTTTACAGCACAGTGCTCAATATGGAGGCCGTTACCTTTGGCGAGGGGCGCCGCGCCTTGCGCTTTGGCAACCAGAAGATCAATTTGCAACTGCTCGGGCAGGAGCCGCGCAACCGGGCGCAGGTAGGCTCGGGGGATCTCTGCCTCATTACCCGCTGGCCTCTGGATCAGGTGCTGGCCCAGCTTGCGAGCCTGGATGTCGAGATAATGGAGGGGCCTGTGATAAAGAGCGGTGCCTGCGGGCCCATCGAGTCGGTCTATCTCCTCGACCCGGATCGGAACCTTATCGAAATAAGCCGCTATCGCTGACCTCTTGGGGCCTTGCCTCATTCACCCTTGGCGGCGCGTCTGCGCAGTACCGAGTGCAGCGGAACAAGCAGGGCTAACAATGCGCCTGCGAAGAGCAGCAGATAGCCCAGAGGGATCAGGGCGAATGGCTCATGGAGGACTTCTTGAGTATCCAGAGTGGCGCCTATCTGATGAAAGGCCAGAAAACAGCCGAGCCCTGCCAGAATGAGCAAAATGCCGAGTCTTGTCATGGGGTGCTCCTTGTCCGCAACATGCGGTGAGAAAGGGGGAGTGAGCAGCCTGCCATGCTTGGGTGAAATAACGGTGAAGTGGAGCGGAGAGACAACAACGGCAGCCATGGGCAGCCGTTGTTATTGGCGGGAGAGGGCGCTCGTTCAGGCCACCCCATCGAGATGGGATGGGCGGAGTTAGCAGACCCCCTGCGCCAGCATGGCATCGGCCACCTTGACGAAACCGGCGATATTGGCGCCGCTTTCATAGTTCACATGACCCTCCTCATCCTGGCCGTAACGTACGCAGGTGGCGTGGATGCTGGTCATGATCCCCTTGAGGCGGGCATCCACCTCTTCCCGGCTCCAGCCAAGGCGTTGGGCATTCTGGCTCATCTCAAGGCCCGAGGTGGCCACCCCGCCGGCGTTAGCCGCCTTGCCCGGGGCAAACAGCACCTTGGCCTCGTGAAATAGCGCGATAGCCTCGGCGCTGCTCGGCATATTGGCGCCCTCGGCGACCAGTTGCACCCCATGGGCGATAAGCTCGCGGGCATCTTCCTCCAGCAGTTCGTTTTGGGTGGCGCAGGGCAGGGCGACCTGGGTGGCGATATGCCAGGGGGTGCGGCCACTGTAATACTCGAGCCCCAGTTCATAGGCGTAATCGGCGATGCGCTTGCGCTGCTCGTTCTTGAGTTCCATCAACCGGGCCAGCTTCTCAGGGGTGAAGCCGTCGGGATCGTACACGGTACCACCGGAGTCGGAGGCGGTGATGACACGGGCTCCCAGCTCCATCGCCTTCTCGATGGCGTACTGGGCCACGTTGCCCGAGCCCGACACCGACACCGTCATGCCCGCCAGCGACTGGCCGCGATGGGCCAGCATAGCCTGGGCGAAATAGAGCAGGCCATAGCCGGTGGCCTCAGGGCGGATGAGGCTGCCGCCAAAGGAGAGCCCCTTGCCGGTAAAGACGCACTCGGCGCTGTTGGTGAGCTTCTTCATCATGCCGGTCATGTAGCTCACCTCGCGCCCACCGACGCCGATATCACCGGCCGGCACGTCGGTGTTGGCCCCCAGATGGCGATGGAGCTCCAGCATCAGCGCCTGGCAAAAACGCATCACCTCTCCTTCGCTCTTGCCCTTGGGGTCGAAATCGCTGCCTCCCTTGCCACCGCCCATGGGCAGAGTGGTGAGGGCATTCTTGAAGGTCTGCTCGAAGGCGAGGAACTTGAGCACAGAGAGATCCACCGAGGGGTGAAAACGCATCCCCCCCTTGAAGGGGCCGATGGCGGAGCTGTGCTGGACGCGGTAGCCACGGTTTACCTGTACCTGGCCCTGATCGTCCACCCAGCTGATGCGAAACTGGATCAGCCGCTCCGGCTCTACCAGTCGCTCCAGCAGGCCATGTTGCAGATAGCGGGGATGGCGCTCGACATAGGGCCAGATGGAGGCAAGCACCTCGCTGACCGCCTGAATAAACTCCGGCTGGTGGGGATTGCGGCTGGCGACCTGCGCCAGGAAGTCCGCCCGGGATAGGGAATGACTCATCTGTAACTCCTGTAGTGAAGGGTGAAATTGGCCTCTTGCCAGAGAAAAGCACATGCCCTGCATCCAAATTTTTGAGGTTATAAGTCGCTTGGACGCAGACACAGATCCGACTTAATGACGGGCTTGCCGCCGATTATTGTGCCAATCGTCGAAAACTACCGAGAGTCAGGGCGATGGGCACAAGATAATTCGTGTTGAGGAAAATCTTTTTATGCATTTTTGATTAATAAATAGCAAGAAATTATTAGCTCCGTATGGCGCAGAAACGGAGCCTGTGCATAACAACCAAATAACGATGAACAGGTGTAACGGGAGGGAGAGGCGTGACCCCTGGCGCATTTTGGCCGGCAGAGGGGCGCCGCGAGCAAGTATCCGGCGTGTTAAAGCTGGCAATATGCTACTGTGTCGCCATTTTTGACGGATAAGCTGGCCTTTGCCCTTTTTAAGATGGAAAACTATGCAAAAACTTGATGCGGTGACGCGGTTGATGCCGCTGACCGAGCCCTCGCTGGCAAACAATACCAGAGTTCAACGAGGCGAGGCTTCTGCCCGCAGGCAGGTGACCCATGCTGGCCGATGAATCCATGCGCCTGAACAAGTACATCAGCGAGAGCGGCATCTGTTCGCGCCGCGAGGCCGACCGCTTTATCGAGCAGGGCCACGTCTTCATCAACGGCAAGCGGGCCGGGGTGGGGGATCAGGTGTTTGCCGGGGATCTGGTCAAGGTCAACGGTCAGGTGATCGAACCGCGCGAGGCTGACAGCCTGGTGTTTATCGCGCTGAACAAGCCGGTGGGCATTGTCAGCACCACGGAGGCGGGTGAGAAGGACAACATCGTCGACTTCGTCAACCACAGCACCCGCATCTTTCCCATCGGCCGGCTCGACAAGGACTCCCAGGGCCTTATTTTTCTCACCAACCACGGCGATCTGGTCAACAAGATCCTGCGGGCAGGCAACGATCACGAGAAAGAGTATCTGGTGACCGTCGACAAGCCGGTGACCGACGACTTTATCAAAGGGATGGCTGCCGGGGTGCCGATCCTCGGCACCGTCACCAAGAAGTGCAAGGTGAAAAAAGAGGCGCCGTTCGTGTTTCGCATCACGCTGGTGCAGGGGCTGAACCGCCAGATCCGCCGCATGTGCGAGCACTTTGGCTTCGAGGTAACCAAGCTTGAGCGCATTCGCATCATGAACGTCAGCCTCAAGGGGTTGCCGGTGGGCGAGTGGCGCGATCTTGACGGTGACGAGCTCATTGAGCTGTTCAAGCTGATTGAGGACTCCTCCTCCGAGGTGAAACCGGCCAAGGGCAAGCAGGGCTCGGCCCCGCAGGGCAACAAGGGGGCTGGCAACCTGGGGCAAGGAGGCAAACCTGGACAGGGCAAAAAACCGCGCCGGGATGATGACCACGAAATTGGTGGACGCCCCAATGTGCCGGGCCCGGAAGCATTCGAGAAGAAAACCCCGGTCGGCAAGGGCGGTAAAGGTGGCGCAGCAAAAGGCGGTGCTGGCAAAGGAGCCCCGAACAAGGGAGGCAAACCCGCCGCGGGCAAGCCGCGCACCGGTCAGGGTGGGCGGCAGAAGAAGGGGCGCTAGGGCGCCTTGTCTGATCGCGCTGTTGCCATCGACTCACTCGCATATACACCGGCCATCAGGCCGGTGTATTGCTTTGGGAAAGAGGCTGGAGTCAGTGATCCCGTCCCTCTTCCAGCTTACGCTGGTAATCCTGCTGGACGATGGCGAGCGCCGCGAGAGCAAGGGCCGGATCGATCCGGTTGGTTTCCAGCAGTTCGATAAGATCCACCGCGAGCTGGACCTCGGGGGGGGCATTTTCCAGTGACATGGGGGGCTCCGGTAAGGGAAAAGCGCCATTATACACGGGGCGCCGTCCCGACTGACTGGGGTTAGAGGTGCTGGCGCATCTCCTTGTCTATCTCCTCGCGCAGGGCCATCAATTTTTTGGCGTAGAGCTGCAACTGCAGATCGGCGGCCGAGACCGGTTGCCACTGGGGTACCTGGGTCGGTTTGCCCTGCTCGTCCATGGCAACGAAGATGATGATGCAGTGGGTGGTCTTGTGACGCTGGGCCTCAGTGGGGTGGCGGCTGTAGACATCTACCGCCAGGTGCATGCTGGTGGTGCCAGTGTGGATCACCTGGGCGTGTACCTCCACCAGCTGGCCTATCTGGATAGGGCGCAAAAAGCGGATCCCCCCCACATAGACGGTGACCGCATAGCCGCTGCACCAGCCGGCGGCGCAGGCATAGCCCGCCTGATCGATCCATTTCATCACCATGCCGCCATGCACCTTGCCGCCGAAATTCACATCGGCAGGTTCGGCCAGAAATTGCAGGGTCAACTCGCGGGGTGGGCTCATGTACTCTCCTTGATCCGGGTTCATTGCCGGTAACTCTTGCGGTAGATTTCTGCCTGCTGGCAGGGGGGCAGGTCGCCAAGGGCAGGGCGTTTGTTGCCCTCCCGCTGGCCGAAGCTGGCGAACTCCTGCTGGCACTTGGCGGCCTTGCCGCCCGCCTTGATGCAGGCGTCGATCCGCTGTTGCTTGCCCTGTTCGACCAGCTGTTGCTGGGCCTGCTGGCAGGCGGCATCCAGCTTGGCCTGTTTAGCATCCCTGTCCTCCACTGCGGCCAGCAGGGGGAGCGAGAGGGCACAACCGAGCAGCAGTACGAGCATCTTCATGATGATTTTTCTCCTGAAGGGGGGCGTCCGGCAATCACCAGGGCAATCCCCCCCAAGATGCCCAGGGTCGACAATACCAAGCGCAGTGACCAGGACTCATCCAACCAGATGAGCCCGGCCAGGGCGGCGAGCAGGGGCACCAGCAGCTGGACGCTGGCGGCCAGGGTGCGGCCAAGATGAGGCAGCACCAGATACCAGAGTGCATAACCCAGGCCGGAGGCCAGCGCTCCCGAGGCCAGGGCATAACCGATGGCGGCGGGGCTGGTCTGCAACTGCCCGAGCAACAGATAGAGCAGGGCGGCCGGCAGACTTGCGCGCAGAAAATGGCCGGCATTGGCGGCGACGGGATCGGCAAAGCGCGAGGCCCGCAGGGTATAACCGGCCCAGGCGATGCCGGCCACTATCATCAGGGTTGCCCCCAGCGGATCCGGCGCGCTGAGGCCGGGTAGCAACAAGACCACCAGACCCGCCATGGCGAGCAGCAGACCGAGCCACTGGCGCCGGGGCAGGGCCTCTCCACGCAGCAGGGGGGGAGCCAGCATGCTGATCTGCACGGCGGCAAATAGCAGCAGGGCGCCGGTGCCCGTGGTCAGGGTGAGGTAGGAAAATGAAAACGCCGCGCCATAAATGACAAGAGCCAGGGCACCGCCCCAATCCCCCTGGCGGGGGGATTTTTTGCGCGCGCCGCACAGCAGCACCAGTACCAGGGCGCCGCTGGTCAGGCGCAACAGGGTGAAGAGGGCGGGATCCATCCGCTCTTCAAACAGGGCCAGCCGACAGAGCACCGAGTTGGCGGCGAACGCCATCAGGGTCAGCAGAGTCAGTAACAGCAGGCGGGGCAGTGGCATCCATTCACCTTGAGTTCAGTGGGGGAGGTTCAGCATGGTTCACCATCCAACGAGGAGGTCCCATGAAACAAATGCTGGAGCAATTGATGGGAGCTGGCAAGGGCTGGCTCAACGAAGGCGGCGACAGCCGCAAGGCGCAGATGAAGGGGATGGCTCAGGGTGGCCTGGCGGCCGGGGCCATGGCCCTGCTGCTTGGCAACAAGAAGATGCGCAAATATGGTGGCAAGGTGGCGGCGGTCGGTGGGGCGGCGGCCCTCGGCGGTCTGGCCTACAAGCTCTATCAGGATTGGCAGGCACAGCAGGGCAGCCCGGCGCAGCCGACCCAGCCCATCGGCACCTTGCAGGGCAACGCGCTGGATGCCAGAGCCGCTTTGCTGGTGCGGGCCATGGTGGCGGCGGCCCGGGCCGATGGCCATATCGATAACGACGAGCGCCAGAAGATCCAGCAGTATCTGACCGAACAGGGCCAGAGCGATGCGGCGCGCTGGATTGATGATGAACTGGCCCGTCCCCTCGATCCCCACGCCCTGGCGCGGGAAGTGACCGACATGGAGCTGGCCACCGAGGTCTATCTTGCCTCCCTGCTTGCCATCGACGTGGATCACTTTATGGAGCGCGGTTATCTGGACGAGCTGGCGCGCGCCCTCAAGCTCGATGACAACCTCAAAGGCAGCATAGAGCGCCAGGTGGCCCAGCTGGATGCCCCCGCCTGATCCCCGGTTAGTACATGGATTGTCGATAAGGCCCCGTTACGGGGCCTTGTTGTTTTTTGGGGGGAATGGCGTCCAGCTGCTGGTGGATAAGCTCTGCCAGCCGGGTGAGAGCCCCCTCCAACTGCTCGCTCCAGGGATGGGAGCTGTTGAGCCGCAGGCAGTGGTTGTGCAGCCCCTTGCTGGAAAAGAGCGCGCCTGGCGCCAGCGAGAAACCGCTGACCAGCGCCCGGGCGTGCAGGGAGCGGCTGTCGAGGCGCGGGTCAAACTCGAGCCAGAGAAAGTAGCCGCCGTCGGGGGAGGAGAGGCGCGCCTCAGGCAGCAGGCGCAACAGGGCCGCCGATGAGGATCTCAAGGAGTCTTGAGCCATTGCCATCTTGCCAATGAAAAAGGCCGACACAGGATGTCGGCCTTCTCGTTTTGTTGCGTGGCGGACTAGATTGCCAGCGCCAGTCTGGCTTCACGCTTCTCGCTGATATGGGTGAGGCCGTAGGCCAGCAGCACGATCAGCGCGCCGATCCAGGGGGTGTGCATCAGGCCGAGGTGCTCCACCACCAGGCCGCCGACCACGGAGCCCAGCGCAATGCCGACGTTGAAGGCGGCGATATTGAGGCCGGAGGCTACGTCCACCGCCCTTGGAGTGTGCTGCTCGGCCTGTTTGACCACCAGCACCTGCAGCCCGGGTACGTTGCCAAAGGCAAAGGCGCCCCACACCAGCACGGTGAGCACTGCTAGCATCGGATGGGGGGCGGTGAAGGTGAGCACCAGCAGCACCAGCGCGAGACCGGCAAACAGCAGCTTCAGCGCTGGCAGGGGGCCCATCTTGTCCGCGAGCTTGCCGCCCCAGATATTGCCGACGGCGACCGATACCCCGTATACCAGCAAAATGAGGCTCACCACGCCGGCGCTAAAACCGCTCACCTGCTGCAGGATGGGGGCGAGGAAGGTGAACGCCGTGAAGGCGCCGCCATAGCCCAGCGCCGTCTTGGCATAGACCAGCAGCAAGGGCTTTTTGGTGAGCACGGAGAGCTGATCGCGGATAGTCGAGGCCGCCCCCTTGGGCAGGTTATTGGGGATCAGCAGCAGGCTGCCCACCATGGCGACGATCCCGAGCAGGCTCACCACCAGAAAGGTCTCGCGCCAGCCAAACGCCTGGCCAATCCAGGTACCGAGCGGCACGCCGGTCACCAGGGCCACGGTGAGGCCGCTGAACATGATGGCGATGGCGCTGGCCGCCTTTTCTTTGACTACCAGCCCGGTGGCGATGGTGCTGCCCACCGAGAAGAAGACCCCATGAGCCAGCCCAGTGAGGATGCGGGCCACAATCAGGCTCTCGTAACCGGGCGCCTGCCAGGCCAGCAGGTTGCCGGCGGTGAAGAGCGCCATCAGCCCCACCAGCAGCCACTTGCGCGGCACCTTGCCGGTGAGTGCCGTGAGCAGAGGGGCGCCGATGGCCACGCCAAGGGCATAGAGGCTGACCAAGAGGCCCGCCGAGGGAAGCGAGACCTGAAGCTGGTCGGCGATGGTGGGAATGAGCCCCACGATCACGAATTCGGTGGTGCCGATCGCAAAGGCACTTAAGGTGAGGGCAAACAACGCCAGTGGCATAACAACTCCTTGGATGGTGACTCCCGACGGGAGAATGGCGCCAGTATGCCGAGGCAGTTTGTTGGCAAAAATGACGGCATATTCAAATGACTTTTGATCAATTCGCATCAATCTGGCCGTTAATCGCCTTCTCCCCCTGGCTTGCTGTGGCTATTGGCAGTGGTGTCATATTGCACTCGTTGGGCGTTGGGGTAAGCTCCGGTAGATGGTTTAGGTGCTGGTGCAGGAGTGGCCCGGATACATGACGGGGGATGTCGCTCAGGGCTGCCAGTCATGGCTTTTCCCTTGCAAAACAGGACACAAGATGAAACTGACCGGACTATCCTCCCTTCTTTTGCTGTGCGGTGCCTTTGCCGCCCAGGCCGCCCCGCAAGATCCCCTCTTCGCCTGGAATGACACAACCACCAAGCAGGCGATCATCAAATGGGTGGCCGATGCCACGGATCAGCAAAAAGCCACCTTTATCCCGGAAGATAAGCGCTTTGTAGTGTTTGATAATGACGGCACCCTGTGGCCTGAGGCGCCCCTGACGTTTCAGCTGCAGTTTGCGATAGACGAGATTAAGCGTCTGGCGCCAGACCACCCTGAGTGGAAAAAAGAGCCCGTCGTCGCCGCTGTGCTGAACGATGATCTCAAGGCTCTGACCAGGATGGGGGAGAAGGGGCTTGTGCAACTGGTGGCCCTGACGCACAGCGGCATGACCACCACGGAATTTGCCAAGCGGGTGAACAACTGGGTGAGCAGCAAAAAAGATCCCCGCTATGGCTGCCACTACAACCAGCTTGGCTATCTGCCGATGAAGCAGCTGCTCACCTATCTGCGGGAAAACGGCTTCAAGACCTGGATTGTCTCCGGTGGTGGCGCCGACTTTATCCGGGAGCTGGCGGAGCCTATGTATGGCATACCGCCGCAGCAGGTGGTGGGGTCGTTTGCGCAAGGGGAGTTTACCCTGACGGAGGATGGGTCAGCGATCCGCAAGACCATGACGGGGGCCTACTATGACGATGGCAAGGCCAAACCGGCGGCCATCCACCTCTTTATGGGACAGCGCCCGGTGGCGGCCTTTGGCAACAGCGATGGCGATGTGCCCATGCTGCAGTACACCTCGACCAACCCCGACTACCGTACCTTTGGTCTGCTGGTCCACCACACGGACGCCAAGCGGGAATATGCCTATGACAGTCACCCTCCGGCCAGCGGCAAGCTGGTCGATGGGTTGGCTCAGGCGAAGGCGCGGGGCTGGGTGGTGGTTGACATGAAGTCGGACTGGAACCAAGTGTTTGATCCTGCGCTCTGCCCAAATGCACCCTAAGGGGAGGCGATTGACGGGGCGTGATAAAGCAGCAAGCGGGATCTATCCCGCAAATCCGGGCGAAGGCGGGAGCGCCTTCGCCCGGCTTGTTTTTGGCTACCAGGGGCGTTACATCCCGGCTTAGTTATCCCAGGCGGGGGCAAAGTCCGGGTTGGCGCAGCGCTCGCCTCGATCCAGGGTGGCGATGACAGCCATCTCATCGCTGCTGAGCGTCACCTTGAGGGCGGCCAGATTGGCGATCAGGTTCTCCCGCCTGGTGGAGCTCGGGATCACCGCCATGCCCTGCGCCAGCAGCCAGGCGAGCGACACTTGGGCCGCAGAGACGCCGTGGCGCTTGCCGATCTCCATCAACAGCGGTTCACTCAGCACCTTGCCATAGGCGAGCGGCATATAGGCGGTGACGGCGATGCCCTGTGCCTGGCAGAACTCCACCACCTTGCGGTTTTGCAGCAGGGGGTGAACTTCCACCTGCTGGTGGGTGATGGCGCCCGGCCCCAGAATGTCGATGGCCTCTTTAAGCTGGGCAACGGTGAAGTTGGAGACCCCGATCTCGCGGGTCAGCCCCCGCGCTTTGGCCTCGGCCAGCTGTGTCAGATAGACCGCCATCGGCACCTCATCCCTGGGGGAAGGCCAGTGGATCAGCGCCAGATCCAGATAGTCGGTGCCCAGTTTTTCGAGACTCACCTCCAGGCTCGGGATCACCTTGCCCTGGCCAAACTCGCTGGTCCACACCTTGGTGGTCAGGTAGATATCCTGGCGGGGCACGCCGCTCTCGGCCATCAGCTGGCCCACTTCGGCCTCGTTGGCGTAGATCTGGGCGGTGTCGATATGGCGGTAGCCAAGCTCAAGCCCCTGCAGCAGGGAGTCACGCAGGGGTTGCCCGGACAGGCGGAAGGTTCCAAGACCCAGGTTGGGCATCTTCATCATGCTATTCCTCAAATTGGTTGGCCCCTCTTTACAGATCAAAGGGCAGGGGGGGCTTTGTGTCGTCGTCAGGGATACGAGCCATTCAGGTACCCAGCGGCTGATAACGGCGAATGGTGCTGTCGGCAAACCAGGGATCGGTCTTGGCGAGAAACTCGATAAAGTGGGGTTGGCTCTGGTGAGTGGTGAGGGCGGCTTCACTCTCCCACACCTCGTAGAGCATCCAGCTGTGGGGATGCTCCAGATCCTGATGCAGTTGATAGTGCAGGCAGCCCGACTCCTGCAAGGTGGCCGCGATCAAGGGGCCCAAGGCGGCGCGAAACTGGGCGGCAAATTCGGGTTTGGCCTCAAGCTGGGCAATCACAATTACGGGCGATGACATCTGAACCTCCTTGCAAAAACGAAGGGTCAGTATGAATGCGAGGCTGGCAGGGAAAAAGGGGCACTATTGCAATAGTGAATTGAGAGGCGTGCAACAATATCTTTTATCAGAAATATAAACACAATAAGGCACCATAATATGATATGGTGCCTTGCTTATTAAACTATGCTCATATACTCACTTCTGGAATTTTTACTTCATCAACTGGCTCAAATCCTTTTGTTTTTTTAAAGTTTACGTTGTGAATGAAATTATTCATTGCATCGGATGGGTCAACATATTCCATGTTTAATTTTGAAATTCCATCACGCGTAATGTAAACAGAAAGAAGAGACTGTTGCTCTAGGTGACCAGTACTTTTATTTAATAAGTGGTCTTCTGCATTGATTAGTATTTTATCATCAGGTAATATAGAAAATATCTCATTCGCTACTCTTAATATGACACTGCAAACGTAATCCTGATAAATTTCATTAAAGCGACTGATAGGCATGGATTTTATAGACAGCTTTCCACTTTTCAAAAGTGTCTTTTGCTCTTTAGGGATAATATCGGCGCCATGGACATTTATAGTGATTATTAATAATCCATTCTCTCGAATAGTGAAGTTCACTCCGGAGCCAAGATAGTCTATTTCTGAAAATGGATTAAGCTCTTTGATGATATCTATTTTTGAACTTATATCGCCATTCAATAATCTTCTTGCCAGAGAGACTCTTTCTTTCCATTCCTCGACATCATTGTGCCATTGAGAAAGGTTAGTGCTGTTTATTTGCGTATCTTTAACTTTCGCTATAGAGACGTCTTTTTCTAATTGTTGTCTTTTGGATATTGTGTTTCCGAGGAGTTTATCTATGAAGCTGGGTACGAAACTATTTAGTCTTGCGATAGCTTGACGTTCATTGTGATTTACTATAGGCGGTTTTATTGGTTCTTGAGATATTGATATTTTTAACCAGTCTACAATATCGCCACAATCCTTATGTATTGATTGAATGACATCAATGTGGTTTTCAAACACATCTACTTCGTATGTGGCCTTTTCTAATTCCTGCATTTTTTCGTAGGCTATTTGATCTTTCAGTAGTTCTTTTTGCCTACGTTTAGCATTTCTATCAGCTCTTTTCGCTGCTGCATTTATTGAACGTAACGTCCCCTTCCAACCCACTGTATCCCTCCTGTTTCGTCAAATGCTGATGAGCTAATATGATGTTTTTCATATGTTTAATATGACAATTTTAGTCATTGTTTAACTTTGCCTATATTGTATTTCTGCTCTCAATCACAAAGCTTGGTAACAAAGGAATATGATACGTGATTTTGTGTTTGTATTGGCAGCTTGGATGTCAAAATTGTGAGTTATATCAATAGAGTGAGGAAAGGTAAAAAACAACGAATTGGTATATGGTGCCCCCTTAGTCAATACTTCTATCATATGCAGTCTACTGGAACTCTTCCCCCTGATTTTCCAGCGTCTCCAGACCGCATTGTTCACACACCACATAACGGTCTAGCAGTTCAAGCGCCGCAATGCCGTGGCCCCCAATTCCGGAGAAAAAGCCGCTGAGAAAGGCCCTGAATTGCCCACGCTTTGTGTCGGGATAGGGGGAGGGTTTTTGTCTGATCTTCTCTCTGTGTTCGGTATCCATTTCGCAGCGAGGGCAAAACTGTTTGCTCATCTGGCTTCCTCTTGTGTGGATAATTGGCCGGCCTGTGACTATCAGGCGCTGGCCGGCTCCGACCAGACGGCAAATTCATTACCGCTGGGCTCGGTAAAGTGAAAGCGGCGGCCACCGGGAAAGTCAAAGAGCGGTCGTACTATGCTGCCGCCAGCGCTGGCCACCTTGGCCTGAGTCGCTTCAATATTGGCGCTGTAAAACACCAGGAGAGCCCCGCCTTGCGCGCTCTGGCTGCAGAGATCGGCGCGATAGAAACCGCCGTCGAGCCCTTCCCCGGCAAAGGCACAGTAGTCAGGGCCGTAATCGGCAAACTGCCAGCCAAAGGCGGCCTGAAAGAAGGCCTTGGTGGCGGCGAGATCCCTGGCGGCAAACTCCACATAGTTCAGTTTTTCATGGGCTTTCATCTGGGTTGCTCCCTGCTGGTCGATGGTTCGCCGGCTTATCCGCGCGGTGTCGATGAGTTGATGATGGCAGAAGAAAGCTTGCCTATTGAAACTCCTCGCCCTGATTGGCCAGGGTATCGAGCCCGCATCTGGTGCAGACCAGATAGCGGTCGACCTGATCCATGGCGGCGATGCCGCTCATGCTTGAGCCGGAAAAAAGACCGCTGAGAAAGGCCTTGAGGACCCCGCGGGGAGACTCCTCGTGGTGCTGAATCTTGGGCAGGATCCGCTCGCGGTGATCGGTCTCAACCCCGCAGCGGGGACAAAATTGGTTGAACATGGGGTCACTCATGGATGGTGGGGGTCGTTGTCGTGGGGGCCAGCTGCTCCCACGGGGTCAATTTCAGCTGTTTGCGCCTTATTCCTATGCTGCTTGCCATCAGCAGACCGAAGAGGGCAGCAAACAGGGCTGTCTGGCGCAGGGCGTCAACGGGTTCTATTTCAGTGCCATGCCAGCTGAACAGCCACATTAACAGACCCCAGATCAGCCCGGCGCTGATGCCAAATCCCAGCAGGTTGGCAAGCCAGCTCTGATAGTGGGGTGGCTTGACCGGGTAACCGAGCCTGCGCAGCAGTCTGAACAGGAGAGGAGCGTAATGGGATTGCCATACACCCCTGCTGGCAAGCTCCTGATGGGCGGCGGCCAGTCGCTCTTCGAATGTCATGGGTCTCTCTTGGTGAGTATGTGTGGCGCCATACGATGCCTGATGGCGGGCATTCTACCCATAAGCCCGATGGATAGATGGGTTGGCCATCACGTTATTGGCGAGGATTTTGCGGTTGGTGGCGTCCCGCTGGCCTTGCCAGTGCATGGCCAACGCGCCTATAAAGGCCCATTACTCTTGCCGGAATAACAGCAATGAAGACCCATTCTGATGAACTGACCCTGTTTGTGGCCGTGGTGGAGGCGGGCAGTTTTCGCCAGGCGGCGGAAAACCTCGGTATGGACAACTCGGTGGTGAGCCGCGGCATCAAGCGGCTCGAGGAGAAGCTCGCCACCGTGCTGCTCAATCGCACCACCCGGCGGGTCAGTCTGACCGAGGAGGGGAGCTGGTTCTATCAGCGGGCGGTGAAGATCCTGACCGAGATGAGCGAGGCGGAGGGGCTGCTGCTGATGCGGCGCGAACAGCCGGAGGGGATCTTGCGGGTCGATGCCGCCACCCCCTTCATCCTGCATCGACTGGTGCCCATTATCGGCGAGTTTCGCCGCCGTTATCCGGGGATAGAGCTGCAACTGCACAGCTCGGAGGGTTTCATCAACCTGATGGAACGGCGGGTGGACATGGCCATTCGCATCGGCGAGCTGAGCGACTCCTCTCTGCGCGCCCTGCCGCTCGGGCGATCCAGATTGCGGCTGCTGGCGTCCCCCGACTATTTGCGCGAGTATGGCACCCCGCGCCAGCCGGCGGATCTGCTGAGCGGGCACGAACTGCTCGGCTTTTTGCACCCCGATCACCTCAACCACTGGCCGCTCTTGAGCCAAGAGCAGGGGGATCGCTTTCCCATTACCCCGACCCTGCGGGCCAGCAGCGGTGAAACTCTGCGCCAGCTGGCGCTGGCGGGGCAGGGGATTGTCTGCCTGTCGGACTTTATGACCGGGCCGGATCGGGCGAGTGGCGCCCTGGTGGAGGTGCTGGCGCGCAGCAACAGCGGCGCCTCGCGCCCCATCAATGCGGTCTTCTACTCAGATGCCCAGCGGGATATCCGGCTGCGGGTCTGGCTCGATTTTTTAAAGGAGCAATTAGGCAGCCACACCCTGTAAGGGCTGAACAGAGCTGGACGGGATACTGGTGCCAACCCATTCCCGGCCTTTGGCAGGCTAGAGGTGAGCATGGATGGCTTGATGGTTCAATGACGCAGGTGGTCATCAAGGCAGAACACGCACAGAGCGCGAGATAAAAAAGAGGCCGACATCGCTGTCGGCCTCTTGGCATGTTTGTTTCCAAAAAGATGTCGGCTAGCCGATCAATCCTCTTCGGCCCAGCGGCGGGAACGTTCGACGGCTTTCTTCCAGCCGTTGTAGCGTTTGGCGCGCTCGTCACGGTCCATCTGCGGGATAAACTCTCTGTCCACGCTGAACTTGTCTTCCAGCTCGTCCGAGCTCTTCCAGAAGCCGACGGCGAGGCCTGCCAGGAAGGCGGCGCCCATGGCGGTGGTCTCGATACGGGTCGGACGCACTACCGGGGTGTGCATCATGTCGGACTGGAACTGCATCAGGAAGTCGTTGGCGACCGCGCCACCGTCCACTTTCAGGGCTGCCAGCTTGATGCCGGAGTCCTGCTGCATCGCATCCAGCACGTCGCGGCTCTGGTAGGCGATGGATTCCAGTGCGGCACGGATGATGTGGTTGCGGTTGGCGCCACGGGTCAGGCCGACCATGGTGCCGCGAGCATACGGATCCCAGTAGGGGGCACCCAGACCGACGAAGGCCGGCACCAGGTAGACGCCGTTGGTGTCGCCCACCTTGGAGGCGAAGTAGTCGGTGTCGCGAGCATCATGAATGATCTTGAGCTCGTCACGCAGCCACTGGATGGTGGCGCCGCCCATGAACACGGCCCCTTCCAGCGCGTAGTTCACTTCCCCTTTCGGGCCGATGGCGACCGTGGTCAGCAGGCCGTTGTTGGAGCGAACCGGCTCGGTACCGGTGTTCATCAGCATGAAGCAGCCGGTGCCGTAGGTGTTCTTGGCCATCCCTTTTTCGAAGCAGAGCTGGCCGAACAGGGCGGACTGCTGGTCACCGGCGATACCGGCGATGGGGATGCGGGAGCCGCCACCACGGGTGGTGTAGCCATACACCTCGGAGGAGGGCTTCACTTCCGGCAGCATGGACATGGGGATGCCCAGCTCGTCCAGCATGCGCTGATCCCACTTCAGGTCGCGGATGTTGTAGAGCATGGTGCGCGAGGCGTTGGTCGGGTCGGTGACATGCACTTCACCGTTGGTCATCTTCCACACCAGCCAGGTGTCGATGGTGCCGAACAAGAGCTCGCCGTTCATCGCCTTCTCGCGGGCCCCTTCCACGTTGTCGAGGATCCACTTCACCTTGGTGCCGGAGAAGTAGGCATCCAGCACCAGACCGGTGTTTTCGCGCACGTACTCTTCGAGGCCCCGGGCTTTGAGCTCTTCACAGATGGCCGCGGTGCGGCGGCACTGCCAGACGATGGCGTTGTAGATGGGTTTGCCGGTGGCCTTTTCCCATACCACTGTGGTTTCACGCTGGTTGGTGATGCCGATGGCGGCGATCTCTTCGCTGCGCAGGCCAGTCTTGGCCAGTACTTCGGTAAAGACGGAGGATTGGGTCGCCCAGATCTCCATCGGGTCGTGCTCTACCCAGCCCGCTTTCGGGTAGTGCTGGGTGAATTCGCGCTGGGAGGTGCCGACGATGTTGGCATCCTGATCGAAGACGATGGCACGGGAGGAGGTGGTACCCTGGTCCAGAGCGACGACATATTTCTTTTCAGCAGACATGATGTTCTCCACGTTTTATGGGGCCGCTCTTACGCGGCGGCCTCTTCTTTGGCTTTGGCGGTTTGGGTGGCTTGCTCGGTGGTGGCAACACGGTTGCCCGGCACACAGGGGGCCAATACTTTCACATAGAGGGCGGCACCAATCTGGGCACCGACGATGGGGCCAAGGATGGGTACCCAGAAGTAGGGGTTGTCACGACCACCGGTCAGGGCCACATCACCCCAGCCAGCGAAGAAGGCAAACAGCTTGGGACCGAAGTCACGGGCCGGGTTCATGGCAAAACCGGTTAACGGGCCAAGGGAGGCGCCGATCACCGCGATCAGGATACCGATCAGCAGGGCGGCGGCGAAACCTTTGGGGGCACCGTTATTGTTGTCGCACAGCGCCAGAATGCCCAGCATCAGCACGGCGGTGATCACCAGCTCGACCGCGAAGGCCTGCAGGTTGGAGATCAGGGCATTGGGGTAGGTAGAGAAGATGCCGGCGGTGCCGAGGCTCTCGATGCTGCCGCGTGCCACGTTATGGGTCACTTCCCACTGGGTGAAAAGGTTACCATACAGGAAGTAGACAAGGGCGGCGAAGCAGAAGGCACCTGCCATCTGGGCGATGATGAAGGGCACCACCTTGCGTTTGTCAAAGCCGGCGAAGGTCATCAGCGCCAGGGTGACGGCCGGGTTCAGGTGGGCACCTGAAATACCGCCGGTCACATAGATGGCAATGGCCACGCCAAGGCCCCAGGTAATGGAAATTTCCCACTGACCAAAATTGGCGCCTGCCAGCACCAGGGCGGCCACACATCCTACGCCGAAGAAAATCAGCAGGCCGGTGCCGATAAACTCGGCAATGCATTCACCAAGCAGGGTATTGGGTCTTTGTATGCTCATATCTGTATTCCTCGTATCCACCCGTAGTAGAGGTTTGATGTTCTGTTATTGTCGATGTTCCGTTTTATCGTTTTTCTATCTATCTGTTGCGTCCGGAAACGTTTCCCTGTTTTTTCTCACCTTACGCAAACGTTATGCTCGTTTTTGTTCGTTATCGGACGTGTGAGAAAATAACCCGTCCCGCCGAATTCACCATCCCCCCGCCATGGGAAATGTGGGCAAGATCCCACTCATTGCTAAGAAAATGTGACGTAAAGCAACCTGATAACGACTAATTACCCCCAAGGTGGTAGTCTCTATCCCTTGCCGTACAAGGGGTTGCGCTTGATGATTGATTTCTCATTTGAGGCTTTTTGTTTGTAATAAATCTGCAATATTTGAGCATGTGTCACAGAACTTGTGAGCGTTTATGCGCACAATTGGCTCGCTTTCGAATTTGAGGACTCACTCGATTCGTCAGCTTGGTCAGGGCATCCTCAACCGCCCATAACAACAATAAGGAAGCAGAACATGCTTAGTCTCTTCAGGCCTGCACCGCACATCGACAGGCTTCCGGCTGACAAGGTCGACCCCTTCTATAAACGCATGCGTTGGCAAGTCTTCATCGGGATCTTTTTCGGTTACGCAGGTTACTACCTGGTTCGGAAAAACTTCAGTCTGGCCATGCCCTATCTGGTGGAGCAGGGCTTCTCCCGCGGGGATCTCGGCTTTGCCCTGTCCGGGGTCTCCATCGCCTATGGCCTTTCCAAGTTTTTGATGGGCAACGTGTCGGATCGCTCCAACGCCCGTTACTTCCTCTCCGCCGGTCTGCTGCTGTCGGCCGGTATCATGTTCATGATGGGGACCATGCACTGGGCCACCTCCAGCATCGCCATCATGTTCGTGCTCCTGTTCCTGAACGGCTGGGTGCAGGGCATGGGCTGGCCCCCCTGTGGTCGCACCATGGTGCACTGGTGGTCACAAAAAGAGCGGGGTGAGATCGTTTCGGTCTGGAACGTGGCTCACAACGTGGGTGGCGGTATGATAGGTCCGCTGTTCATCCTGGGGATGGGCTGGTTCAATGACTGGCGCAGTGCCTTCTATGTGCCGGCTGCGGCCGCCGCTGCCATCGCGGTGATCGCCTTCTTCGTGATGCGTGATACCCCGCAATCGGTCGGTCTGCCCCCCATCGAGGAGTACAAGAACGACTATCCGAAGGATTACAACGAGAGCCACGAGCAGGAGTTTTCCGCCAAGGAGATCTTCGTCAAGTACGTGCTGCACAACAAGCTCTTGTGGTACATCGCCATCGCCAACGCCTTCGTTTACCTCATTCGTTACGGCGTGCTGGACTGGGCCCCGACCTATCTGAAAGAGGCCAAGGACTTCTCCGTCGACAAATCCTCCTGGGCTTACTTCCTCTATGAGTGGGCGGGTATCCCGGGCACCCTGTTGTGTGGCTGGATCTCCGACAAGATGTTCCAGGGCCGCCGCGCCCCGGCCGGCATCCTGTTCATGGTGCTGGTGACCCTGTTCGTGCTGGTCTACTGGCTCAACCCGGCGGGCAACCCCACCGTCGATATGCTGGCGCTGGTGGCCATCGGCTTCCTCATCTACGGTCCCGTCATGCTGATCGGTCTCTATGCCCTGGAGCTGGCACCGAAGAAGGCGGCCGGTACCGCGGCAGGCTTCACCGGTCTGTTCGGTTACCTGGGTGGTGCGGTTGCGGCCAACGCCATGCTGGGTTATACCGTTGACCACTTCGGCTGGGATGGCGGCTTCGTGGTGCTGACTGCATCCTGCGTGCTCTCCATCATCCTGCTGGCGATGACCCTCAAGCACGAGAACATCGCCGTTGCAGCCAAGGCGGCGGCCAATAAGGCATAAAACGTGATCCCCAGCTTATTGATCCCAAAGGGGATCAGGTAAACTGCCAGAAGGCCCCGCATCTGCCGGGGCCTTTTTTCGTTTCATCATCGGAGTGAAAGCGTGAAACAAACCCAACGACATCTGGAGATCCTGGAGGTCCTGACGCGGCAGGGATTTGTCTCGACCGACGATCTGGTGAGCCATTTTGACGTCAGTCCCCAGACCATTCGCCGGGATCTGAACGATCTCGCCGAACAGAACAAGATCCGGCGCCATCACGGTGGTGCCTCTTTGCATTCGAGCACGGTCAATACCGCCTACAGTGCCCGCAAAGTGATGCAGCTCAAGGAGAAAGAGCGTATCGCCCGGGAAGTAGCGGCCAATATTCCCGACGGCTCCTCCCTCTTTATCGACATCGGCACGACCACCGAGGCCATTGCCCGCGCCCTGCTCGATCACCGTGAGCTGCGCATCGTCACCAACAACCTCAACGTGGCCAGCATACTGACCGCCAAGGATGACTTCACCGTCATCATCGCCGGGGGCGAGATCCGCAATCGGGACGGCGGCATTGTGGGGGAGGCGACCCGCGACTTCATCGGCCAATTTCGCATGGATTATGGCGTCATCGGCATCTCGGGCATCGACAGCGACGGCTCCCTGCTCGATTTTGACTACCACGAAGTGAAGATTGCCCAGGCCATCATCGCCCACTCTCGTCAGGTGTTCCTGGCCGCCGACCACACCAAGTTCGGTCGCAATGCCATGGTCAATCTCGGCAACCTCAGCCAGGTCCACGCCCTCTTCACCGATCAGGAGCCGCCGGAGAAGCTGGTACGGCTGATGGCGCAGCATCAGATCGCCTGCCATATCTGCTGATTGTCGCAGGCTGACATCCTCATCATTAGCCGCCCATCCGGGCGGCTTTTCTATTTTCATATCCCTTAATGGCTAGTTTTCACCTGGGCTGCTCTACCCCCTGTTCGACAGCACATCATTGGTGAGCGGGTCATGCCATATTTGCTACTTTCCGTGGGATGGTGCGATCACACTTTCGCCATAAAATGTTCGTTTGTTGGTTTTTCATGTTCTAAAATGAGCGAAATCAAACATTGCTGCCATAGCAATCATAAAAATGAAAGTAGGTGAACATGAGCGAACATTATGATCTGGTCGTCGTCGGCGGCGGCATCAACGGCGTCGGCATCGCGGCCGATGCGGCGGGGCGTGGGCTGAAGGTGGCGCTGTTTGAAGCGCAAGATCTCGCCTCGGCCACCTCCTCCAACTCCAGCAAGCTGATCCACGGCGGCCTGCGCTATCTCGAACATTATGAATTCCGGCTGGTGAAAGAGGCGCTGGCGGAGCGGGAGGTGCTGCTCGGCATGGCGCCCCATATCGCACGCCCCATGCGTTTTCGCCTGCCCCATCGCCCGCACCTGCGCCCGGCCTGGATGATCCGTGCCGGCCTCTTTCTCTATGACAATCTGGCCAAGCGCGACAAGCTCAAGGGCAGTTGCGGCGTGCGCTTCCTGCCGCAAGATGGCTTGACCGCCGGCATCAGCAAGGGGTTTGAATATTCCGACGCCTGGGTCGATGACGCCCGCCTGGTGGTGCTCAATGCCATGATGGCCCGGGACAAGGGCGCTGATGTGCAGACCCGTACCCGCTGCGTCAAGGCGGTGCGCGGATCCAAACACTGGACCCTGACCCTGGAGCGGGAAGGGGGCGAGCAGTTCACCGTTTCCTGTCGCGGTCTGGTCAATGCGGCCGGCCCCTGGGTCAAGACCTTCTATGACGAGAGCCTGCACGAGACATCCCCGCGCGGCATTCGCCTCATCAAGGGCAGCCATATCGTGGTACCGCGCATCCATGAGCGCGAAGAGGCCTACATCCTGCAAAACGAGGACAACCGCATCGTCTTCGTCATTCCCTACCAGCAGGATTACTCCCTGATCGGCACCACGGACGTGGAGCACCACGGCAGTCCGCGTGAGGCCAGGATCAGCGACGCCGAAGTCAACTATTTGTGCAAGGTGGTCAACGCCCACTTCACCCGCCAGATCGCCCCGAAAGATGTCCTCTGGACCTATGCAGGGGTGCGCCCGCTGTGCGATGACGAATCCGACTCACCCCAGGCGGTGACCCGCGACTACACGCTGGAGCTCTCCGGTGAATCCGATGGCGCGCCTCTGCTCTCGGTGTTTGGTGGCAAGCTCACCACCTATCGCAAGCTGGCCCAGGCTGCCTGCAACAAGCTCAAGCCCTGGTTCAGCCAGATGGGCGAGGACTGGACCGCCAGCAGCCGCCTGCCCGGCGGCGAGTTCGACTGCACGGTACGCGAACTGGCGCGCGCCTATGCGCTCGAATTCGACTGGCTCGATGATCGCAGTGCCCTGCGCATCGCCGAAGCCTATGGCAGCCATGCCCGCCTCTGGCTGAAAGAGGATCGTGGCCAGCACTTCGGTGCCGGATTGTATGAATCCGAGGTGCGCTATCTCATCGAGCGCGAGTGGGCCTTTACCCTGGAAGATATCCTGTGGCGCCGTAGCAAGCTGGGGCTGCGCCTCTCCGACGCCGAACAGCAGCAACTGCAAGCCTGGTTGGCGCAACATCATCACGCCTTGCCCAAGGCAAGCTGATGAAAAAGCGGGCTGCTGCCAGGCAGCCCGCCCTAAAACTGCAATAAACCTCTGATAGAACAACTACCTACACAATAATAAAGAGCATCACATATGAAAAAATTCGCTATTTCCCTCATTGCGTTGGGCCTTGGGGCCTCCCTGTCATTGCCTGCGCTGGCCGTCGATGAAGGCAAGGTGGTGATCGCTCACCGCGGCGCCTCCGGTTACCTGCCCGAACACACTCTGGCGTCCAAGGCCATGGCCTACGCCATGGGGGTGGACTACCTCGAGCAGGATCTGGTGATGACCAAGGATGACCAGCTGGTGGTGATGCACGATCACTTCCTGGACGGCATCACCGACGTGGCCGAGCGCTTCCCCGGCCGGGCCCGCCCGGATGGCCGCTACTATGTGGTGGACTTCACCCTGGACGAGGTGCGCTCCCTGCGCATGACCGAGCCGTTCCAGCTGGTGGATGGCAAGCAGGTCCCCGTTTATCCCGCCCGCTTCCCGCTCTGGAAGTCCAACTTCAAGATCCACACCTTCCAGGAAGAGATCGAGATGATCCAGGGCATGAACAAGAGCACCGGCAAGAACGTCGGCATTTATCCGGAGATCAAGGCCCCCTGGCTGTTTCGCCACGAAGGCAAGGACATCTCCAAGGCGGTGCTGAAGGTGCTCAAGGAGTACGGCTACACCACCAAGGATGACAAGGTCTATCTGCAATGCTTCGATGCCAACGAGCTCAAGCGCATCAACAGCGAGCTGATGCCCGCCATGGGGATGGACCTCAAGCTGGTGCAGCTGATGGCCGAGACCGACTGGAACGAGACCATGGTCTACGACGCCAAGGGCAAGGCGACCCCCTATGACTACGACTGGATGTTCAAGCCGGGCGCCATGAAGACCATCGCCTCCTATGCCGAAGGGATTGGCCCCTGGAAGCCGATGGTGGTGACCGAGCCGGGTACTCCTAGCAAGCCGGTCTTCACCAATATGGTGAAAGAGGCCCATGCCGCCGGTCTCAAGGTGCATCCTTATACTTTCCGTCAGGATGAGGGACAGATCCCCGCCTATGCCAAGGACTTCACTGATCTCCTGAACATCTTCCTTTATCAGGCGGATGTGGACGGGGTGTTCAGCGACTTCCCGGACAAGGCGGTGGCCGTCATCCAGGCCCATGAGACAGCTAAAAAATAGTGAAAAAAGAGTAAGTTGGTGCATGGCGAGGTCAGTTGGCCTCGCCTTTTTCATGAGGCTCCCGCAACGGGCGTGTGCACCATGTCAGAAAATAACCAGATAGCGTCACTGTGTGCCGGTTCCTGCGAGATTTGCGGCGCAGAGCGCTGGCATGAAATCGGCAGAGCGGTTAGTCTAGCGGCGTTGAACTAACCCCAAGAGGTACAGATGAAAACCGTACTGCGTTTTAGCCTGCTGGGCGCCTTGTTGCTGGGCGGCCATGCCGTCGCTGCCGAGCCGAAAAAATTTGATATCAGCATGTTCCCAGCCGCTGACGTGAATCAGGAACGTGTGGTGATCCGCCTGCCCGAAGTCGAAAAAGAAGCCGACATGATGGTCGAGCTGCAGGTTGGCAAGAAGATGATGGTGGATTGCAACGTGCCACGTTTTGCCGGCAATCTGGAACAGCACAGCGTCAAGGGCTGGGGCTACAACTACCTGGTGCTGGGCAAGGTGTCCGATCCCATCAGCACCCTGATGGCCTGCCCGGATGGACAGAAGAAGGAGTCTTTCGTTCAGGTATATGGCCAGGGCTTCTTTGTGAACTACAACTCCAAGCTGCCATTCGTCATCTATGTGCCCCAGGAATATGAAGTGCGCTATCGTCTGTGGCGTGCCGACAACCTGGCGCAACCGGCCATGATCGAGTAACTCGCTCTGCAGCCCTGCGACACGAGTTGACTCGCGATAAAAACAAAGCGCCATATGGCGCTTTGTTTTTATCTGTCTCGGTGACAAATCGGCCTGTCAGGATGACATCGTTTTGGCATAAGCCCGTTATTTATCAATGATTTTTTCTTGTTTTGAGACGAAATCATCAATAGGGTCGGGATAAATCGACATCAATAAAAATTTTTTATTAACATAGTGAAAAAATTGATTTTGCACTCGGCGATGGCCTGATGATACTTGCCCGCAAAGGTCAAACTAACCAGAAAAAAAGAGCACTATGAGCTTCGAATCAGACAAGCGTTTCAACGACTTCAAACATTTTCCCCGTGGCCTGCGTCGCAGTGGTGAATTCACTGTGGCCGAAGCGGACAGTCTGGAAAAGTACGGTACCGCCATGCTGGCACTCTATCAGGGCAACCTGGCTCCTCGTGACGAGGTTGAGTCCGCCTTCATTGAGCAGGTCAAATCCGGCGCCGCCGGTGCCAACCCCCATGCCAAGGTGTGGTTCAAGTACCTCAAGGTGATCGGTCCCAAGCGTGTTCATCGTCTCTGCACCGTCGTGGGTGGTGCCAGCGAAGAGAGCAGCGGTGGTGGCAGCTTTGACGTGGGTGGCGGCGGTGGCAGTGACGAGTCCATCGATTAATGGATACCGAGCTGCTTCGGACCTTCATTGAGGTAAGCAAGACCCGGCACTTTGGCCGGGCTGCCGAAAATCTATACCTGACCCAGTCGGCGGTGAGTTTCAGGATCCGCCAGCTCGAACAGCAACTGGGTGTCAGCCTGTTTGCCCGCCATCGCAACAACATCCGTCTGACCGCCTCCGGTGAGCGTCTGCTGCCTTATGCAGACGCCATCTTGCATACCCTGGGTCGTGCCAAGCAGGATGTGGCCCTCTCCCCCGGATTCAGCCAGCAGCTGGCGATCGGGGCGCCGGCCGTGTTCTGGGAGCTCGACTTCAACGACTGGCTCAATCACATCTACGCCCTGGCCCCCGGGCTCGCGGTGCGCCTGGAGACGGCTTCGCGCGAACACCTCTGCCGTCAGCTGCTGGAGCGTTCCCTCGATCTGGCGCTGCTCTCCGAGCCCACCAAGATCGACGAGATTGCCCTGCATCCCATCGGCGAGCTGGTGTTCGAGCTGGTGAGCCGGGATCCGGCGGCCAATGCCGACAACCTGATCCAGATGCCCCACATTCATCTGGACTGGGGTACCAGTTTCGAGCCGCAGCCGAGCCGTCTGCAGAGCCTGCAAAAGACACCTGTGCTGCATTCGAGCTCCGCCAGCATGGCGCTGCAGTTCGTGCTGGCCAATGGCGGCGCTGCCTATCTGCCGCGGCGGATGGTGAGCCCCTATCTGGAGAAGGGGGCCCTGCATCTGGTAGAAGAGGCGCAGCCCCTGAGCCGCCCCCTCTATCTCGCCTATCTGGAAAAATCCGATCGGCGGGAGCTGATCGATCAGCTGCTGGCGCTGCCGCTTGGCTGGCATGAAGCCGATCTGCGTCTGAACGAACCTCAATAAGTCCGTCGAACTCACAAAGACCCCGCCTGCAGGCGGGGTCTTTGTTTGGGTCAGGGGTTGCCGGCGCCCTGGATGGGGAGGGCGATGCCGGACGCATTCTTGCTGCCAACCCTCCCTTGTTCATGCGCTGAGTCACGGATTGCCCCGACCGGGCTTGGCCGAGGCTCACAAGATAAGTTAATTTCCGGCTCTCGTTGCGACACAGGGATGGAGTGCAAGTGATCGATTTTCGTCACCCCGAATGGCGGGAGCTGGCCCGGCAGCTGCTGGAACACTCGCCATTGGCGATCCGGGGCCGCCAATGGCAGCCGTTGGTGGGCCTGCTCAGGGACAACCAGCTGTTGCTGGCCCTCGGCAATCACCACTATGAGCTGACGCCGGCGGGGCGACGCTATCTGACCCGTGAGCTGATGCTGGCGGAGATCGCCACGGCGCCACCGGCCCCCGAGGAGTGGCTGCACGCCCAGGGGTGGCAGCTGGGGGAGCTGGTCAACGAGCAGGTACTGGCGGCGCTTTATCGCAAGTCTGGGGCGGGGTTCAGTCCGGTCGAACAGATCGACTTCGAGGACAAGGGGATCCGGCTCTGCGCCGATCAGCTGCTGCGCCTGCGTGCCTCTGCCCCCTTCAGCCTGTTTTTCAGTGGCGGTACCCTGCTCGATGCCGCGCCCTGGCTGCAGACCCTGGGGGAGGTGGCGTTGCCGGAGCGCACCCTCGCCGGGCTTGGCAAGATCCTGTGGGGGGAGGGGGAACTCTTGCGGGTGATCAGCACGGATTGCATCGGTGCCTTTGCCGAACTGCCCCTCGCGGATGGCACTCTGCTGGTGTGGGTGCCCGCCACGGCCCACTCGGCCCTGCAACAAATCGTGGCGGCCCTGCCGCCCAATGTGCAGTGGAGCCATCTCACCGCCCTCGACCCCGCCGGGGTGGATCGGGTCCAGGCGCTGGCCCAGCGTCTCGGGCGCCCGGCCAGCTGGTGGTTGCCCGTTTCCCTCTCTCCCATCATGGCCGCCTATGGCCAGCCGTTGACGGAGAGCCGCCCCTGGGAGACGAGCCGTCTGCCCAAATCTTTGTTGGCAGTTTGTAGCGCTTTGGTTGAATCCAATGGTGGTTTGTCTGCCGAAGTGTGCGCGCTGGCCTCCAGCTGGCATGCCGTCGGCTGAAATCGCCGCACGGATGGGCTAAAAAGCGGTTTTCCCTCCTTGAACGCAGTGATATAAAGAGCTGACGAAGCGCTCGCAGGATGGGCGCTTTTGTTTGCCACCATGCTTTGCCATCCAAGCCATCAACGGAATACAGGGAATACCATGTTTGAAAAGGTTGTTGCCGCCCCAGCGGATCCGATCCTGGGCCTGACCGAAGCCTTCCGCGCTGACACTCGCAGCCACAAGATCAATCTGGGCGTAGGGATCTACAAGGATGAGACCGGTGCCACCCCTATCCTTCATTGCGTCAAGCGAGCCGAACAGAAGCTCTTGACCGACGAGAAGACCAAGAATTACCTCGGTATTGAAGGCAATATCGAGTACGGCCGCATCGTGCAGCAGCTGCTGTTCGGGCAGGACTCCCCCCTGGTCAACAGTGGCCGTGCCAAGACTGCCCAGGCGCCGGGTGGTACCGGTGCCTTGCGCATCGCCGCCGAGTTTGTGGTGCGCAACAATCTCGCCAGGACCGTCTGGATCTCCGATCCCACCTGGGCCAACCATGTCAGCGTGTTCCAGGCCGCCGGCCTGACCGTCAAGTGGTACAAGTACTACGACGCAGCGACCAAGGGGCTGGATTTTGCCGCCATGCAGGCGTCCCTGTCCGAGGCGCAAGCCGGCGATCTGGTGTTGCTGCACGGCTGCTGCCACAACCCGACCGGTATCGATCCGACCGCTGATCAGTGGCGCGCCCTGGCCAAGCAGAGTGCCGCCGCCGGCTGGCTGCCGCTGTTTGACTTCGCCTATCAGGGCTTTGCCCGCGGTATCGAGGAAGACGCCGAGGGTCTGCGCATCTTCGCCGAGTGCCATGATGAGCTGCTGGTGGCGAGCTCCTTCTCCAAAAACTTCGGCCTCTACAACGAGCGGGTTGGCGCCTTCACCTTGGTCAGCGCGACCAAGGCGATCGCCGAGGTGGCCTTTACCCAGGTCAAGACCGTCATTCGTGCCAACTACTCCAACCCGCCGTCACACGGTGCGGCCGTGGTCACCGCCGTGGTGAGCGATCCGGCCCTCTATGCCGAGTGGGTTGAAGAATTGGCCGCCATGCGGGTGCGCATTCGCGAGATGCGCGAGCTGCTGGTGGAAAAACTGGCTGCCCGTGGCGTGAACCAGGACTTCGGTTTCATTCGTGAGCAGAATGGCATGTTCTCCTTCTCCGGCCTCAGCAAGGATCAGGTTGAGCGCCTCAAGAGCGAGTTTGCCATCTACATCGTCGGTTCCGGCCGGATCAGCGTGGCCGGGATCACCCGCGCCAACATCGATCCCCTGTGCGATGCCATCGCCAAGGTGCTGTGACAAGTTAGTCGTGATGGCGCCAGACCAGACAAAAGCCCGCCGGGGAGACCCGGCGGGCTTTTTTGTATCCGTCGCTTTTGGCGGCGTTAGCGTCGCCGTTTGCTGCCCCCCAAGAGAGAGCCGAGCACCCCGCGTACCAGCTGGCGCCCCACCTCATTGCCTATGGTGCGGGCCACGCTCTTGGCGGCGGTCTGTACCACGCCGTCATGCTGGCCACCACGGGGACCGGTGCGGCCAAACAACATCTCGTTCAGGGCATCGAGCAGCCCGCCTTCCCCGCTGGATGACGGCTCGCAGCCTTGTTCGCTTGTGGTTGTCACCTTGTCCCCGTTGAGACGCTCGAAGGCGGATTCGCGATCCTCCGGCGTCTCGTAGCGGCCATGCAGCAATGAGCCATGGATCAAGTTCTGTCGCTCTGCCTCGCTCAGGGGCCCGATCCGGCTGGCCGGCGGGGCAATAAAGGCGCGCTCCACCACCCCGGGGCGCCCCTTCTCGTCGAGCAGGGAGATGAGTGCCTCGCCGACGCCGAGTTCGGTGATGACGCCGGCCGCATCGAAGGCCGGGTTGGCGCGCAGGGTGTTGGCGGCGATCCGCACCGCCTTCTGATCGCTCGGGGTAAAGGCGCGCAGGGCGTGCTGCACCCGGTTGCCAAGTTGCCCCAGCACGCTGTCGGGAATGTCGGCCGGACTCTGGGTGACGAAGTAGACGCCCACCCCTTTGGAGCGGATGAGCCGCACCACCAGTTCGATCTTCTCCAGCAGCGCCCTGGGGGCATCGTTGAACAAGAGGTGAGCCTCATCGAAGAAAAAGACCAGCACCGGCTTGTCCGGATCCCCCACTTCCGGCAACTGCTCGAACAGCTCCGAGAGCAGCCAGAGCAGGAAGCAGGCATAGAGGCGGCTGGAGTGGGTCAGCTTGCCCGCCGCCAGCACATTGATATGACCGTGACCCGCCTCGTCGGTCTGCAGCAGATCCTGAATGTCCAGCATGGGTTCGCCGAAGAAGTGATCGCCACCGGCGCTCTCCAGAGTCAGCAGGTTGCGCAAAATGGCCCCGACGGAGGCGGTGGAGACGTTACCGTAACGAGTAGTGAGGGATTTGGCATTCTCCCCGGCAAACTGAACCATGGCTCGCAAGTCCTTGAGATCCAGCAGCAACAGCCCCTCGTCGTCCGCCACCTTGAACACCAGCTCCAGCACCCCGCTCTGGGTATCGTTGAGACCGAGCAGGCGGGAGAGCAGCAAAGGCCCCATGTCGGAGACGGTGGCTCGCACCGGGTGTCCCTGCTCGGCAAAGAGATCCCAGAACAGGGTCGGGCTCGCGGCAAAGTTGGGGGCTGAAATGCCGAGCTGGGCCAGCTTGGCATCCAGCTTGGCCGAGCCAGCACCGGCGGCGCCAAGGCCGCTCAAATCCCCCTTCACATCGGCGAGAAACACCGGTACCCCGAGGCGGGAGAAGCCCTCCGCCAGCACTTGCAGGGTGACCGTCTTGCCGGTGCCGGTCGCCCCCGTGATGAGGCCGTGGCGATTGGCCATGGCTGGCAGCAGGGTGAGGGGTTTGCCATCGGCATAAGCCAGGATCAGCGGGTCGGCCATGGTGGCCTCCTTGTTTCGGATTGTGTGCAGGAAACAACGGCTTACAAGGAGTGTGGCGGGAGAGTCAGATGAAGGCAAGACGGGCCATGGCGGCCCGTCTTCGGCACGGAATGACGGCGGCTTGTGTTAGCGCTGAGCCAACTTTTGTTTCAGTTGCAGTGCCAGCAGGGTCAGCAGGCCCCCGAGCAGGGCGGTGATGATGGCCAGCAGCAGGCTGCCGAGCAGGAAAGGAGGGACCAGAGTGGCTGCCTCCTGCTCCAGCCAGTGGAGCGTCCAGGTGAGGTGGAAGGGCTCCGGCGGCTGGCTTAGCACCAGACAGCCGGTGCGATAGGCGTAAAGATACATGAAGGGCAGGGTCAACGGATTGTTGAACCAGACTGCCAGCAGGGCCAGCGGCAGATTGAGGCGAAAGGCCAGTGCCAGCGCGACGGCGATCAGCGAATGCATGGGGATGGGAAACCAGCAGGCAAAGATGCCCGCGGCCACGGCGCCGGCGAGGGCCCGGGGTTGGGTCTGCCATAGCGCCGGGTTGAGCAGGCGCTCACCAAACAGGGCAAACCACTTCTGCTGGCGCAGGGTGTCCGGGTTTATTTTGAAGCGCTCAAGCCAGCCGTTCAGCATGCTCGCGCCACCTTGCGTTTTTGCCACTGGCGCACCGTGCTGATCCGCCAGAAGGTGCGGATCAGGGCATAACCAATCAGGGAACTCAGCAGTGCCAGCACCAGGGAGCCCAGCAGCAGCGGCGGGGCCACGGTTTCAAAGACCGAGACCAGCCAGGCCCAGGTGAATTCGATGTCGATGGGTTGGGCGTGCTGGCCCAGCAGTTGGCAGCCGGTCAGGTAGGCGCCATAAAACAGTGGCGGCATGGTAATGGGATTGGAGAGCCAGACCAGGGCCACCGAAAGGGGCAGGTTGACCCGAAACAGGATGGCGCCCCCGGCGGCCAGCAGCATCTGGCAGGGGAGGGGCACCCAGGCCATGAAGAGGCCCACCGCAAAGGCCCCCGCGGCGGAGCGCCGGTTGAGATGCCAGAGATTGGCATCGAGCAGCAGCTTGCCAAACAGGCGCAAGTGCTTGTGTTCTTTCAGGCTTTGCTGATCGGGCATCCAGCGCTGTATGAGTCGTTTGGGCATATCGTAACCTTGCTAAATACTTGCTCCATGGATCTGCGTCTGTTGTCGTTTGCCCTGGGGGCAAGCTCCTCACTGCTCTGGCCATGGTTACCTTCACTCGCATGGGGGGGACTCTTGTTGTCCCTGCTGCTTCCCCTTGCATATTATCGTGCCTGGCGGCTGCTGTTTCTCCTGTTCGGCATCCTCTGGATGCAGGCCAATATGTCGTATCGACTGGCCTGGCTGAACCAGCTGGGAGATCAGGCGAGCCACATCATAACCGCACAGCTGAAAAGTGCAGAGCCCGAGGGCGATAAATTTGTGCGCCTGCAGCTGCAGGTGGAACAACTCGACGGCCAACCGCTCTGGCCCGCGCCTCTGGTGCGAGTCAATGCTTACCAGGCGCTGCCTGCGTTGACGGTGGGCAGCCGGCTGACCCTGGTCAGCTCCCTCAAACCGGCACACGGGCTTGCCAACGAGGCGGGGATGGACGGTCGTCGCCTGCTGCTGGGCAAGGGGATCACCGCCACCGGCAACTTGCGGCGGATCATCGACATTCAGCCGGTGGCACCGGGTTGGCGCGAACGCTGGCTGGCGGCGGCCGAGGCAAGTTGGCGCCCGCTCACCCATGGCCCTCTGCTGGCAGCGCTCACCTTTGGCGAGCAAGGCGGGATTACGGATGAGCAGTGGACCCTGTTTCGCGGCAGCGGCATCACTCACATCATTGCCATCTCGGGTCAGCATATCGCACTGGTGGCCGTGCTGGGCTGGTGGCTTGGCCGCCTGTTCGGGCTGCGCGGTGCCATCCTCACGTCATTGCTGTTTGCGGCGACTTACAGTTGGCTGGCGGGCTTTGCGGTGGCAACCGAACGGGCCCTCATCATGGTGTTGGTGTGGAGCCTGCTGCGCTGGTGCCGGCGGGAGTGGCCCGCCTATCGCATCTGGTTGTGGGCCTTTGTGGTGCTGGTATTGTGGGATCCCTTCGCCCTCTACTCGGCGGGGTTTTGGCTCTCGTTTCTGGCGGTGGCCATCTTGCTGCTGGTGGGCTATTGCCATGCCCGCCCCGGGCTTTGGCAGATCCAGCTCTGGTTGCTGCTCGGTCTGCTACCCATGCAGTTGGCGCTGTTCGAGGGCATAGCGCCGCTCGCCATGGTGATCAACCTGCTGGCGGTGCCGCTCTTTTGCATCGCCATCATACCGCTGGCCCTGATCGGGGTGCTGCTTGCGCCGCTTGTTGCCCCATTGGCTTACGGGCTGTTCTGGCTGGCGGATCTTGGGCTCGAGTGGGTGCTGAGTCTGCTGGCCTGGCTGGCGGCCCGGTTGCAACTGTGGTGGCCGCTGCCCCACTGGTGGCTGCCCCTGTGTACCTTGTTGCTGCTGCTCCGGGCGGGTTGGCGATGGCCTCCGGCCCGCTGGCTCTGGTTGCCCGGCGTACTGGCCATGGTGCTGACACTCTGGCCCACCGAGGCGCGTTGGCAGCTGCGGGTGCTGGACGTGGGACAGGGGTTGGCGGTGCTGATCAGCAAGGGGGATCGGGCCATCCTTTATGACACGGGCGATCGCTACCCGGGCGGTTACAACATGGCGGATGCGGTGATCCTGCCCCAGCTGAGCCGGCTTGGGATCCGGGTTATCGATCGCCTCATCCTCAGCCACAAGGACAGGGATCATGCCGGTAACCGCCAGCGATTGCTCACCACCCTGATGGTACGTAGCGAGCTCTCTTCCCATCGGTTCGACGAACGAACGTCGCTTTGCCAGCGGGGTCAGCAGTGGCGCTGGCAGGGGCTCGATTTCTCTGTGCTCTGGCCAGAACATCCCGGGGGCGGGCGCAACAACGATGGCTGCGTGGTGCGTATCCGCGACGGGCACACCAGCGTGCTGCTGAGCGCGGACATCGAACGCCAGGCTGAGCAGCGGCTGGTCGCGCTGGAAGGGGAGGGGCTTGCCAGCACCCTGCTGGTGAGTCCGCACCATGGCAGCCGCACCTCTTCCACGCCGCCCTTTGTCGCGGTGGTCGCTCCTCGCTACGTCGTGCACAGCGCAGGCTTCATGAACCAGTGGAGGTTTCCCCGCCCCGAAGTGGTGGCGCGCTATCGGGCCGCCCGCCAGTGGGTTACGGGGCTGCATGGTGCCATCCTGATCCAGCCTGAGGGAGAAGGCTTGATGGTCAGTGCCGAGCGCAGCCGGGGCCCTTGGTATCGGCGTGATGGTGCCTGGTGGCGACCCGGGCTCTGGCCTGCGCCCTGATCCGCTTTTTATCGTGCCAGGCCCTTTATCGAGATGGGGATGCTTGGTGGAAGCCCAAGCTTTGGCTAGAATAGCCCGTCATTTCCATTACTAACGGCTATTCATGCAACAAGAAACCTCACAAGAGAGCTGGCCAGTATTCAAACGCCTGCTCGGCTATGTTCGAGATCGCAAGCTGGGCCTCATTGGCGGCATCATCGGCATGCTGGGTTATGCCGCGGTCGATACCACCTTCGTCTACTCCATCAAGCCGCTTATCGATCAGGGGATCAATGGCAACGATGCCACCGTGCTGAAATGGATGCCCTTCTTCGTGCTCGGCATCGTCGCCCTGCGCGGTCTCGCCAACTTTCTCTCCAACTACTGCATGGCCTGGGTCGGCAACCACGTAGTAATGCGACTGCAGCAGCAGGTGTTCAATCACATGGTGGCGATGCCGATGAGCTTCTTCGACCGGCAGAACACCGGTCACCTGCTCTCCAAAGTGACCTATGATGCGAGCCAGGTCTCCTCGGCCGCGAGTACCACCTTGGTGACCCTGGTGCGGGAAGGGGCGACCGTCATTGGCCTGCTCGGCCTGATGTTCTATCACTCCTGGCAGCTGTCGGTGATCTTCCTGGTGGTGGGGCCGCTGGTGGGCATCATCATCGGCCTCATCAGCCGTCGTTTTCGCAAGATCAGCCGCCATATCCAGCAGGCGGTCGGAGACATCACCACCTCCACCGAGCAGATGCTCAAGGGGCATAAAGAGGTGCTGATGTTCGGTGGCCAGAAGGTGGAGGAGAAACGCTTCTTCCAGGTCAGCAACAACATGCGCCAGCAGACCATGAAGATGGTGGCGGCGGATGCCATCGGCAGCCCCATCGTCCAGATGGTTGCCTCCATCGCCCTGGCCGCCTTCCTCTATGTGGCGACTATCGACAGCGTGCGCAGCGAGCTGACTGCCGGTACCTTTACCGTCATGATCACCTCCATGATGATGCTGCTCAAGCCGCTGAAAAGCCTGACCGACGTCAACAACCAGTTCCAGCGCGCCATCACCGCCTGCCACAGCCTGTTTGGCCTGCTCGATACCGAGCCGGAGCAGGATACCGGCACCCGTACTCTGGAGCGTGCCCGCGGCGAAATCGAGTTTCGCAACGTCACCTTTACCTATCCGACCAAGGACACTCCGGCGCTGCACAACGTCAGCTTCAAGGTGGAGGCGGGTAAATCCGTGGCCCTGGTGGGGCGCTCCGGCTCCGGCAAGAGCACCATTGCCAGCCTGCTGACCCGCTTCTATGACATCGAGCAGGGGGAGATCCTGCTGGACGGCATCAACATCCGCGAGTACCAACTGAGCGAGCTGCGCAAGCAGTACGCCCTGGTCTCCCAGCATGTCCACCTGTTCAACGATTCGGTGGCCAACAACATCGCCTACGCGGCGGAGGACCGCTACAGCAGCGACGAGATCCGCCAGGCGGCCCGCATCGCTCACGCCGACGAGTTTGTCAGCAAGATGCCGCAAGGTTACGACACTGTGGTCGGTGAGAACGGTGCGTCCCTCTCCGGCGGCCAGCGTCAGCGTATCGCCATCGCCCGCGCCCTGTTGCGCGATGCTCCGGTATTGCTGCTGGACGAAGCGACCTCGGCGCTGGATACCGAATCCGAGCGCCATATCCAGGCCGCCATCGACGAGCTATGCAAGGCGCGTACTTCCCTGGTGATCGCCCACCGCCTCTCCACCATCGAGAAGGCGGATGAGATCCTGGTGATCGACGAGGGTCATATCGTCGAGCGCGGCAACCACGATGCCCTGATGGCCCAGCAAGGCACCTATGCCCAGCTGCGCGCCATCCAGTTTGGCAACCAGGCAGCGGGTCACAAGGAGTGATGGAACAACTCTGGTATGGCAAAAGCGGTTGGCGCTGGTGGCTGGCTCCTTTTGCCCTGCTGTTTGCCATCATCAGCGGTGCCCGCCGCTACGCCTACCGACGGGGCTGGCGCAAGGCCTATCGGGCCGGCGTTCCCGTGATCGTGGTGGGCAATATCTCTGTGGGGGGCAACGGCAAGACCCCGGTGGTGATCTGGCTGGTGGAACAGTTGCAGGCACGCGGTTTCAAGCCAGGAGTGGTGAGTCGCGGTTATGGCGGCAAGGCGCCCCATTACCCCTACCGGCTCGATGCTGCCAGCACCACGGCGCAGGCCGGCGATGAGCCTGTCCTGATTGCCCGGCGCTGCGGCTGCCCCGTAGTGGTGGCCCCCAAGCGGGCCGATGCGGTCAGGCTGCTCGAGCAAAGCGGCGAGGTGGACATCATCATCACCGACGACGGCCTGCAGCACTATGCGCTGGCCCGTGACATCGAGCTGGTGGTGGTGGATGGCGCGCGCCGATTTGGCAATCTCTGCCTGCTGCCTATGGGACCGCTGCGCGAGCCGGTGACCCGCTTGAAGCGCGTGGATGCCATCATCTGCAATGGTGGCGAGCCGGGCAAAGGGGAGTATCCCATGAGCCTGATCGCCGATGGGCCGAGACGGGTGCGCGACGATGTCCCGCTTGCCGAGCCCCTGCCGCGCGCCGTGGATGCCCTTGCGGGGATCGGCCATCCCCCCCGTTTTTTTGCTACCCTGACCGGGCTTGGCTATGAGCTGCAACAGAGCGTCGGCTATGCGGATCACCATCCGTTTGATCGCGATGAACTTGTCGCCCGTTTTGGTCAACGCCCCCTGTTGATGACGGAAAAAGATGCGGTCAAGTGCCGCCCGTTTGCCCGGGACAACTGGTGGTATCTGCCAGTCAGCGCCCAACTGCCCGCCTCCTTGCTGGACACCTTGCTGCAAAAGCTGGCTCAGGCCAAGTCGGCAACAGTCGCCGCTGCCGGCGCCAGAGAATAAACGGCAGACTTGCTCTGCCCCTGAAGGGATTATCACCTTGTCCGGCATCTTCCCTTGCCGGGCAAGGCGCTTGCTCGACACATTGTTTGCCGGGCCTATCTGCTCGACATTGTTGAAGGAGTATCGTTTTGGCATTGGATATCAAATTGCTCGACATCATCGCTTGCCCTGTCTGCAAGGGGAAACTGCAATACAACAAGGCTGTCCATGAGCTGGTCTGTCGCTTCGACAAGCTGGCTTATCCGCTGGAGGAGGGGATCCCCGTGCTGCTGGAAAACCGCGCCCGTCCCCTCAACAGCGACGAGCTGCCATCATGAGCTTCGTGGTCGTGATCCCTGCCCGCTACGCCTCGACCCGCTTGCCGGGCAAGCCGCTGGCGGATATCCATGGCAAGCCCATGGTGCAACATGTGGTGGAGAAGGCGCTGCAATCCGGCGCCGAGCGGGTGATCGTCGCCACCGATGACGAGCGGGTGGCACAGGCGCTGGCACCTGTCGCGGCAGGCATGGGCGCCGAAGTGTGCATGACCTCACCGGATCATCAGTCCGGTACCGAGCGCCTCGCCGAGGTGTGCCGCCACTACGGTTTTGCTGCCGATACCATCATCGTCAACGTTCAGGGGGATGAGCCGCTCATCCCGCCCGCCATCATCCGTCAGGTGGCTGATAACCTGGCCGCTGCGACGGCGCCGATGGCGACCCTCTCCGTGCCCATCAAGGATGCGGAGGAGGCATTCAACCCCAATGCGGTCAAGGTGGTCACCGACAAGGATGGCTACGCCCTCTACTTCAGCCGGGCCAGCATTCCCTGGGATCGGGACCGTTTTGCCCAAAGCCACGAGCAGATTGGCCCGCACTATCAGCGCCACATCGGCATCTACGCCTATCGCGCCGGTTTCATCCAGCGTTATGTGGACTGGGCGCCGAGTGCACTGGAGCAGGTAGAAGCGCTGGAGCAGCTGCGGGTGCTCTGGTACGGCGAGAAGATCCACGTCGCCCAGGCCCTCGAGGCGCCGCCGGTCGGGGTGGATACCCCGGCGGATCTGGAGAAGGTGCGTGCTTTCCTGGCAAGCTGAATGCGTTGCCAGCAAAATGGAAAAACGGTGTCGCGAGACACCGTTTTTTGTTTTGATTATTTATATAATTATTTGATTTAAAACGCCATTAATGCACATTCTCAAACTTTTGGCATGCGTAGTTTGCCAAAGCGACGAGTTTGGTTATGATGCAAGACGCCCTGTTAACCCTAACCGGGCGGCAATAACGAGATAAGAACGGGGTGTTTGGGTGATAAATGTATTCCTGGTCGATGATCATGAGCTGGTGCGTACAGGGATAAGACGCATTCTGGAAGATGTGCGCGGGATCAAGGTGGTGGGCGAGGCACAGAGCGGGGAGACCGCGGTGGCATTTTGTCGTCAGCACCATCCGGATGTGATCCTGATGGACATGAACATGCCGGGTATTGGCGGCCTGGAGGCGACCCGCAAGATCCTGCGGATCCGCCCCGATGTGCGCATCATAGTGCTGACCATTCATTCAGAAAATCCGTTCCCCACCAAAGTGATGCAGGCGGGGGCCGCCGGTTATCTGACCAAGGGGGCCGCACCTGACGAGATGATCCAGGCGATCCGGCTGGTGCACTCGGGCCAGCGCTACATCTCCCCGGAGATCGCCCAGCAGATGGCCCTCAGCCAGTTTGCCTCGGCGGACGAGAACCCCTTCAAGTCCCTCTCTGAGCGGGAGCTGCAGATCATGATGATGATCACCAAGGGGCAGAAGGTGACCGATATCTCCGAACAGCTGAATCTGAGCCCGAAGACGGTCAACAGCTACCGCTACCGACTGTTCAGCAAGCTGGGCATCAATGGTGATGTGGAGCTGACCCATCTGGCCATTCGCTATGGCATGCTGGATGCCGATACCCTGTAACCGGGTCATGTGTGGTCACAAAGGCGGCGTGTGCCGCCTTTTTGCTTTTTGCCGCCCTGGCGCAGTATGCTCTCCCCGTTAATGTTCACAGCACCTGTTTTCGCCCCTTTGTATTGAGTCGAGTCGCCGATGTTCCTATCTTCCGAGCCCCTCTTTGACAGCAAGTCCTTCTTGCGCGCAGTGACCCACCAGAGCGGCGTCTATCGCATGTACGACAGCGGTGGCATCGTCATCTATGTGGGCAAGGCCAAGGATCTGAAAAAGCGGCTCGCCTCCTACTTTCGGGCCAACGTCGACAGCATCAAGACCCGCACCCTGGTGCGCCAGATCGTCGATATTCAGGTGACGGTGACCCACACCGAGACCGAGGCACTGATCCTCGAGCACAACCTCATCAAGCAGTACCAGCCGCGCTACAACGTGCTGCTGCGCGATGACAAATCCTATCCCTGGATCATCATCACTGCCCATCAGCACCCGCGCATCGGGGTTCATCGTGGTGCCCGCAAGGTGAAGGGGGACTATTTCGGTCCTTACCCCTCCGGCGGGGCGGTGCGCGAGAGCCTGCACCTGATGCAGAAGATTTTTCCGGTACGCCAGTGCGAAGATGCCGTCTATGCCAACCGCACCCGTCCCTGCCTGCTCTACCAGCTCAAACGCTGCGCCGGACCCTGTGTGCCCGGACTGGTGAGTGAGGCTGAATATGCCCAACAGGTGGAGCTGGCCAAATTGTTTTTGGCAGGCAAGAACCAGCAGGTGATAGGCGAGCTGGTAGGCAAGATGGAGTCCGCCAGCGGCGATTTGCGCTTCGAGGAGGCCGCCCGCTACCGGGATCAGATCCAGGCGCTGCGCCGGGTCACCGAGCAGCAATCTGTGAGCGGCAACGTGCTGGACGAGCTCGATGTGGTGGGGGTCGCCTTCGAGCAGGGTTCGGCCTGTATCCACGTGCTCTTCATCCGCCAGGGCAAGGTGCTGGGCTCGCGCAGTTATTTCCCCAAGGTGCCGGGGGATACGCCGCAAGAGGAGGTGGTGCAGGCCTTCTTGCTGCAGTTTTATCTGTCGGGGCAGGGGGGGCGGCAGATCCCGAGCGAGGTACTGCTGGATGTGGCCCTTGAGGACGAGGCGCTGATCGCCGAGACCTTAAGCCAGACTGCTGGCTACAAGGTGCGGGTGGTGAGCCGTACCCGCGCCGAGCGGGCCCGCTTCATCAAGCTGGCCGCCATCAATGCCGAGACGGCCCTGCGCTCGCGCCTGGCCCACAAGAGCACCATCACCGCCCGCTTCAACCAGCTTGAGGAGCTGCTGGAGCTGGAGGCCCCCATCGCCCGCATGGAGTGCTTCGATATCTCTCACACCATGGGGGAGCGCACCGTCGCTTCTTGTGTGGTGTTCAACCGGGAGGGGCCTCTCTCTTCCGAATATCGCCGCTTCAATATCGACGGCATCACGGGGGGGGATGACTATGCCGCCATGGAGCAGGCGCTGGAGCGTCGCTTTGGCAAGCCTCAGGAGCCGGACAAGGTGCCTGACATCCTGTTTATCGACGGCGGCCTCGGCCAGTTGCGCCGCGCTGAGGAGATCCTGGCCCGCCAGCTGGAGTTTCTCGGTGGCAAATACCCCTTGCTGGTGGGTATCGCCAAGGGGGTGACCCGCAAGGCAGGGCTGGAGACCCTGATCATGGGGGAGAGCCACGAAGAGCTGCACCTCCCGGCGGATATGCCTGCTCTGCATCTCATCCAGCATATTCGCGATGAATCCCACCGTTTTGCCATCACCGGGCACCGCGCTCGCCGCGCCAAGGCTCGCACCAGCAGCAGCCTGGAGGATATTCCCGGCGTCGGGCCCAAGCGCCGTCAGGCGCTGCTCAAATACCTGGGGGGATTGCAGGAGGTGAAACGGGCGAGCGTTGATGAGCTGGCCAAGGTGCCCGGCATCAGCCAGGAGCTGGCCCAAACCATTCATGATGGCTTGCACTCAGCCTGAGTCTTGAATGAAGCCGCTTATTCGACGGGGCCGACAGCCGGGGAAAATCGCTAACTCCTTGATGCACAAGAGCCGTGACGAAGAGGGGGCGTAAATGCCATAATGACCCCGCATTTCGTGAAGATTGCTGGGTTAACAAGACCAGGACGGGCGCCGCCGCGGTTGCATCGCAAATCGGCTTTGGCGCACTATGTAGCGACGTACAAGAAGTGGCTGAAAATAATGACAAACATACCTAACCTGTTGACGTTTTTCCGGATTTTGCTCATCCCCGTCTTCGTCATCATGTTCTATCTTCCCTACCAGTGGTCCTATCTGGCTGCGGCCATCGTCTTCATCCTGGCGGCCGCCACCGACTGGTTTGATGGTTACCTCGCCCGCAAGCTCAATCAGTCCACTGCCTTTGGTGCTTTTCTTGATCCGGTCGCGGACAAGATCATGGTTGCCGCTGCCCTAGTAGTGATTGTCGAGCATTACAACACTATCTGGGTAACCATCCCCGCCATGACCATGATTGGTCGGGAGATCATCATCTCCGCCCTGCGTGAATGGATGGCGGAGCTGGGCAAACGTTCTGCCGTCGCGGTCAGCTGGATTGGCAAGTGGAAAACCATGATCCAGATGGTGTCGCTCACCGGTCTTATCTGGCAGTACAACGTCTGGATGGTGTGGCTCGCCTATGTGCTGCTATATGTCGCCACCGTGCTTACCTTCTGGTCCATGTTCCAGTACATGAAGGCCGCCTGGGGTGATCTGACCCATCACTCCAGATTTTGAGTCGGTGAGATGGAATGTGCGCTTTCTGGCAATTTGATGGAAGAAATTGGCAAAGGCGCTAAAACTGCTCAAAAAGGGCAAAAAATGCCCGAACGATCAGTTGATTAAATATTTCTGGTTGACTGAGCGAGGAACATCGCTAGAATGCGTCTTCGTAGTCAGGCAGTCAGCCGGACCAATGCGGGAATAGCTCAGTTGGTAGAGCACGACCTTGCCAAGGTCGGGGTCGCGAGTTCGAGTCTCGTTTCCCGCTCCAAATTCAGACAATAGAGAATCCTCTCTCTTTTGCATGGCGCGTTAGCAAAGCGGTTATGCAGCGGATTGCAAATCCGTTTAGTCCGGTTCGACTCCGGAACGTGCCTCCATATTGACAAGCCCGCGACGCGGACTTGATACCGATTGCGGTGCCCGAGTGGTGAAATCGGTAGACACAAGGGATTTAAAATCCCTCGACGTTCGCGTCGTGCCGGTTCGATTCCGGCCTCGGGCACCATTAAAATCAAAGACTTACAAAGGCCACTAGCGATAGTGGCCTTTTTGTTTTTCCCATGTCCACGTTTGGTCCACACGGAATTTTCCTAACCTACTTCCGGCAGATCTTCGAGCGTCACGTCGAGGTTGATGTTGTTGCAACATGTATCCAACCTTCATGGTCTAAGACGATGTGGTTTTTTGTTCTCTCAAGCCATATCAGGCAACCTCATGACATACCTTGGGGGTATTTAGTGTGTACTGGGGCGTTGTTGCCCAAATCGATACAGCTTGAATGGAACTAACTGAGAACTTGGTGATCTGATCACCACCATCCTCTCTAAGTCTGCATTATGGGCACATCGCTTCACCCCATCACCAACTGGCCTAAATACAACAAGTCTCTGATTAACCGTGGCTCGCTCACTTTCTGGGTTGATGCCGAGGCCATGAGCAACTGGTTTCACCACGACCATCATGGACGGCGAGGCCGTAGCCAGCTCTACACCGACCAAACCATCGCCACCTTCCTGATGCTCAAGGGGATTTTCAACCTCACTTTGCGAGCAACCCAGGGACTACTAGACTCCCTGTTCGAACTGATGAATGTGCCGTTGTGCGCACCGGACTATAGCTGTGTCAGCAAGCGAGCACGTACGGTGACAGTGGCCTATCGACAGCTCCCAAAGGGACGCATTACCGACTTGGTTATCGACTCAACCGGGCTGAAGGTGTTTGGTGAAGGCGAGTGGAAGGTCAGAAAACACGGCGCTGAGAAGCGACGAGTCTGGCGCAAGTTGCATCTGGCGGTAGACCCGGTAACCCACGATATCGTGGCGGCGGAGGTGTCATTGGAAAATGTCCATGATGCCGAGGTGTTGTCGACCTTGCTCAATCCACTGCGGCGCAAGCTGGGACGAGTTTATGCAGATGGCGCCTATGACAGCAAAGCCAGCCATCAGCTTATCTCGCGCAAAGGGGCGACAGCTTGTATCCCGCCTCGCAAGAGCGCGGGGTTATGGAAAAAGGGACACCCAAGAAATGACGCTGTGCTGGTGATACGCAAGGAAGGGCTGGCGCACTGGAAGAAGATATCGGGGTATCACCGTCGCTCACTGGCAGAGACGGCGATGTATCGGTTCAAGCAGTTGCTGACGGGGAACATCAGTCTGCGTAACTAATGGCCAGGTGGGAGAAGTCATGGCGTATGTCAGCGCCATAAACAAACTGAATACCCTGGAACTACCTGTCAGACAGCCCCGAGTGTAGCGGTCACCTGGGGCTGGCGAAGTCATGACTTTCTGGCTGATTTGGGAAACAACGTCGTGTACTGGGGGAAATACCCCAAACCGATGCCAAGCCTTGACCACTCAGCTCTGGCGCTACCTCCTACATGTGAAAAGTCTCCCATGCTGATGCAGGAGATGCTCCATCCGATATCGTTGCCGCAGGTAAAATTAACAAATGACCAGTGAGAAGAAACTGTGTTTGCCGGTCGATAAATTAGGCATGTACGGCCCGTCTGAAGTATCGCTATGGCGTTAAGGATACTCAGCTCGCACCAAAATGTTTCTCTCTCAAAATAGCTAGGTGAAAACGAGTGAGGCACGATGCCTTCTGGCTGAAGGGGAAGATGAGTGGTCTAATCATCCCATTACTTCCCTGAAACCATGACATGGTTCACATAATGTGTTTTGGTTATAGCCTACGATGTCAGCTAGCGAATGCTAGTCAGTGGTTTGTATTTTGTGAGGAATGCAATATGTCACTTTTAGTTAAGGATAGATTTGTAGACCGTCATTGACCCGACTTTACCGACTGCGGAGTAGTCGCTCACTTCAGTAATCTATTAGTACTGCTCAAGTACGAGTGTTTTTTTCCAGATCACATACAGCGACAGTTTTTCTGTTGCCTTTTCCGCTATCCTTCCCTTTTATTATGCCTATTCGTTGTCATTCCTCACAGAGGCATAACAATGATCTTGATTAAACAAAATCAAGATATTACTTCCCTCCTGAAAAGTGATGGCAATCTGTCAGTTCGACTAATTGAGACTGCATATAAAGTTATCGATAAGGTTTCAGTAATTGTTGGACTGGTAAAATTCGAGGGATTATTTTTCAGAAGATATCGAAAAGGGAAACAGATTTCTATTTCAGGTTGCACAGAGAGATTGAATTTATCAAGACAGCGGATTGTCCCTTTACTAAAACGAATGGAAAGAAAGAGCTAGGTTAAACAAAAGGAGATTTTTCATCGTGCCATAAGAGAATTTCATAAGTATTCATAACTGCTTAACAAAAGGAACCATGATCTTCTCGAAGGGAAAAATGATGCCAATTTTTTTACAGTGAAGGAGGAGTGAAAAATGTCATCAGAACATCCCGGAGAGCTAAACATCTACTTAAGGAAGGTATCTATATTATTGGGTTCTCTTTTCCAGTGATACCCATAGAACAGGCCCGCATCCGTATCCAGATATCGGCTGATCACAGCCGTGACTAGTTGGACAAGGAAATCGCGGCCTTCATTAGAATCGGCGATGAAATGGGGAATATCTGAATTTTTCCTTATCCTTATGGAGTAACATGATGAAAGCACTAAGTAAACTAAAACCTGAGCAAGGTATTTGGATTGTGGACGCGCCCAAGCCTGAAATGGGCCATAACGATTTGCTGATAAAAATCCGCAAGACGGCTATCTGTGGTACCGATGTACATATTTACAACTGGGACGACTGGTCTCAAAAAACCATCCCAGTTCCCATGATTGTAGGGCATGAGTATGTCGGCGAAGTAGTAGATATAGGTCAGGAAGTTCGTGGCTTCAATATTGGTGACCGCGTTTCAGGAGAAGGACATATTACTTGCGGCCACTGTCGTAATTGTCGCGGAGGTCATCCCCATTTATGCCGAAATACCATCGGAGTTGGAGTTAATAGAGAAGGGGCCTTTGCTGAATATCTGGTGATCCCTGCCTTCAACGCCTTTAAGATTCCTGATGATATCAGTGATGATTTGGCCGCTATATTTGATCCCTTTGGCAATGCTGTGCACACGGCTTTGTCATTCGATCTAGTGGGGGAAGATGTACTGATTAGTGGCGCGGGTCCTATCGGTATTATGGCTGCTGCCGTTTGCCGTCATGTTGGTGCACGCCACGTGGTCATTACGGATATCAACGATTATCGTCTTGAACTGGCTGATAAACTGGGCGCCACCCGTACTGTCAATATCAACAAAGAGCGACTCGAAGACGTGATGGTCGAGCTTGGTATGACAGAAGGGTTCGATGTTGGTTTGGAGATGTCCGGTGTCTCCTCGGCTTTCCATGTCATGTTGGACACCATGAATCACGGTGGAAAAATCGCCATGTTGGGTATCCCCAGCGAGGGGATGGCGATTGACTGGAACCAAGTGATTTTCAAAGGTCTAATGCTCAAAGGTATTTACGGCCGTGAGATGTTTGAGACCTGGTACAAAATGGCGAGTTTGATTCAATCGGGATTGAATATTTCTCCCATTATCACTCACCACTATAAAGTGGATGACTTCCAGCAGGGTTTTGATGTCATGCGTTTGGGCCGTTCAGGCAAGGTTATTTTAAATTGGAGTTAATAACATGAGTAAAGTTTAAATGCACCTGTATCATGGTGCATTTAAACTCTTGGCGATATTGTTGTTGGCCATTTGAAAATCAAAATCATGTCATCATAGTTATACCAAGGATATACTCTTCATTATAGTGTGAAGTGTGAAGTGTGAAGTGTGAAGTGTGAAGTGTGAAGTGTGAAGTGTGAAGTGTGAAGTGTGAAGTGGGTAGGGAGGTAGGGTATGCAATCGCTTGAAATTATCATTGATACATTAAATATTTTTTTATGGGATTATTTTCTAGTAATCGTCCTTTGTGGTGTAGGGATATATTACACAGTCAGACTTAGATTTATCCAGGTGTTACGATTTAAACAAGGCATTTTATTATTGCTGCGAGGCATTTCTCTTTCCGGAGAAAAGGCGGGTAAGGCAGGGATGAGCTCTTTTCAGGCAATTGCAACTGCGGTCGCTGGACAGGTCGGGACGGGGAACTTGGCAGGACCTGCTACAGCAATTATCGCCGGGGGGCCAGGGGCTATATTTTGGATGTGGATATCTTCTCTTCTTGGAATGTCTACTATTTATGCTGAAGCCATCCTTGCTCAAAAATATAAATCTACTGATCGTAATGGACAGGTAGTTGGCGGTCCTGCATATTATATTGAACAAGGATTGAAAAAGAAATGGCTGGCGGTTATATTTGCCATTCTCAATATTTTGGCACTAGGGTTAGTGGGGAATATGGTTCAGTCTAATTCTATTGCCAACGCTTTTCATAATTCTTTTGGTGTCAGCACATGGGTTGTCGGAATATGTATTGCCATTCTGGTCTCATTGGTGGTGGTTGGTGGTCTGCATTATATAGCTGCACTCAATGAAAAACTTATTCCAATAATGGCATCTCTTTACATTACTGGAGCAATTATTACATTAATAGTCAATTATCAATATGTTTCACAAGCATTCTATTTAATATTCGTTGCTGCATTTTCACCTCAAGCTGCATTCGGGGGGGCAATAGGAATATCTATTCAACAGGCTGCTCGCTTTGGGATTGCTCGAGGATTATTTTCTAATGAAGCTGGTATGGGGTCCACACCACATGCCCACGCTGTGGCAAAGGTAAAAAATCCAGAGGATCAAGGATTAATAGCCATGATGGGGGTTTTCACTGTTTGCCTCATTGTGACACTGACTGGTTTGGTTATCATTACCACCGGTTTGAGTTCACTTAATAAAGAAGGACTTCCTTTATCAGAACTTCTTTCCTTCATTGGTGAAAAAGGAACCGGTATAACAGTTACACAAAATGCCTATGAACAGACATTTGGGTACTGGGGGAATATTTTTATATCTGTTTCATTGCTGTTTTTTGCATTTTCAACCATTATTGGATGGTATTATTATGCGGAGACAAATGTTCGTTATTTATGCAGCTCTGTACGCTGGTTAAGGTGTTTGAAAATCTTGGTGATGTTATGTGTCTTTGGTGCTTCGTTATTTAACGTGGATTTTGTCTGGAGCATGGCTGATGCTTTTAATGGGTTGATGGTTATACCTAATATAATTGCGCTGTTAATTCTATCGCCTATCGTTATTGAATACACTCAAAAACATGTTTACTGATCATGATAGGACACCAACTGACTGGACAGTAGTGAACTAAAAATTATGACTATCTACTGCTAACCCGTGTTGATGGCCAGGTCTGCATCAAGAAACAATATTACCAGCCGCGAGCACGGTTAATATTTGAGCATTTTGACAAGTAGAACAAGGACGTTCAGTTTATTTACCGCATTCATATATATATACGTGATAACTTCCCTCACCTGATCGTTGTATTTTCGTAGAGAAAATTTCCCGGTTCTCATCTCTTTGAATCCAAATATTGTTTTCTCCGCCAGTAGACGACTGCGTTACCATGGACATTTTCCAAAGAGACTTCCAGTGCGAAGATATCGATATCTTGGGTCGCGGGATCAACGACCAGAGAGCAACTTGTGCCAGCATCACTGTTGCCCGGCACCGTGTTTTCTGAGCTTCCACTCGCTCTGACCACACACCTTGAGCCCGATCAATCAAGTAGGATAGCCAGGCTGGGGATTTCTCTTGGGCTGGCGGATTACAGACCACCTTCATCGTGCGAACCCGTTTGCTGATGCTGCCATAATGGACAGTGGCACACTCATCTGTTCGAACAGGGAGTCGAGTACTGTTTGGTCTGCTCACAGGAAATGATTAAAAATGTCCCTGAGCATCGGGAGACGACAAGTTGGCTGTGGTCCTGTCGTTCGTGATGCTTGGATGTCATGATAATTATCCCAGTACAAGAAAAACGATATAAGCGATAGGTGATATAGGACAAATAGAGCTAGATAAACTCTTTTGACAGTGATGTAGATCACAAAACGGGTTACCGCAATGACCTATTTTATTTTTCGTGCCAGAGGTTACTGAACTTAATTATCTATTTTAATCACGCCTTTGGGGAGTGTGTTATGTTGTTTACGTTGGTTGATAGCATTATCCGACTTTATCATTGACTCCTCACATTATGCTGCGGTGCAGCATGTCATCTAACTCTTCCTCAGCGGAATAGTTACGTCTGTATTTTATTGGCTCCATTATTTTCTACTATTCATCTCTCACTTTTGAGTTGTGCCGACCTACGCCCGGTTCAGGGGCGTTTTTACCTTGATGTTGGAGGGACGCTTTGCCATGGGTAATGATGCGTATGATGTGATTATTATCGGCGGTGGCCCAGGCGGGTTAAGTGCTGCGATTTATTCAGCACGCGCCAGATTAAAAACGCTGGTGGTGGAGGAAAAACGAAAACCAGGAGGGCAGTGTTCAACAACCGATACTCTGGAAAATTATCCAGGAGTAATTAAAGTAGGTGGTTCGGAATTAATGGATAATTTTACCGAACACGCCCGTCATTTTGGCACCGAGTTTATTCAGGGGCGTGTCCAATCCCTGATGCTGAGTGAAGATGGGTTGCAGAAAACGGTGCAATTAACAGATGGGAATGTGTTGACGGCGAAAAGCGTCGTCATTGCCACTGGCACGCGTCCCCGAGTATTGGGGATCCCCGGCGAGAAAGAGTTTGCCGGGCGCGGCGTCTCTTACTGCGCAACCTGCGACGCCGATTTTTACACCGACCTTGATGTTGTCGTGGTGGGCTCCGGCAATACGGCGGTCGAGGAGTCTGTCTTTCTTACTCGTTACGTTAACTCGTTGATGATGATTGTGATCCACGATGAAGGTCACCTTGACGCCGACCGGATCGTGTGTGAACAGGCTTATGCCAACGAGAAAATTACCTTCCTCTGGAACAGTACGGTAATGGCGATTACCGGTGATGATCTGGTCGACGCCGTCGAAGTAAAAAACGTTAAAACCGGGGAATGTTCGCAGATTGCGACCAACGGTGTCTTTATGTTTGTCGGCACAGTGCCGCAGACTGACTGGTTGTCGCCGCTCAAAGAGGCGCTACCACTGACAAGGGCGGGCTATATCGATGTTAACGCACAGCAGGAAACGCGTTTGCCCGGTGTATTTGCCGTCGGTGATGTCTGCAATAAATTCCTTCGCCAGGTGGTTACCGCTGCGGGCGAGGGGGCATCCGCTGCCGTCGCCGCGAGCCAGTATCTCGAACAAGAAACCTTCTGGCAGCAGCATGTGCTGAGCAGCCCATTCAAAATACTGGTGCTGTTCTGGTCGCCGACAGTGCCGCAGAGCGTGCAGATGATGATGCAGCTTGAGCATGACATCGACAATCATCCCGACTGGCGATTGGTTCCGGTCGATTCCTACAAAAATCAAAGATTAGCAATGCGTTATGGCGTGACCGAGCTGCCTACGCTGTTGTGCTTGCACCAAGGTGAAGAGTTCCGACGACGCATCGTACAGCCAGATGAATTGCTAACTACTGCCATTTTTGCGGAGTGATCCCCCATGATTGAACTTAATAAAGACAACTTTGACGAAATGGTCGCGCAGGGCATCGTGCTGGTTGATTTCTGGAGCGAAAACTGCGAGCGCTGTAAAGAGCTGATGCCGGATATCCATCAGCTTGCCGATGCGTATAGCGGACAGGTGACTTTCTGTAGCTTGAATATTCAGGGCAACCGTCGGTTGGCGATGGCGCAAAAAGTGATGGGATTGCCCTCTATTGTCATCTGGCAAAACGGCGAGCGGACGATCCACCTGAGTGGAGAAGATCTGGATAGTGAACAAATTCGTCAGGCGCTGGAAACCTTGCTGCATGGCACTGCATAAAAATTTTATTACCAAAGGAGAGCGTTATGGATCTGAGTAGTAAAAAAGTCATCCTCCTCGGCGATCGGGATGGTGTACCTGGCCCGGCGATAGAAGCGTGCGTGCGTTCCACAGGTGCAGAAGTGGTGTTCAGCACAACCGAGTGTTTTGTCTGAACAAGTGCCGGAGCGATGGATCTGGAAAATCAGCGCCGCATTCTCACATTGTCAGAAACATATCCGCCGCAGGAACTGATTGTGATCCTGGGGGGAGCAGAAGCAGAAGCATCTGGTATGGCATGTGAAACAGTGACTAACGGTGACCCGACTTTTGCAGGTCCTCTGGCCGGAGTTCAGTTAGGACTCCAGTGTTATCACATTGTTGAAGATGAAGTGAAGCAAGCCGTTGATGCAGAAGTGTATCAGCAGCAGGTTGGCATGATGGAAATGGTACTTGATGTCGACGCTATTGCTAGGGAGGTGCGCCACTATCGGGAAACATACTGTCATTACTTGGATCAGTGAGTGACTTTCCAGCCAGCTAATGACTGGAGTGACTCCAGGAGGAAATATGGGAAAAGCAGTAATACGGCAAGTAGGTTATATCTTGGCGCATGCCCCGAATTTGTTGATGTGGCACGGTAGCGCAGCGCAACAAGCACGGCTGCAAAACCCGGATGAACCTTGGCTAGCGGCGATTCCTGACCATCTGAGAACGTTTGAGCAGGCGATGAGTTATCCGCCGAATCAGTGCTACATCGGCAACCTCAGCCCTGCTCAGCTTGCGGCGGCCCCAAAGCCGTGGACCCAGTCGGATTATGCTGGCGGCCCCCGCAGCGATTGGGGGGAAATCTATAGTGAAACTTTCTTATATGCGCTGCTTTGCTACGTCGACGCATTTGATTTAACTGCGTGGCAGGCATCGTTTATTAGTGAAATGAAGGACCAACTCAGCAAACACCCGACGCTGTCACAGCATGCGCTGCTGGACAGTGCGGTCACGGTGAGCGATGACGAGCTGGCACTTCTGGTTGAGCAACATGCGGCTCCGCTATGGTTTGGCAATCGGCTGGTTGGATGTGTGAAGGCAGCTCACGAGCTGGACATCAACCTTTCCGCACACGTGATGCTGGAAAACCTGGTGGCGAAAGCCAGTGCGGTACTGGCAGGTTGGCAGCTTCCTGATGAGGCCCTGGCGCAAGTTGAGTACGTCATCGAGTGTTCAGAGGAGGCGATCGGCGATGTCAATCAGCGCGGCGGCGGTAATCTGGCAAAGGCAGTAGCAGAAAGCATCCACTGTCGACAGGCCACAGGGATCGACATGCGCGGCTTTTGTGCTGCGCCGGTTCACGCGCTGGTTAATGCTGCTGCGCTGGTACAAAGCGGCATTTATAAGAGCGTACTGGTGCTGGCGGGCGGCTCGGTCGCCAAACTCGGCATGAATGGCCGCGATCACATTAAGCATGGTATGCCACTGCTGGAGGATATGATCGGCAGTTTCGCCTTGCTGATCACCGCCGATGACGGCGTGAGTCCTGTCGTGAATACACGTGTATCGGGGCGGCATACGGTAGGTACGGGGTCATCGCCGCAGTCGGTGATGGCATCACTTATCTCGCAGCCGCTGAAAGCGGTGGGCATGACGACGGAAGATGTTGATAAGTTCAGTGTCGAGTTGCAGAACCCGGAGATCACCCAGCCGGCAGGTGCGGGCAACGTGCCCGAATCCAACTACAAAATGATTGCGGCATTGAGCGTCATGGAGGGATGGCTGGAGCGCAGTCAGCTCGACGACTTCGTGGCTCGCCACGGCATGCCGGGGTTTGCACCCACGCAGGGGCATATCCCGTCCGGTATCCCGTTTATCGGGCACGGTGTGCGCGCGATTGCCGAGCAGGCGATACAAAACTTCATGGTCGTCGGCAAAGGTAGCCTGTTCCTCGGAAGGATGACCAGTCAGTTCGATGGCATCAGCGTTCTGGTGGAACGTAACCGGGGAGATGAAGAGAGCAGCACTCAGGGGCAGCACGAACTTTCCGCGCAGTTGGCGGAGGCTATGCGCAAGGTTGCCGATGTACTGGATGCGGGAGGTCAGCGTGGCTGAACACTCAATTGCACAGGCGTTACGCGGCATGGCGGATGCGCTCGTCGGCGAGTCTGAGCGGCCAAAAATCGCCTTTACCGCGCTGGGGAGCGAGCTGCCCGTGGAAGTCTTGCTGGAGGCAGCAAAACAAGCGACGGAGCAGCTCATTCCAGTCATCATCGGCCCCGTCGGGTTGCCCGGATACCCCCATCTGCCTGCCGACGATCTTTCGTCAGCGCACCGTATCATGGAGCAGCAACTGGCATTGGGTGAGGTGGCTGGTGCCGTCACTCTGCATTACAACTTCCCGCTTGGCGTGGCGACCGTGGCACAGGTTTACTCCGTGGCCACAGGACGTCAAATGGTGCTCGCCAGTACCACGGGCAGCAGCGATGTCCGACGACCGGCTGCGATGGTGAGAAATGCGATCGCCGGGCTGGCACTGGCCGATGCGCTGGGCATCGCTGACCCCTGCCTGGGGATCCTCAATGTGGACGATGCCACTGCGGTGCAACGGTTGTTGACGCGGTTAAGCGAAGCGGGATTTTCGTTACGCTTCGCCTCATCAGGCAGGGCGGACGGCGGCGCGCTGATGCGTGGCAACGATCTGATCCGCGCCACACCGGACGTTATGGTCTGCGACACCCTGACTGGCAATTTGTTGATCAAGCTGTTCAGTGCCGGTCAGAGCGGCGGAACAGTGGAAACCCTCGGCAGCGGTTACGGTATTGGCCTGGGGCCGGAGCAGAAAGCGACTATTGGCATCATCTCCCGCGTCAGCGGCCCGGCGACGATCGCCAATGCGCTGCGGTTCTGCGCCCTGATGACGCAGAGACAGTTGATGACTTGCTGGCAGCGCCGCTGGCAGCAAGCCTGCGCATGCGGCATTGAGGATATTCTTCGCCAGGATGCGCCCCCCGTAGCCACTAAGGTGGAACCCTCATCTGAGGTTGCCCCACCGCCAAAGGTGGTGCTGGACGATGAGATCCACGGCATCGATATTTTGCAACTCGATGAGGCCAGGCTGTGCCTGTGGCGAGCAGGTATATATGCCGAAACCGGCATGGGGTGCACCGGTCCGGTGCTGATGGTTAATCACCAGCGACGCGCTGATGCACTCACGCACCTGCAATCGTATTTGAACTAAGGAGCCAGCGATGAAACTGGAACTTGGCACAATTCATATCCAACAGTTCACGTTTGCTGACACAACGTCACTTCAGGACGGTCATCTGCAGCTCAGTAAAAGAGAACTTGAGCAGTATATCCGTACGCTCCACCCGCAGATCGTCGAACTGGAAGCGACAATAGTTAATCCCGGCGATTCAGTAAGAATCATGCCGGTAAAAGACGTGATTGAACCTCGTACCAAACTGGATGGGGGATGCTGTTTCCCCGGTCTCAACCAGGGTGAAGAGAATATTGTCGGCAGCGGTAAAACGCTGGCGCTGAAAGGAGTTGCCGTCGTCACGACGGGTAAAATCGTGGGTTTTCAGGAGGGCATCATCGATATGAGCGGCCCGGGCGCAGCCTACAGCCCGTATTCTTCGTTGTGCAACCTGGTGCTGCGAATCGAAGTGGATGAGCATTGCAACCAGTATCAGCACGAAGAGATCTTGCGCCGGGTTGGCCTGATGACCGCCCGCTGGATTGCCGAGCAGGTAAAATCCACACCGGCTGACGATGTTGAGTGTTTTGAAACGCTGCCGCTGGCTGAACAGCAGGCGCAATACCCGGATCTACCATCCGTGGGCTATGTCTATATGCTCCAGAGCCAAGGGTTGCTGCACGACACCTGGTACTACGGCGTGGATGTGAAAAAGATTGTGCCGACACTGATGTACCCCACCGAGGCGATGGACGGCGCAATTGTCAGCGGCAACTGCGTGTCTGCCTGCGATAAAAATACCACCTGGAGTCATCAGAATAACCCTGTCATTCGGGCGTTATACCGCCGCCACGGGCAGGACCTCAACTTTATCGGCGTCATTCTCACCAACGAGAACGTCACCCTAGGTGACAAGGTTCGTTCATCCAATATGGTCGCCAAGATGGCTGAGTTACTTGGTCTGGACGGCGCGATTATCACGGAAGAAGGGTTCGGCAATCCGGATGCGGATCTGATGATGAACTGCCACAAACTGGAGGCTCTTGGCATCCGGACCGTGCTGCTGACTGACGAGTATGCCGGACGTGGTGGCGAGAGCCAGTCGCTGGCGGATGCGGATGCGTCGGCAGATGCGGTGATCAGCGCCGGGAATGCCAACGCGTTGATTAAGCTGCCGCCGATGGAGCGGGTGATTGGTCATCCGCTGTATGCCGACGTGATTGCGGGTGGTTTCGATGGCAGCCTGCAGGGCGATGGCAGCATTACCGTAGAGCTACAGGCCATGATGGGGGCAACCAGCGAACTGGGTATCCATACCCTGTCGGCGCACAGTGGATAAGGAGTGAACGCAAATGAGTTTACGGATCCTGCATTATCTCAACCAGTTTTTTGGTCAAAAGGGCGGGGAAGAGGCTGCGGGCTACATGCCTGAAATGCACTCTGGTCCTGTCGGTGTTGGGCTGCAGCTGGAGAAGATGCTTGGTGGCGACGGCAGTATCGTCACCACCATCATCTGCGGCGACAGCTATTTCAACGAAAATAACGAAGCGTGCAAACAGTATGTTCGCGACGTGCTGGCAGAGGTTCGTCCGGATATGGTTGTGGCCGGGCCGGCGTTTAACGCCGGACGTTACGGGATGGCCTGCGGTCAGGTAGCGCAGGTGGCCGCTGAACAGGATATCCCGGTGATAAGCGGCATTTACCCGGAAAACCCCGGCTATGAGCTGTATCGTCCGTGGATGTATGCCGTTGAAACCGGCAACTCTGCCGCCAGCATGCGTAGCGCACTTCCGGCGATGGTGGCGCTGATCAAGCGCTTTATCGCCACTCAGGGCAACCCCGGCCTTCCTGAAGAGGCTGGTTACTTACCACGGGGCGTGCGGATCAACCACTTTGAGACGCTGAACGGTGCCGAGCGCGCCGCCGATATGCTGGTGAGCAAGCTCAAAGGCGAGACTTTCCGTACCGAGTACCCGATGCCGGTATTTGACCGGGTGGATCCGCAGCCGCCTGTGGTGGGCATGGCGCAGGCTACGATAGCGCTGGTGACTTCCGGTGGCGTCGTGCCAAAAGGCAATCCCGATCATATCGAGTCATCCAGCGCATCCCGTTACGGCGAGTATTCGCTGGATGGGATTGAAGCGCTGGACGCAGACAATTATCAGACGGCACATGGTGGTTATGATCCGGTGGCCTGTAATGACGACCCTAACCGCGTGTTACCGGTTGATGTACTACGTGATCTGGAGCGTGAAGGGGTCATAGGAAAACTCTATCCCCACTATTATGCAACGGTCGGGAATGGAACGTCGGTGGCAAACGCTCGTAAATACGGTGCGGATATTGCGCTGAAACTGCAAAAGGCCGGGGTGAGCGCGGCTATCCTGACGTCAACCTGAGGCACCTGTACTCGTTGCGGCGCAACGATGGTGAAAGAGATCGAAAAACTGATGCCAGTGGTACATATCGCAACCGTCGTACCTATCTCACTGACCGTAGGGGCCAACCGTATTGTGCCTGCTGTCGCTATTCCGCACCCTCTGGGTAACCCGCAGTTGGAGCCTGAGGAAGAGAAGCAGCTTCGTCGTCAACTGGTGGAAAAGGCACTGCAGGCGCTGCAAATGCCGGTAACAGGACAGACGGTATTTTAAAACCCGGTGCACTGGCCTGTGGTCGGGGTGTTAAACGACGGGGGATGGCATGGTGACGACGCTGTTTATTGTGACCAATAACCCTATGGTGGCGGCGCGTTATGCCGACTATCCGGTTTGTCAGCAGGTCAATTATCTGCAGGTTCTACTGGCTGCGCGCGATGCCGTTCATCAGGGGAAGCGTTTGTTGATGCACCCGGAAAGCGGCAGCGTGCAGCCAGGGCAAACGCCGTACCGGTCGCTGCTGCTGGAGGACGTAAATGCGAGTCTGGATATCACGTCGCTGGAGATGATCGAAAACGCGCTGGTTCGCTATCGTCATTTTTCCGGTACTGGTCGGCCCCTTGTGGCCTGGACGGATGCAATATTACGTGATTTCCAGCTCATCGATTTGAGCTTCATGCGTCAGGCAATGGAGGTCTGCGACAAACGTCATTGAACAGGGAGCAATACTGTTTTTTTGAGGAAGTTGATGGGGCCCGGTGGTCCCCGCGGTCTTCAAAACCGTCGTCAGTCTATCGGCTGGAGCAGGTTCGACTCCTGTCACTTCCGCCACCTTTATCCCGTATCCCTTCCAGCAGGCACCAAAAGGGAGAGAGCCTAATGTATGCAGTCATTGGTACAGCCGGACATGTCGATCATGGTAAATCAGCCCTGATCCAGGCGCTTACTGGCGTTCACCCTTCACACCTTCCACAGGAACTCATGCGCGGTATGACCATTGATTTGGGTTTTGCCTGCCTGCGCAGTTCTGACGACGATGAGATTGGCATCATTGATGTTCCAGGGCATGAGCGATTCTTGCGAAATATGCTCAACGCCTTATGGGGGTTGGATATGGTGCTGTTTGTCGTCGCGGCGGACGAAGGATGGTCGCCGTTAAGCCAGGAACATTTACGGGTCATTGGCGCGTTGGGCCTTCGGCAAATTGTCGTTGCCGTTACCAAGTGTGATCTGGTTGACGACACTCGCATGGGGCAGGTCGAGGAAGAAATCCTCGAACATTTTCTTGCCGAATGCGACATGTTGCCAGACATCTGGCGAGTAAGTGCAAAGACCGGCGAGGGCGTTGACGCGCTGCGTCAGGGGTTGCTGGCGCGGGTTCGAAGCTTGAGCGTGCCAAGGCCGTTAACGGAAGGGCCGCATCTCTATATTGATCGTGTTTTTTCCGTCAACGGTGTGGGTACGACGGTTACCGGGACGCTGCGCGGTGACACGATTGATGTGGGAGATGTACTGCGTCTTTTTCCTGGCAACCAGCTGGTGAAGGTGAAATTGATACAGAGCTACCACCTTGCGCGCGAACGGGCGCAGCCCTGTAGCAGGGTGGCGATGAGTTTTCGCCAGCTGAAAAAAGATGCCGTGGCGCGCGGTGATTGTCTGGCCAAGCCGGATGCTGACATTACCGCCAGTCGGGAGTGGCTTGTTCAGCTAAGACCTGGCTTTTGTATGCCGAAGAAGCAGTGCCAGCTGGAAGTTGCGGTGGGGACCTCTCATACACAGGCGCGCTGTTATTTATTGGGTGAGGGCAACCTGGCCCGGTTGCAGTTGTTTAAATCGCTGCCGGTTTTTTGGGGACAAAATGTCCTGCTGATGATGCCTGGTGGTCACCGTATGGCTGGGGCCGGCCGTGTGGTCTGGAGAGGACCGTTGAAACGGGAACAGCGGCCACGGCTTATCGAGACGTTGCTTGCGGCGCAGGAGGTGGATTTACCTCAGTTGCGATGCCGCGTACAGCTGGCGGTGGATGGTTATGTTCGCGCCAGTGATGAGATGATACCGCCACCGGAATGCCATGTCCTTGCTGGCTGGTGGCTGACGGAGCACTACTGGCAGCACGGCTTATCGAGCCTGAATCACATTCTTCAGCAGGCGACATCGGCGTTAACGGTGGATGAACTGGCGACAAGGGGAAATATGCCGGTGGAGCTGGTCGGCGAGCTGGTCGGCGAGCAGTGCAAGGAGAGGGAATGGCAAACGACGGCAGAAGGTGTCAGCCTGGTGGGGGCCAGTTTTGGCCGACTCAATCATGAGCAGCAGACGCTGCTGGATGAAATCAATACGGCGGGCAAGCTCTGCTTTTCTGCCGTTCGGCATGAACGCCCGCATCTGACGCAACAGCTCAAAGCGCTGACAGAAAAAAAATACATAGTCCCCATGGGCGACAAACTGTTTATTGCACGCGAATGTTATCAGACGTTGCTGGAGGATATTTTCCATGTAAGTCATCCCGGCGAATTGCTCTCCATTGCTGATGTCAGACAGCGGACGGGTCTGGCAAGAAAGCAGGTGATACCACTGCTTAATCGAATGGAGAGGGATGGCTGGGTTCGACGGGAAGGCGATCTTCGACGCGTGAAAAAGTGCTGGCGGGCAGAGTCTGCGGTATGACTCCGGGTATTGATGGTGTTGTTATATAAACATCAGTAAAGCGGCAGCTTGAAAATAAAAACAATGATTTTTCAATTTATCTCTCTGGCCACAATCCATGCAATCATTGGCGGTGGATAATGCATTTACAGCCTGATAGTTGTTGAAACAGGGAGTTGGAATAGCGAAGGCATGGCAGGTCAGTGTGGTGGATAATTGTTATCTTGAACACGCTATTCGCGCAATATAGTGAACAATGTCTTAGCCAGGGATCATCGTCAGGGAACCTATATAGCAGCCAGCTCTGCACGCACCACAACCATTGCACTCATCCGAAATAATAGGGAGCGAACTTTCTGGAACGCTGATGGCACCAAGCGGGCATATTGCTGCGCATTCATCACAGTTGCCCAGTGTGCGGGCATTGCAATTGTCTGCAATCTGGGGTCGCCACCCGGTATCGTTCTGACCAAGGTTATTCAGGGCCATCGTCTGGCAGGCATTCAAACATTGATGGCACAGAGTACAGTGATTAAGAGACAGATCCATCCTGGGCCCGTCTGACGTCATATGTAATACATATTGAGGACAGGCAGAGATACAGTCGCCACAATGATTGCATAGTCGTTGAAACAGGACTTCTTCGACGGCCCCCAATGGGCGCCCTGTATTTATCGGACGTTGCGATTCTTGCACCATGGTTGCCCTGGCACTGCGAGCGACGCGCTCAAACAATTCCCGACGGCCAGGATTGGCGGGCACGTCATTGATATCATCAGGGAAGTACATGGCAATCATCCTGGTTTCAATAACAAGGTCTTGGCACAATATCGATAGCGTGTTCTGCGCAGTACAGGTTTAACCAACTCAATGTGAAAGCCGCAACAGCTTGATAGAAATCGGTATTGGCATTTTCCTTCATCTTGCCCAGCATTGTGGGGGCAAAGGGCATCAGATGTGCCGCCAGCAGGGTATTGGCATTGGCAATATCGCCTCTCTCCAGCAGAACCGAAAACATCATCAGCATCAGGCCGATATGATCTTCCGGTTCACGCATACCGGTATCGCACGTCATGCCCAAATGGCTCAAGAAGGTCCGGTATTCCAGTGTTGAACAGCCAAACAGCACGTTTTCAGGGTCGAGATAGACGGAGCCCCAGGGGGGAGAAGGCATGGTGCCACTGCCTTGCAACAGGTTGAAAAAATCGGCGGCCAGCTCATCCGGCATTGTTGTCCCGGCGAGTCGGGACAACCGTTGCAGCAGTTCATCCTCCTGCTTGGCAAAGCCGTCAAGTATGGTGATGACAGTCTGCGATGACGGGGGATGATAGAGCAGCGCCCCCAACAGGCGCGAATATATAGCATTGTTAGTTAACATAGTTGTACAGCCAACTTATATTTTGCCAGTAACTCTGTTTAGCCCAATAAACCATAGGAGGTTTGTTTTTGTCAAAGATTGGCACACCGGAACGAGAATATTGAAATAATAAATAAAATGAATGGTTTGTGATGTTTGTTGTCATTGTAATGCATGTCTTGATTAGCACGCTAATCAGGAGTTGTTAGATATGCTAACCATATTAAAGATAATAATCACAATCAGTTTATAAAAATTATATTGTCGTCATTGATCTCATTTTCCAACATCGGCAATAGCCGTTTTCAATTTTTTTGATTTACGACAACGTTTGCCTGATTCCGAAAGGATAGTAGTCCATATGATGTGGGCTATTTAGTCTGTGATAACCACTTATCGAGACGTTGTCATATGAAAGATGCACTGGAATCATTATTGACCGGCGGGTTGACCGGCGGGTTGACCAGGCGGGATTTTATCAAGTCCTCCGGTGTCGCAGCAGTCGGCCTGGCTGCCACGGCGGGCGCCGTGGCACTGCCTTTCAAGAGCATGGCGGCTTCTGCTCCAGCAGCGAAAGACGAGAAGATAGTATGGAGCGCCTGTACGGTGAACTGTGGCAGTCGCTGTCCGCTGCGCATGCATGTGGTAGATGGCGAGATCACCTGGGTCGAAACCGACAACACGGGCAACGACTTGTACGGCAATCATCAGGTGCGCGCCTGTCTGCGTGGCCGTTCGATGCGCCGCCGGATCTACAATCCGGACCGGCTGAAGTACCCGATGAAGCGTATTGGCAAGCGAGGTGAGGGCAAGTTCAAGCGGATCAGCTGGGACGAGGCGTACGATGAGATCGCTGCCAGTATGAAGCGCATCATCAAGGAGTACGGTAACGAAGCCATCTACCTGAATTACGGCACGGGAACCCTGGGGGGGACCGTGACCAAGTCCTGGCCTCCAGGCAGCACCCTGATTGCCCGCCTGATGAACCTGACCGGCGGCTACCTCAATCATTACGGAGACTACTCGACAGCCCAGATCACGGTTGGCCTGGATTATACCTATGGCGGTGGTTGGGCCGATGGCAACTCATTTTCCGATCTGGAGAACAGCAAGCTGATTGTCCAGTTTGGCAACAACCCCGCAGAGACCCGCATGTCGGGGGGCGGTCTGACTTATTATCTGGCAGAGGCGAAGGCGCGTTCCAACGCCCGCATGATAGTCGTGGATCCCCGCTATACCGATACGGCAGGAGGGCGCGAAGAGCTGTGGATCCCCATCCGCCCCGGAACCGACACGGCGTTTGTGGCGGCCATGGCCTATGTGATGATCACCGAGGATCTGGTCGATCAACCTTTTCTGGACAAGTATTGCGTCGGTTACGACGAGAAAACCTTGCCGGCTTCCGCCCCGGCCAGGAGCGACTACAAGTCTTACATTCTGGGACTGGGGCCGGATGGTGTCGCCAAGACGCCGGAATGGGCGACCAGGATCACCGGCATTCCGGTTGAAACCATTATCCAGACGGCCCGTGAGATAGCAACAGCCAAGCCCTGTGCCATCCTGCAAGGTTGGGGCTTGCAGCGCACCGCCGCCGGGGAAATCGCATCGCGTTCCATCGCCATGCTTGCCCTGCTGACCGGCAATGTCGGTATCAACGGGGGAGGTACCGGGGCCCGTGAATCGGATTACAGCATCCCCTTTGTCCGGTTTCCTACCCTGACCAACCCCGTTAAAGCCTCCATCCCCATGTTCCTATGGACGGATGCCATCGTGCGCGGCACCGAGATGACCGCAACCCGGGACGGGATCCGGGGCGTGGACAAGTTGAAGGCACCCATCAAGTTCATCTGGAATTATGCGGGGAATTGTCTCATCAACCAGCATGCGGACATCAACCGGACCCACGACATCCTGCAGGATGAGAAGGCATGCGAGATGATAGTGGTGATTGATAACCACATGACGTCGTCCGCCAAGTACGCCGACATAGTGCTGCCGGATCTGACTACCTCAGAACAGGCCGATTTCTGCATGGATGCCTTTGCGGGGAACATGGGGTACTTCATTTTTGCCGATCAGGCCATCGCACCCCAGTTCGAGTCAAAAGGGATTTACGAGATTTGCTCCGAGATCGCCGAGCGCATGGGGGTCGGTGAGGCTTTCACGGAAGGCCGTGATCAGGAGGGTTGGCTGCGCCATCTCTACACCCTGACCCGGAAGCAAGACCCAGGGCTGCCGGATTTTGAGACCATGCGAAAGCAAGGCATCTACAAGCGGCGGGATCCGGACGGTCACTATGTTGCTTACAAGGCATTTCGCGAGGATCCGCAGGGGAATCCGCTCGGTACACCATCGGGAAAAATCGAGATCTACTCTGAGCGGCTGGCCCAGATTGCCGCGACCTGGGAGCTCAAAGAAGACGAGGTGATCCACCCGTTGCCTGTCTATGTATCGACCTTCGAGGGGTGGGACGACAAGAAGCGGACCATTTATCCGCTGCAGCTGACCGGCTTCCACTACAAGGCTCGTACTCACTCGACCTACGGCAACGTGGACATTCTCAAAGATGCGGCACGTCAGGAGCTGTGGATCAATCCCCTTGATGCCGACGAGCGAGGTATCCAGCAAGGCGATCTGATCCGCATCTTCAACGACCGCGGTGAGGTCCACATCCCGGCCAAGGTCACACCACGCATCCTGCCCGGTGTGGTGGCACTGGGGGAGGGAGGCTGGTATGCCCCGGACGGAAGCAAGGTCGACAAGGGAGGCTGCATCAATGTGCTGACGACTCAGCGACCGAGCCCGCTCGCTAAGGGCAACCCCCAGCATACCAACCTGGTGGATGTACAACTGGTGAAGAAGGCATAAGGGCTAACCATGAAACAGTTCGGTTTTTACATCGATTCAAGCAAGTGCACCGGATGCAAGACGTGCCAGCTCTCTTGCAAGGACGTCAAGGATCTGAACGTTGGCACCAACTACCGCCGTGTCTATGAATACGCGGGAGGTGGCTGGGTGAAAGACGGCGATGCATGGCGTCAGGACGTTTATGCCTATTACGTGTCGATAGCGTGCAATCACTGTGCTGAGCCGGCATGTACCAAGGTGTGCCCGAGCGGCGCGATGCACAAGCGGGAAGACGGCTTCGTGGTGGTGGATACGGATACCTGCATCGGTTGCAGATATTGCGCCATGGCCTGCCCTTATGATGCGCCGCAATACAATGCGCAGAAGGGTCATATGACCAAGTGCGATGGCTGCTACGAACGGGTTGCCGATGGCAAACCGCCGGTGTGTGTGGCCTCCTGCCCGTTGCGGGCGCTGGCATTCGGTCCCATCGAAGAGTTGCGTGCCAAGTACGGCTCTCTGGCCGAAGTGGCGCCATTGCCGCCGTCGTCCTTGACCAACCCCAACATCATCATCAAACCAAACCGCCATTCCCGACCTTGTGGGGATACGACTGGATACTTGGCGAACCCGAAGGAGGTGTAATATGGCTTGGCATGAATGGCCGCTAATCCTGTTCACAGTGATGGCCCAGACTGCGGTGGGGGCGTTTCTGATATTAAGCGTACTGCTGCTTGCCCGGCGCGTCTCAGCGGAAACGGAACCTCGGTTGCATCGAGCCATGTTGGGACTGTGGGTGCTGATGGGGCTGGGCCTCGTTGCATCCGTGATGCACCTGGGGAGTCCGCTGCGTGCGATGAATGCACTGAACATGGTGGGCCACTCCTGGCTGTCTAACGAGATCGCCGGCGGCATGGCCTTTTTCGCTTTCGGCGGCTTGTATTGGTTGCTTTCGGTATTGGACAAAGGGGGCGAAGGGGGACGCAGAGGTCTGATGCTGGGGGCCATCCTGGCGGGTCTCTTCTTCATGTACGCCATGGTCATGGTTTACATGATTGATACTGTGCCGACCTGGTACACAGGTTTAACGCCGGCTTCTTTTCTGCTGACCATGGGGGTAGGGGGAGGCGCCCTGGCGCATTTGCTGTTGCTGGCGGCGCGTCATGACGTCGCTGTGGCTGACACGGCTCTTCCCGTTTGGGGGCTGCTGGTGGCGCTGGGGGTGGCCATCGCGGTGATGCTGTTGTCGCTCCATCTCGGCGGGATTGAAAACAGCGTGACGAGCGCACTGGCCAGGGTACCTGATCTGGCTGTTACCCAGTCGGTTCGTCTCGTGTTGCTGGCTGCGGGAGTCTTGCTGTGGTTGTGGCCGCTGTTTACCAAACGAGCACCCACTGCGGCGCTGATGGCTGTGTCGTTTGGTTTCATCCTGGTGTCCGAGCTGGTGGGGCGCGGGGTGTTCTACGGAATCCATCTCACCGCGGGTTTGGGGTGAGCTGAGGACTGGTGCTGACAGGCAGGATATGTCCCAGGCTGGCAGATCATGGGGGGCGGCTGAGGATGGGGAATGACTATCTTGTTGGCCCGATATCTTGCTGAGGCAAGCCTCAGGCACCAGTGATTGAACACAGCAAGCAAGGCTTTATCAAGGCCGCAGCAATAGCGGCCTTTTGTTTATCGTGAAATGGCTCCCAGATGGCGGTGGAAAGTGAGTGGGATAACACCAGTCTCGAGAATAGAAAATGCAATAAACCGGATGACAGAAGGTATCTTGCTGCGGCAGGCAAGATAGCAGCCTCTGTTCATTTACCCATATTGTCTTCCTTTGCTGGCTTGTTTGCGTCGTCCACAGGTGCCATCCATCGCACCAGTTCAACCTGATCATGGCGCACCAGTTTCATCTCTCCGCCTTTGAGGCGATAGGCGCAGTGGCTGGTATTGCACATGACCCTGATGTGCGCGGTTTCGCCCAGCAGAGGCGACAGGGCCCGATCCGACTGTGCGCTCAACTGGTCGTTTTCCAGTTTTGTGACTCGCGCTTTTTCGGCATCGAGCCCTTCCATGAAATTGGAGAGTGTGGGCAACAGAATAATGAGCGCCGGCACAACCAAAATGGCAAAGCGGTTGTAGATAACCTCAACCCAGGAGATTAACAAAAAGAGCCTGGGGGCCGGGACTCGTGCCCTGCGGCGAAAGAAACGCCTTGTTCTTGGATATTGTCGTGAACCGATGCGATGGCAAAACCATGCCCAGCGCAGACGAAGCCTGACCGAGAGAAACAACACGAAAGTGAGCAGCACAATACCGGCAACGGCATAGAGCAGGTAAGGGCCATATAGCTTGCCCATCTGCAGCCAGAGCAAATAGCCCGTGGCGAGCGTGATATCGGCCGGTTGGGGAAACTCTGCGATATCGAGGCCATGGACCAGACATCTGCCGTAAAAGTGAGCCATGCCGCTCAAATAGATACTGGCGGTGATAATCGGGATGGCTGCAAAGAGAGTGGTCAGGAAGTGGGCCATCTTGACCTGGGGCTCTTCTGGTTCCGGTGACTTGCGTACCTGCTTGAGGTGCTGCCTTAACCAGTGCCAACGCTCCCAGTTGATTGATTTTCTCTTTTTCATGTATCCCTATGCCAGAAAAGATGAGCTTCAAAGTTGTCCGCTATTGTAGCGAGACCACAGAGAATGAACATGTTCTCTGGTGGCGGGATCCGCACATTGGCAGCAAGTGTTATCCGGCAAATAAAAGAGGGCCCCACTCTGTGAGGCCCTCTTGTTATGGGATGGCAACCTTAACGATGTGCACAGTGTCAGGAGCCGGATCCCGTGCTGGCCTCTGACATGGCGGCGGCACTCTTGCGCCGGCGCAGCACGCGCACCAGGGGGGGCAGGACGATGACCAGCACCGCCAGCACCAGCAGGCTCTGGCTGATGGCGCTGCCCCACAGGATGTCGAGCTCGCCGTTGCTGATGGAGAGCGCCCGGCGCAGGTTTTGCTCCAGCATCTCCCCGAGCACGAAGCCCAGGATCAGCGGCGAGAGGGGGAAGTTGAGCTTGCGCAGCACATAGCCAAATACCCCGAGACCGGCCATCAGCAACAGATCGAAGGTGGTGCTGTGCACCGCGTAGACCCCCACCGCCGAGACGGTGGCGATGGCCGGGGCCAGGAACCAGAGCGGGATGCTGAGCATGCGGGTGAACAGCCCGATGAGGGGGATATTCATGATAAGCAGCATGATGTTGGCCAGCAGCAGGGCTGCGATCAGCCCCCAGACGATGTCCGGCTGTTCGGTGAACATGGTCGGACCCGGAGTGATGTTGTAGAGGGTCAGGGCCCCCATCATCACCGCCGTGGTGCCAGAGCCCGGCACGCCCAGGGTCAGCATGGGAATGAAGGAGCCGCAGGCGGAGGCGTTGTTGGCTGCCTCGGGAGCCGCTACGCCGCGGATGTCACCCTGGCCGAAGGTGCCCTGCGGGCCGGCCAGGCGCTTCTCGGTCATGTAGGTGAGGGCGCTGGCGATGGTGGCGCCAGCCCCCGGCAGGATGCCGACGAAGAAGCCGGCGGTGGCCGAGCGCAACATGGTGCCGGTGCACTGGGTCAGCTCGCGGAAGCTGAACAGCAGGCGGCCGGTCTGGCGCACCAGCTGCTGACCCCCCTTGGTGTGCTCGAGCATCAGCAGGATCTCGCTCACCGAGAAGAGGCCGATCACCACCACGATGAACTGGATCCCGTCCGACAGGTGCACGCTGTCGAAGGTGAAGCGGTAGACGCCGGTGTTGGCGTCGACGCCGACGGTGGCGAGCCCGAGGCCAATCAGGGCGGCGAGGAAGGACTTGAGCGGGTTCTGGCTCATCATGCTGCCGAGGCAGGCGATGGCGAACACCATGAGGGCGAAGTACTCGGCCGGGCCGAAGGCGAGCGACCAGCGAGCCAGGGCCGGGGCGAACAGTATGATGCCGCCAATGGCGAGCAGGGAGCCGACGAACGAGCTCACCGCCGAGATGGAGAGGGCCACCCCGGCGCGCCCCTGCTTGGCCATGGGGTAGCCGTCGAGCGCCGTCATGATGGCGGCGGCGTCCCCCGGCACGTTGAGCAGGATGGAGGAGATCCGGCCGCCATACTCACAGCCGATGTAGACGGTGGCGAGCAGGATCAGGGCCGACTCGGGGGGCAGCTTCAGGGCAAAGGCGAGCGGCAGCAGGATCGCCACCCCGTTGATAGGGCCAAGCCCCGGCAGCAGCCCGACCACGGTGCCGACGAAGCAGCCGATGAGGGCGATCAGCAGGTTTTCGGGGGTGAGGGCCACCGCGAAACCTTGCGCTAGGTACATCCAGGTATCCATGACAACTCCTTAGGCCAGCCAGGCGCCGAGCGGCAGGGTGACATCCAGCAGCCGGTCGAAGGCGTAAAAGAGGCAGATGCCGAGCAGGGGCCCGGCGATGAGGGCGGCGCGCCAGCTGGCGCCAAACAGCCGCCCGACCACCACGGTGAGCAGGGTGGTGGCGAGCGGAAAGCCCAGCCACTCAAAGCCCCAGCCGTAGCTAAACAGGGCCAGCACCATGGCGGCGATGCGCAGCAGCGCGGGACGCTCCGGCCAGCTGGCCGGATCCGGCGTGCGCTTTAGCAGCAGCAGGGCGCAGCCGGCCATCAACAGGCTGATGACAAGCGGGAAGGGGCGCGGCCCCACCGGCTCGTAGCTGTATTCGCTGTGCAGCTGCCAGGCGAGGGCGGCGGCCCCCAGGCTCAGCAGCAGCCAGCACAGGGCAAACAGACGATCGCTCATGGTGCTGGCTCCCTCTTACTTGGCCAGACCGAAGGCCTTGGCCTGCTCGCGATAGTCGGCGACCTGGGCCTTGACGTAGCTGTCCAGTGCCTCGCCGGTGAGATCGAACTCGAACAGGCCGCGCTGATCACGCTGGGCCTTGAAGGTGTCGGTCTTGACCAGTTGATCGAAGGTCTGCTTCCACCACTGGTACTCGGTGTCGCTCACCTTGGGGCCCACGTAGAAGCCGCGAATGACCGGCCACTCCAGGTCATAACCCTGCTCCCTGGCGGTGGGGATGTCGGCCAGCTTGCCCGGCAGGCGATCCTTGGCAAACACCGCCAGCACCTTGAGTTTGTCGCCGCCAAGGTGGGGCACCATCTCGCTCAGATCGCCGGAGACCGCCTGCACGTGGTTACCGAGCAGAGCGGTGACCGGCTCGCCACCGCCTTCAAAGGCGACGTAACGCATCTTGTGGGGATCGACCCCGGCCAGCTTGGCCAGCAGGGCGGCCTTCATCCAGTCCTGGCTGCCGATGGAGGCGCCGGCGCCGATCACCACGCTGTTGGGATCGCGCTTGAGGGCGGCGACCAGCTCCTTGAGGTTCTGGTAGGGGGCGTCGTGGCGCACCGCGATCATGCCGTAGTCGGTGCCGACGGCGGCCAGCCAGCGCACGTCATCGACCCCGTAGCGGCCGAACTTGCCCTGGGAGAGGTTCAAAAGCGAACCGCCGGAGAAGGCGACCACTGTGCCGGCCTCGGCCGGGCGCTGGGCCACGATGGCGTTGTAGGCCACGGCGCCGACGCCGCCCGGCATGTAGGTGACGCGCATCGGCTTGTCGATGGTGTTGGTCTCCTGCAGGCTCACCTGCAGCAGCTTGCAGGTGAGATCGAAACCGCCGCCCGGCTTGGCGGGGGCGATGCATTCAGTCCGATCAGGGGCGCTGGCGGTGTCGGCAGCTTGCAGTGGCAGTGCACCGAACAGGGCCAGCAGGGCGAGGGCATGACGTGTGTGTTGCTTCATGGAGTGCTCCATCTTGTTGTTGTTTTTTCCGGGTGTGACCTCGTCGGTAGACGAGGTGATGCGAAATTGTTAAAACAACAACCTTTCATTCACCTTTCAGCCGTTGCTGAATTGCTGGGAGCGTGAAGTGGATCACACCTCGCAGTATGGGGAGACGAGATGCGTTTACTGCTGGCCGAAGACAATCATGAACTGGCGCACTGGCTTTCGCGAGCCTTGACCAGCGCCGGATTCGCCGTGGATTGGGTGGCTGACGGCGACAGCGCCGATCAGCTGCTGCGCCAGGAGCGTTATGCCTTGGCGATCCTGGATATCGAAATGCCCAGGCTGGATGGGCTGACAGTGCTCGGCCGGTTGCGCCGCCGCGGCCAGGGCTTGCCGGTGCTGCTGCTCACCGCCCGTGGCGCGGTAGAGGAGCGGATCTGCGGTCTCAATGCCGGCGCCGACGACTATCTCGCCAAGCCGTTCGATCTGGGGGAGCTCGACGCCCGTCTGCGGGCGCTGCTGCGACGCAGCGAAAGTGGCGGCGCCGAATTGCGGCTGGGGCAGCTGATGCTGCATCCGGACGGTTACTTCGTGGTGAATGACGCCAGGCTGGCCCTGACCCCGCGCGAGCAGGCGCTGCTCACCGCCCTCATGTATCGCCAGGGGCGACCGGTGGCCAAGGGGCAGCTGTTCGAGCAGGTGTTCAACCTCGATGACGAGGTGGGGAAGGAGAGCATCGATCTCTACATCCACCGGCTGCGCAAAAAGCTCGTCGGCAGTGGCGTGGTGATCACTACATTGCGCGGGCTGGGTTATTTGCTGGAAGCGGCGCCGGAGGCTTCCCATTAACCGCTCGCTCCTTCATCAACTGCTGCTGTTTCTTGGCGCTCCCTTGCTGATCCTCTGGGGGGCGTCGGCCTGGTACAGCTACGACGGCGCCCTGGCCGCCGCTACCCAGGCCTATGATCGCACCCTGCTCGCCTCGGCGCGCACCGTGGCCGAGCGCCTCGATGTGCAGCAGGGGCGGCTGCGGGTCGATGTCCCCTACGTGGTGCTCGACAGCTTCGAGCGCAACATGCGCGATCGCCTCTTCTATCAGGTGCGCTCGCCATCCGGTCGGGTCATCTCGGGCTATGAGGAACTGCCGGCGAGGCCGGACAAGACGCCGCTCACCGACCGTTATCCGGCGCTCGCCTACTTCTATGACGGAGAGTTCCAGGGCACGCCTATTCGCGCCGTCGCCCTGCTGCAACCGATTAATGAAGGAGGGCTGAGCGGCATGGCCACCATCACGGTGGCCGAAACCCTGATGGGGCGTCGTGAACTCGCCGAGCAGCTGTTGTGGCATGCGGTGCTCTCACAGGGGGCCCTGGTGGCCCTGACCCTGCTGCTTGCCTACCTGCTGCTCAAGCGCCTGCTTACCCCGATGCGCCGTTTGTCGCGCGAGCTATTGCGTCGCGATGCCGCCAACCTGGCGCCGCTGCCGGACTTGCTCCCCTGGCAGGAGACCCGGCCGCTTATCCTCGCCTTTAATCGTCATCTGGCCAGATTGCGCCAGCTGGTGGCCCGTCAGGAGCGCTTCAGCGCCGATGCGGCGCACCAGCTACGCACCCCGCTGACCATACTGAAGACCCAAGTGGAGGTGGCCCGCAGCGGTCACGATCCCGCCCTGATGCAGGAGAGCCTGACGGCCATGGCGGCCCGGCTCAATCACACCATAGCGTTGACTGAACGCTTGCTGCTGCTCGCCCGCCTCAAATCCGACGAGTGTTCGGGCCTTCGCCAGCGCGAGCCCATCGAACTGGTGGAGCTGGTGCAGCAGGCTTGTCTCTCCCGCTTGGCACAGGCGCGCAGCAAGGGGATCGATCTCGGCTACGAGGGGGAGGAGTCCGCCATCATGGTGGCCGGGGAGCCGCTGCTGCTCGGGGAGCTATGTGCCAATCTGCTGGACAACGCCATCAAGTACAGCCCGGCAGGTGGCACTGTGACGGCGCGGGTGCAGGCCACCGGTAAGCAAGTCTGGCTGGAGGTGGAAGACAGCGGCCCCGGCATCGCCCCCGAGCAGGCAGAACGGGTCTGGCTGCCGTTCCAGCGGCTCGAAAACGGCGCCGATCAGCCCGGCGCTGGCCTTGGCCTCGCGCTGGTGCGCGACATCGCCCACTACCATCATGGCGAGGTGTTGCTGCTGCCTGCGCCGCAACTCGGCGGCCTGCTGGTAAGGCTGAGCCTGCCGGTGTGAGGCCGGCGAGGGGAGAATAAAGAAAAAGCCCGTCACCATGATGACGGGCTTTTTGCTGTTGGAACCCCGGAGATGCCGTTGCCGGTTTGGGCCCTTGAACCGTCGGTTCAAGGCGGGGATCGGATCTGACCGCAGGCTTCTCGGTCGTGCCGAGCATGCGCAATAGCCAGAAGGCAGATCCCCTGTTTGGTATGAATATCGGCTCGGGGACTTGAACCGGCTGACAAACACCCCAGGGAATTTAAAACGGTGCGAGATTAGGGCTGTTGCCCCTCTTCTTCGCTGGAATCACCATACTGTCCGTGCTCTATCAAGGCCGCTTCTATGGTGCGTTGCAGCATCTTGATCCGCTTGTCCATGGTCTCAGAGTATTGGTGGTTTTTCTCTTTTTCAAGGCAGAGCTCATGGCAAAAATTGAGCGCCGCCATCACAGCAAGCTGTTCGTTGCTGGAGACTTTGGAACGTTGACGCAGGTCGATCAATTTTTCGGTCAGCTGCTCGGCGGCCTGGCGCAGGGCATCCTGTTGTCCCAGGGGACAGGATACCTTGTAGGGACGTCCCAAAATGACGATTTCTACGGCCTCTGTGCTCATGCCTTCCTCAATACGGCGAAGAAACTTTCCGCCTTTATCCACGTGGACAACTGGGCGGGACTATATAGCGCAGATGCATAACTTTCAAGGCCTTGCTGGCTCTGGAAGAGGGAGAATGCTAGGATCCTGACCATAAATTTTGCAAACTTGCATGAACTTTGAGCGGATCCACTATGAGCAAGACAACCCCCCTTAACTATGCGGCCGTGACGGCCATCATGGAGCAGCATGAGCTGATGGCCAGTGCGGTCGAGGCTCACGGTGTGATCTGTGGTCTGGTATGTGGTGGCGTGGCGCTGGATGAGAAGAGCTGGGTGCCCCATTTCAACGATCTGGTGAACGACGGATTCGGCCTGCCGGCCCCGGTGCGCCAGCTGATGACCGATCTTTATCACAATGTGGTCGAGAGCCTGATGGCGCAAAAAGGGGTCGAGCTGCTGTTGCCCGGTGACGAGACGCCGCTGGATGAGCGCATTGATTCGCTGGTGGACTGGTCCCAGGCGTTTCTGGCCGGTTTCGGTGTGGTGCAGCAGGAGCTCTCCCGCGCCTCGGAAGAGCTGCAGGAGATGATCCAGGATATCGCCAGCATCACCCAGGTCTCTGCCGAGTTCGATCAGGAAGATGACGAGAACGAAGCCTCCTTCCTGGTACTCTACGAGCACGTCAAGCTGGGGGTCATGATGGCCTTCGAAGAGTTTGGCAAGCGCCCGGACAGCCCGGTTACCCCGCCGACCCTGCATTGATGGGCAGATTGTGGTGACAGATCACCCTTTGTCACCTACTGAAAGAACAGAGCGCCCCGTGGCGCTCTTTTGTTGTGGCAAAGTGATAGCAACGTGATGGCAAAGGCTGACTAACCCTGTGAGCTGACACCGGTTTTTTGCCGCCCACCACGCAACCGGCCTCGCCCTTTGTGGTAGCATGAGGCCACGTGTTTGACTTCTTCTTCTCTGCTTATGTCCCAATCTGATGTGCGACAGGTCGATGTGACCCTGGTCGGTGGCGGAATGAGTGGTGCCGTGCTGGCGCTCTCTCTGGCTGCCCTGCGCAAGCCCGATGGATCGCCCCTGTCGATCCTGCTGCTGGAGGCCAGTGCCCCCGACACTCAGGTCTCTGCACCGGCTCACCCGGGCTTCGATGCCCGCGCCATCGCGCTGGCGGCGGGCACCTGCGAGGCGCTGGAGCGGCGTGGGCTCTGGCCCCTGTTTGCTCCCCACTGCGCCCCCATCACCCATATTCATGTCTCGGATCGGGGCCACTGCGGCCAGACTCGTCTGTCAGCGGCCGAATACGGTCTGCCCGCCCTGGGTCAGGTCGTTGAACTGGCGGCCGTGGGTCACGCCTTGCAGCAGGCCATGGCGGCTTGCAAGCAGCTCCGGGTGGTGTGTCCGGCGCGGGTCGGCGATATCCAGCCCCGGGAGGAGGCGGTCAGGCTCACGCTTGAGAGCGGCGAGCAAGTGGAGACCCGGCTGCTGGTGGCGGCCGACGGGGGCAACTCCTTCGTGCGCCAGCACTTCAAGCTGGCGGCGACCCGCCACGATTTTGAGCAGAGTGCCATCATCGCCACCGTCAAGACAGCCGAAGATCCCGCCGGCCGCGCCTTCGAGCGCTTTACCGAGCAAGGTCCCCTGGCTCTGCTGCCGATGCAGGAGGGGCTCTCCTCTTTGGTCTGGAGCGTCGCGCGTCATGAGGTGGACGAGCTGATGGGGCTGGATGAGGCCGCATTCTTGGTCCGCCTGCAGGCGGCGTTTGGCTGGCGGCTGGGACGTTTCGAGCGCACCGGTCAGCGCCACGTCTATCCGCTGGTATTGACCGCCTGCGACTATCCGCTGGCCCAGCGCACCGTGCTGGTGGGCAATGCCGCCCACGCCCTGCACCCTATCGCCGGTCAGGGCTTCAATCTCGGCATGCGGGATCTCGATCTGCTGACCGACGCCATCGCCAGCGCCCTGGCGGTGGGGGAGGATATCGGCAGCTTTAGCGTACTCAATGGCTACTGGCAGCAGCGCAAGGTCGATCAGGCGCAGACCGTCTGGCTCACCTCCTCGCTGGCCCAGCTCTTCTCCAATGGTCACGATCCCCTGGTGGTGGGACGCAACTTGGCGCTCTCCCTGATGGGGCGGCTCCCCTGTCTCAAGGCGCCGCTTGCCTCCCGTACCCTGGGCTTTGTCGCCGATGTGTGTGGCAAACGTTAAGGGGCCCGGGGCCAACTTATGCTGAAAGGGGAGGTGCGATGGCGCCCCCTGCTGGCCACGCTGGCCAGCCATGAAAGGAACAGATGATGCAGATGCAAGAAGTGGATGTGGTGATTGTCGGGGGGGGCATGGTGGGCCTGGGGCTCGCCGCAGCCCTCAAGGAGAGTGCCCTCAAGGTGGTGGTGGTCGAGGGGCGCTTGCCCGACTCCGAGCTTGGCGAGGTGGCCGACAACCGGGTCAGCGCCCTGAGCCTCGCCAGCCAGCGCATCCTGCAGCGGGTCGGTGCCTGGTCCGGGATTGCGGCGCGCCGCCTGCAGCATTACGACAAGATGGCGGTGTGGGAGCAGGACAGCTTCGGCCATATCGATTTTGATGCTGCCAGCCTGCGCCAGAGCGCCCTCGGCCATATCGTCGAGAACCGGGTCATCCAGCTGGCGCTGCTGGAGGCGATCGAGGGTGCCAACAACATCCAGCTGCTCACACCGGCTCGCGCCAAGAGCCTGCAGAGCGGCCCGGCGGGGGCCCTGCTGCTCCTTGAAGATGGCCAGGCCATCGCGGCGAAACTGGTGGTGGCCGCCGATGGCGCCCACTCTTGGGTCCGTCGTCAGGCCGATATTCCGCTGACCAGCTGGGATTACGGCCATCACGCCCTGGTGGCAACGGTACGCTGCGCCGAGCCCCATCAGGCGGTGGCCCGCCAGATCTTTACCCCGGAGGGGCCGCTCGCCTTCCTGCCCCTGTGGCAGGGGGATCTCTGCTCCATCGTCTGGTCCCTGCCTGCCGCGCGGGCCGAGGCGCTGTGCGCCTGCGACGATGAGAAGTTCAATCGCCAGCTCACTGCGGCATTCGATGCGCGGCTCGGCCTGTGCAAGGTGGAGGGGCCGCGCAGCGCCATCCCGCTCACCGCCCGCTATGCCCGCGACTTTGCCCGCGAGCGGCTGGTGCTGGTGGGCGATGCCGCCCACACCATACACCCGCTGGCGGGGCAGGGGGTCAACCTCGGCCTGCTGGATGCCGCCGCCCTGGCCGAGCTTATCCTCGCCAACCAGCGTGCCGGCAAGGATATCGGCCTGCAGGCCAATCTGCGCAGCTACGAACGCTGGCGCAAGAGCGAGGCGGCCAGGATGCTGGCGGCGATGGAGGGGCTCAAGCGACTGTTTAGCGGCGCTCACCCCCTCAAGAAGCTGGTGCGCGGGGTGGGATTGCGTGCGGCCGATCTGCTGACGCCTTTCAAAGAGGGGGTGATCCGCGCCGCCATGGGGCTGGAGGGCGAATTGCCCGCTCTGGCCCGTCCCGAGTGGGTGCCGGTGACACCGGCCAACCCGGTGCCGCGGGCCAAGCTTTCGCCAAAATGATGAAAAAAACTAATATTACCCGGCTTTTTTTATAAAAAAAGTAATCTGGCAAGGCTGATGCCCCTGACGAGGCGTCAGCCTTTAATTTTGGTGCAGTGCGAAACGTTTTTCTGCAAATTGTGACGAAACGGTGAAAATCGAAATTTAATCTCGACTTCTTCCGTTTACGGCTGTTTTTATCTTGGAGTTTATCTTAGTGTCTGGAAGCACTTAAACGGGAGGGGATTAGTTTTTTTTGAGCGGCGCATGGGCCCGCTTGGCATATAATCCGTCCCGTTCAAGGAATCCCTCTTGCCCGGCAAGGGCAGGAGCGAGCACAGACCCGGTGACCGGCTCTTTTTGCTGTGAAGGCTTATCTTTGCAGTGAACTGGGCGGGTTGCGAGAGTTGTCGCTAACGCTAAAGGGCTTTTTGCTAAGGAAAGAATGCGATGATCCAGACTACTGTACTGCATCCCAAACACCTGGAAGCCGGCGCCAAAATGGTTGACTTCCATGGCTGGGAAATGCCCATCAACTACGGTTCCCAGCTGGAAGAGCACCACGCGGTGCGCAGCGATGCCGGCATGTTCGATGTCTCCCACATGACCATCGTCGATCTGACCGGCGAGCGGGTCAAAGCCTTCCTGCAACACCTGCTGGCCAACGACGTGGCCAAGCTGACCGTCTCCGGCAAGGCCCTCTACAGCGGCATGCTCAATCCCGAAGGGGGCGTCATCGACGACCTCATCACTTATTACCTGACTGATACCTTCTACCGCCTGGTGGTCAACTCCGCCACCCGCGAGAAGGATCTGGCCTGGATCCGCCATCACGCCATCGATTTCGATGTCACCGTGACCGAGCGTCCCGAGCTCGCCATGATCGCGGTGCAGGGCCCCAACGCCAAGCTCAAGGTGGCCTCCGTCCTGAGCGCCTCCCAGCGTACCGCCGTTGTGGGGATGAAGCCCTTCTTCGGCGTGCAGGCCGGCGATCTCTTCATCGCCACCACGGGTTACACCGGCGAAGATGGCTACGAGATTGTGGTGCCGCAAGAGAAGGCGTGCGATCTGTGGCAGGGGCTGCTGGATGCAGGGGTTGCCCCGTGCGGCCTGGGCGCGCGGGATACCCTGCGTCTCGAAGCCGGCATGAACCTCTATGGCCAGGACATGGACGAGTCTATCTCTCCGCTCGCCGCCAACATGGCCTGGACCATCGCCTGGGAGCCGGCCGATCGCCAGTTTATCGGCCGCGCCGCGCTGGAAGCGCAGAAAGCGGCGGGCAACCAGCACAAGCTGGTGGGCCTGGTGATGGAAGAGAAAGGGGTCTTGCGTGCCGGCATGGCGGTCACCTTTACCGGTGCCGATGGCGAGCCGCGGGAAGGGGTGATCACCTCAGGCTCCTTCTCCCCGACCCTAGGCTACAGCATCGCCCTGGCGCGGGTGCCCCGTGACATCGGCGCACAGGCCCAGGTTGAGATCCGCAAGAAATTGGTTACCGTGAAGGTGACCAAGCCCGCCTTCGTCCGCAATGGTCAGGCGCTGGTGTAATGATTGATGGCGGCGCAGGAAGGTCCTGCGCCGCGCCCTTTTGTAAAAAGTGATCCAAGTACATTAAGGAAGCACAAATGAGCCATATCCCGAGCGAACTGAAATATGCCACCTCCCACGAGTGGATCCGTGTCGAAGCCAACGGTGAGGCCGTCGTCGGTATCACCGAGCACGCCCAGGAGCTGTTGGGGGACATGGTGTTTGTCGAGTTGCCCGAGGTGGGTAAGCAGGTCAGCGCCGGTGACGACTGCGCCGTGGCCGAGTCGGTAAAAGCCGCCTCCGACATCTACAGCCCGGTGAGCGGCGAGATCATCGCCGTCAACGAAGAGCTGGAAGGCAGCCCCGAGCTGGTCAACTCCGATCCGTACCAGGCTGGCTGGTTGTTCCGCATCAAGCTGGATGACGCAGGCGAGCTGGCCAACCTGCTGGACGCCGAAGGCTACCAGAACGTGGTGGACGAAGAGTAATGCCTCCGGGCCCTGCACAGCGTGCGGGGCCCTTTTGTATGACGGTCTGCCAACGAGCGGGCCGCAGGATGCCGGCGCGCATCCGCCACAATGGGATAACAGTTCCATTGCGGCACCCATGAACATGAGTGGAGTCGGTTCAGGCCGACTATCAGTGCTTTTTATCAGGATTTATGAGCAGGAATAGGGAAATGACCCAGTCATTGTTTGAACTCGAGCAAAAAACCGATTTCATCCGCCGTCATATCGGCCCGGGTGAGGAAGAGCTGCGCGTGCTGTTGGCCGAAGTGGGTGCCGAGAGCCTGGACGATCTGATTGAGCAGACAGTCCCGGCCGCCATCCGTCGCCCCGGCCCCCTGGGGATCGGCGCCAGCATGACGGAGGTGGAGGCCCTGGCCAAGCTCAAGGGTTACGCCGCCCAGAACAAGATTGCCAAGAGCTATATCGGCATGGGTTATCACGATACCCACGTGCCCCATGTCATCCTGCGCAACGTGCTGGAGAACCCGGGCTGGTACACCGCCTATACCCCCTATCAGCCCGAGCTGGCCCAGGGCCGTCTCGAAGCCCTGCTCAACTTCCAGCAGCTGACTCTGGACCTGACCGGCATGGATCTCGCCAGCGCCTCCCTGCTGGATGAAGCCACCGCCGCTGCCGAAGCCATGGCACTCGCCAAGCGGATGGCCAAGTCCAAGTCCAACCTCTTCTTCGTGGCCGACGACGTGCATCCCCAGGTGATCGACGTGGTCAAGGAGCGGGCGGTGCACTTTGGCTTTGACGTGGCGGTCGGTGCCGCCTCTGATGCGGTGAGCGAAGAGGTGTTCGGTGCCCTGTTCCAGTACCCCACCACCACGGGTGAGGTGAAGGATCTGCGCGCCCTCATCGCCGCGGTGCAGGCCCAGAAAGGGTTGGCCTGCGTCAGCGCCGACATCTTGTCGCTCCTGCTGCTCAAATCCCCGGGCGAGCTGGGCGCCGATGTGGTGCTGGGCTCTGCCCAACGTTTCGGTGTCCCCATGGGTTACGGTGGCCCTCACGCCGCCTTCTTCGCTACCCGCGATGCCTACAAGCGCTCCATGCCGGGCCGCATCATCGGCGTCTCCAAGGATGCCCGTGGCAAGAATGCCCTGCGCATGGCGATGCAGACTCGCGAGCAGCACATCCGCCGCGAGAAGGCCAACTCCAACATCTGTACCGCTCAGGTGCTGTTGGCCAACATGGCGAGCTTCTACGCCGTCTACCACGGTCCGGTTGGGCTGAAAACCATCGCCTCCCGCGTCCATCGTCTGACCAGCATTCTGGCGCTGGGGCTGAAAGCCAAGGGCGTGGCCCTCAAGCACGACAGCTGGTTCGATACCCTGACTGTCGTGACGGCCGACAAGGCTGCGCTGATCGCCAAGGCCGAGGGGCTTGGCATCAACCTGCGCGCCGATCTGGATGGCGCCGTGGGGGTGTCTTTGTCCGAGACCACCACCCGTGACGATGTGGTCGAGCTGTTCGAGCTGTTTCTGGGGGCAGGCCACGGCCTGGATCTGGAGGCGCTGGACAAGGCGGCCCAGGCCCATCACGCCATCCCGCAGGATCTGCAGCGCACCGACGCCGTGCTGACCCACGAGGTGTTCAACAAGTACCACTCCGAGACCGAGATGCTGCGTTATATCCACCGTCTCGAAGCGAAAGATCTGGCGCTCAACTACGCCATGATTTCGCTCGGCTCTTGCACCATGAAGCTCAACGCCACCGCCGAGATGATCCCGGTGACCTGGCCCGAGTTCGGCAAGCTGCACCCGTTCGCCCCGCTCGAGCAGGCCAGGGGTTACCAGCTGCTGCTGGCAGACCTTGAAGACTGGTTGGTGAAGGTGACCGGCTACGATGCGGTCTGCATGCAGCCCAACTCCGGTGCCCAGGGCGAGTACGCGGGCTTGCTCGCCATCAAGAAGTACCACGAGTCTCGCGGCGAGGGGCATCGCGACATCTGCCTCATTCCGGCTTCTGCCCACGGTACCAACCCGGCGTCTGCCCAGATGGCGGGCCTCAAGGTGATCGTTACCGCCTGTGACAAGGCCGGCAACGTGGATCTGGACGACCTGCGTGCCAAGGCGGCCGAGGCGGGGGATCAACTCTCCTGTCTGATGGTAACCTACCCCTCCACCCACGGGGTGTACGAGGAGACCATCAAGGAGGTGTGCGACATCGTTCACCAGTACGGTGGTCAGGTCTATCTGGACGGCGCCAACATGAACGCGCAAGTGGGCCTCACTGCGCCTGGCTTTATCGGCGCGGACGTCTCCCACCTCAACCTGCACAAGACCTTCGCCATCCCCCACGGTGGTGGTGGTCCGGGCATGGGCCCCATCGGCGTCAAGCAGCATCTGGCACCGTTCGTGGCCGGTCACGCCGTGGTCAAGACCGACAAGGAGAGCCGTGACAACGGCGCCGTGTCGGCGGCACCGTTCGGCTCGGCCAGCATCCTGCCCATCAGCTGGATGTATATCGCCATGCTGGGTGACGAGGGGCTAAAGAAATCCACCCAGGTCGCCATCCTCAACGCCAACTACCTGGCCAAGAAGCTCGGCGAGGCCTTCCCGGTGCTCTACACCGGGCGCAACCATCGTGTTGCCCACGAGTGCATCCTGGATATCCGTCCGCTCAAAGAGGCGTCCGGCATCAGCGAGATGGACGTGGCCAAGCGCCTGATGGACTTCGGTTTCCACGCGCCGACCATGAGCTTCCCGGTGGCGGGTACCCTGATGATTGAACCGACCGAATCCGAATCCAAGCGCGAGCTGGATCGCTTCGTCGAGGCGATGATCGCCATCCGCGCCGAGATCGCCAAGGTGCAGGACGGCCACTGGAGCCTGACCGACAACCCGCTGGTGCACGCGCCCCACACCCAGGATGACGTGATGGACGAGCAGTGGAACCGCGCCTACAGCCGCGCCGAGGCGGTCTTCCCGTCCGACGCCGTGCGCGCCAGCAAGCTGTGGCCGTCGGTTAACCGCATCGACGATGTCTACGGCGATCGCAACCTGTTCTGCTCCTGCGTACCCACCGAGGATTACGCCAAGTAAGAAGAGGCGTTCGCGGCTAAAGCGCCGTGACCTTGCAAGCGATAAGGCCCTGCATCAGCAGGGCCTTTTTTTATGTCGCTAGACGAAAGAAAGTAAGAGGGACATAAAAAAACGGCGCCATCGAATGGCGCCGTGAAAATAGGGGAGCTTGTTGTTGGTATAGGTATCAGGTCAGGCTGAAGCGGCCGATGCTCTGCTGCAGGTGAATGGCCAGTTTATTGAGATCCTGACAGGCCTGGGCCGTGTGCTGCGCACCCTGGGCGTTCTCGTCGGCGACCTCGTGAATGGTGACCATGTTGCGGTTGAGCTCGCCCGTCACCGTGTTCTGCTGCTCGGTGGCGCTGGCAATCTGGGTGTTCATGTCGGTGATATGGGTTACCGCCTCGTTGATCTTGCCGATGCTGTTGCCCGCCTGGCGTGCCAGCTCGACGGAAGTCACCATCTGGTCGCGGTTGGCCTGCATGGCATTGCCGGCATCGATGGCGCAGTTTTGCAGTATCTCGATGATCTTGTTGATCTCGCAGGTCGAGTCCTGGGTGCGTTTGGCCAGGGTGCGTACCTCATCGGCTACCACGGCAAAGCCGCGACCCTGTTCACCGGCGCGCGCGGCCTCAATGGCGGCGTTGAGGGCCAGCAGGTTGGTCTGATCTGCGATGCCGCGGATCACGTCCAGTACCACGCCGATATTGCTGCTCTCCTGCTCTAGGTTGTGGATCACCCGGCCGGTCTGCTCCAGCTGGCTGGAGACCTCTTCGATGCTGTCGATGGCATCCAGCACGACCTGGTTACCCTGATGGGACGCTTCAAAGGCGTGCTGTGCCGCGACGGCTGCGTCGGTGGAGTTGCGGGCAACCTCATGCACAGTGGTCTGCATCTCGTTCATGGCGGTGGCGACCTGGGCAATCTCCTGCTGCTGCTGATGCATGCTCTGGGAAGCCTGAACCGAGATGGTGCTTACCTCTTCCACGGCGCAGCTCAGCTGGCTGACCGAGGCGTCGATGTCGTTGACCAGGTCGGTCAGCCCCTCCTTCATGTGGCGGATGGAGTGGGCAAGCTGGCCAATCTCGTCCTTGTGGAAGCGGCCCTGATCGAACCAGTCACACAGGGTGCCGCGCCCCAGACGGCCGGACGCAATCTGCTGGGCCTGATCGGCCAGCATCAACAGGGGATCGCGGATCTGGCGAGTCAGGATGGTGGCGAACACGACCACGGCGATGACCCCCAGCAGCAGGGTGATCATGATGTTGAGGCGTGCGTTGCCATAGGCCTGTTCGGCCATGCTGCGCCCTTCGACCGCATAGTCCTGGTTGATCTTGATAAGCGCCTCGACGGCCTCGTGGAGTTTGTCGTAAAGGGGCGTGCCATCGCGCAGGAACATATAACGTGCGTTGAGGGTATCACCTTGTTCCAGAGTATTTTTTACCTTGTAGTAAAAATTCAGGTAATTGCGCCAATCGGATTTCAGATCTTCGAAAAGACGGGTCTCGTTTTGATCAAATAGCGTCTTGCGATATTCCTCGAGCAGCATGTCCATTTGTGCCGGCTTGCTGTCCATGATGACCCGATATTCATTTCGTTTTTGCTCATCATCGAAATTGACGAAATAGAGCAATTCATGGCGACGCAGATCGGTCGCGACATTGCGAATATCGTTGGCGCGATTGATGCTGGGGATCACCGCATCTGTGATATCCAGCGTCTGCGTGTTCATATTCTCGAACTGCAGCAGGGAGAAGCCGCCGATGGAGGCCAGCATCAGCCCCAATACGATGAATGCGGCGCTCAGCTTCTTGCCGATGGTCATGTTGTTGATGGACATAGAGGATCCGAACTGTGAGTGTGATTTTTCCTTCCGAAATAGCTGCACTCATCCCGCCAAAATAAATTCAGGCAAGAGAGAATCAGGGGTCCTTGATATAGCGCGGGGTATTGTTTTTTATTATTTGACTTGAGATTTCAGGTGAAACCAAAAGGTGAATTAATTTCTACTATATAACAAAAAGGCATGTTTGGTCAAATGCAATGAGTCGATTAATATGATTTTGGGTGGTAAATCGTTTTCTTTTTTTATGTTCTGCTGGATGTATTTAGTCTGTTTTTTTAATGAAATTGAACGTTGCAAAATGTAACGTAATTTATTTTTGGTCAGACCAGATAATAGGGGGTGAATAAAAGGGCTGGGAGTTGGAAAAATAAAAATCAGAATTGTCAGTTATTTATTGGCGTTAATACCCACATGGGGTTAGCCATAAAACATGGCGTGCCGGGCAGGTAAAGAGGGGCAACCCACCGTGATGGCCGGTGGGTTGGAGAAGACAAGAGGCTGACAAAGAGACTTGATACAGAGAGCGAAAAGGTGGACGAACGCTGGGCGGCCATGCCCGGTGCTTATCTACCCTGATCCTGCTCTTTGAGCACGTGGGCGATGCCTGCCAGTATGGGGGCCGCGTAGTCGAAGAAACGCTTTATCCCGGGGCAGAGGTAGTTCAGACCAATCTCGCCATCCGGGGTCCTGACCAGGCGATTCTTGGGGCATTCGCCCCAGCAGAGCGTCAGGTAGGGGCACTTGAGGCAGTAATCGGGCAGGCTGTCCCGCTTGGACATGCCAAAGGCCTCCTGACGGGTGGAGAAGGCCATGTGGCTCAAGGGGCGCTGTTTGATATCCCCCAGTCGATACTCCGGATAGACGAAGTGATCGCAGGAGAAGGCGCTGCCATCGTGCTCGATGGCCAGCGCCTTGCCGCAAAACTCGGCGGTGACGCAGAGCTGGGAGGGGTATCCCATGGTCTGGGCCACGGCGGTTTCGAACAGATTGACCAGCACGCGCCCCAGGTCGTTGTTGACCCACTCCTCGAACACGGTTGCCAGAAAGGTGCCCCAATCATCGGGATCCACCGACCAGTCCGTGACGATCGACATGGGGTGACCGGGTTTGCTCAGCTCGCTGCCAACCAGGGGCAGCATGCTGTCGTTCCAGAATTGCGGGGCCGTGCGTTTGAAATCGCTGGCCTCGACGCAGGGGGTGAACTGGATGTAGGTGGCCCCCAGTTCCCGGGTCAGAAAGCGATACACCTCGAGGGGATATTTCGCATTGTGCCGGTTGATGACGGTCAGGGCATTGAAGGGAACCTGATGTTTGCGCAGCAGCGCGGCCGCCGCCATCACCAGATCGAAGGTGGGTTTGCCGCTGCGGGTCACCCGGTATTTGTCGTGCAGTGCGCGGGGCCCGTCGATGGAGAGGCCAACCAGAAAGCCGTGCTCCTTGAGAAACCGGCACCACTCGTCATTGAGCAGGATGCCGTTGGTCTGCAAGTCGTTGCGGATGCTGACCCCGGGCGGACAATACTTTTGCTGCAGCGCCACTATCTGGCGAAAGTAGTCGATGCCGAGCAGGGTCGGTTCACCGCCCTGCCAGGAGAAGACGATCTCGTCGCCATCCTGCCCCTCTATGTAACTACGGATGAAGGTGTCAAGGGTCTCTTCATCCATCCTGGGTTGTCTGGGTTGATGGAGCAGGTCTTCCTTGTGCAGGTAGAAGCAATATTGGCAATCTATGTTGCACTTGGAGCCCCCCGGTTTGGCCATGACATGGAAGCGGCGGGCATAGGCGCCGCTGCTGTCGCGGCTGGCGGTTTTGAGCGGGGTGACGTCCAGGTGAGTCGTGTCACGGGTCCGGATTTTGTTCATCGTTACTCTTCTGATGACGACGGGCGAGGTCGATACGGGATGAAAACCTGACGAAAGGGAAAGGTGTCAGCCAGCGGGATGAAGATGGCGGAGGGATAGCCCTCCGCCGTATCGTTTACTGCTGGGTTTTCTGCATGGCTTCCTGAATGACCTTGGCCATGTCGAAGGTGGTGCTCCCCTGAACCGGCGGATACTTGACCAGGGTGTTGACGTGCTCGCCGACCATCTCGCTGACCGGTGCCAGCATCCAGGACATCTTCTGCACCAGGTGGCCGTTGGCATCGATGGAGTCGTAACTCTCGAACGGATCGGCTCTCAGGTTGTAGAGCTTGGGCTTGGAGAGCGGGGTGAGGTTGTCATAGTAGTTCTCTGCCACCGCGAAGTGGAACTTCCAGGGGCCGACCCGCACCGCCGAGAGCTTGTCCTCGAAGTAGTAGAAGATGGAGTTGCGAGCCGATTCCTTGCTCTTGCCTTCCCAGTAGGCGAGGTTGTTGACGCCATCGATGTACTGTTTCTTCTCGTCCATCATCTTCTTGCTGACGTCAGGAACGCCAGCCGCCGCTGCCAGGGTAGTAAAGAGATCCTGGTGACCCTGGATGCCATTGAGTACGCCGCCCGCCGGGATCTGGGCCGGCCAGCGTGCCATCATGGGCACCCGGACGCCCCCTTCATAGGTGGTCATCTTCTCGCCGCGGAATGGCGTGGTGGCGCCATAAGGCCAGGAGGAGTGTTCCGGACCATTGTCGGTGGTATAGATGACGATGGTGTTCTCTTTCAGACCCCGCTTTTCCAGTTCGTCGAGCAGATAGCCGATGTCGCTGTCGTGCTGCATCATGCCGCTACCATGGTAGTCGTATTCACTGGTGTACTGCTCGGCAGCATAGCGCCACTTGTCGTTGAGACGGGTATAGAGGTGCATGCGGCTGGTATTGACCCAGGTAAAGAAGGGCTTGTCTTCCTTGAGCGAGTTGTCGATGAACTTGAGGGCGGCCGGGATCATCTCGGCGCGGTCGAAGTCCTTCATCCGCTCCTGGCCCAGCGGGCCGGTATCGGTACATTTCTGTTTGCCGACTTCGCCGAAACGCGGGTCGACCGTCTTATCTTCGGTCTCGGTTGAGTAACAGTGTAGGACGCCGCGGGTACCGAACTTCTTGCTGTACGCCTCCACCGAGCCAGAGTACTTCTTGGCAAAATTCTGGTAATCCCGTTGCTCGTGTTCTTCTTGTGTATTGAGGTGATAGAGGTTGCCGAAGAATTCGTCGAAGCCATGGACGGTCGGCAGGGCAAAGTTGTGATCCCCCAAGTGGTTTTTGCCAAACTGGCCGGTCTTGTAGCCAACGGCTTTGAGCACTTCGGCGAGGGAAGGAGACTCTTTTTTCAGACCCAGGGCACCACCAGGCATGGCCACCGTCGTCATGCCGGAGCGAATGGGGTACTGGCCGGTCAGGAAGGCGGCGCGGCCCGCCGTCGAACTCGGCTGCGCGTAGTGATCGGTGAACTTGATGCCTTCGTTGGCGATCCGGTCGATATTGGGGGTGGTGTAACCCATGGTGCCCATGCCATAGGCGCTGACGTTCTGCCAGCCGACGTCATCACCAAAGATGACCAGAATATTCGGTTTATCCGTTTTTGCCATGACACCGGCGGAGAGGATCATGCTCACTGCCGCAGATATTTTTCCTAATCTCATGTTGTCGCTCCATCTAGGTTCAAAAGAAACCTCATCATCAGCCGAACGGCCTGTACATCCATTACACAGCAGCACATTGAGTCCAGTACACCAAGATACTGTACCCATGTGAACAATGACACGCCACGCCCCAGCTTATTACGCAGACACTGACTAATAACCAGAGTGTCAGTTGCAGAATATGAAGATTGTGATGGGGCTCTCATGAGGAATATTCAAGCATGACTTCTGTTCCGGTCATGGTATGAACGTCTGATGCGGCCAAAGGGGAGGGGGCCTCTCTTTATGCCGGCTCAACAACAGGTCAATCTGGTCATATTGATAGGCTGGCGCCAGTGCCATGAATAAAAACGCAGACTCTGGCCCGCCGCGATTCGATTCGCCAGGGCCGTGAACGTCGTTGTTGGCCTTGAAGCCTGAGCATATGGGGGGCCTGGCTGGCAGTCGCAGGAACGTTATTGTGTGACAGCATAATGAGGAGTGATGGATGGACAATACCGAACGATTTTCAGCCCGCGTCGAAGCCTATGTGAAATATCGCCCAAGCTACCCGTCAGCCATGCTGGATTTTCTGACCGATGAGCTGGCCATGGGGCCAGAGACCCTGGTTGCCGACATCGGGGCGGGTACCGGCATACTGACGGCGCTGCTGGCCCCCAGGGTGCGTCAGGTTCTGGCCGTCGAACCCAATCCGGATATGCGTGCGGCGGCGCAGCAGCTGCTGGCCGGCGTTGCCAATGTCGTCTGTCATGACGGTCGGGCCGAGGCAACCGGCCTGCCGGATGGGTGTGTGGATCTTGTCACGGTCGCCCAGGCGTTCCACTGGTTCAATCGCCCGGCCTTCAAGGCCGAGTGTCGCCGCCTGCTAAAGCCTGGTGGCAAAGTGGCGCTTATCTGGAACGACAGGCTGACGGACACCGAATTTCTCAAGGCCTACGAGGGCGGGCTGCGCACCTATTCCGGCGACTATGAGGAGGTCAATCATCGCAACCTGGGGGAGGATGACTTTGCCGCCTTCTTCAAGGGGGGCTATCGGCTCAGCCGGTTCGACAACTGCCAGTATTTCGATCTGGACGGGGTGCTGGGTCGGCTCAACTCCTCTTCCTATGCCCCCGCTATCGGTACGTCGGCTTATGAGCAGTTGACGGCCCTGATCCGCCGCGAGTTTGCGCGCTGGGAGCAAGATGGCCGGATTGCCTTCAATTACAGCACCCTGGTCTACAGCGGCCGGGTCTGATGCTATGGATTGGCAGGGCGTTTGCCAGGGTGCCATTACCAGGGGGTCATTAATGGCAGAGCCCTCACCGTGGCCGGAGAGGGCTCTGTTGCCATCTGTTGCCCCGGAGAGTGGGCACGCGTCAGTGTTTCTCTATCTCCAAGAGGGCCATGGCGTTGGCCAGCGCATCGACGGATTCCTGGTGCTTGCCCGCCTGGTGCAGGGACTCCCCTTCGGCGCGCAGTTTTTTCACCTGTGCCAATTGCTCGGCACTGAGGTCGGGGGCTCTGGCCAGGGCATCGTCAATCTTCTTCATGTCGGCAGGGCAGTGAAAGGCGAGCGCGCCGCCGGCAAAGAGCAGGGTGAACACAAACAGGAGTGATTTCATCTTGATTACCTCACTGGGGGATATCTGCAAGGATAGACGTCGCAGGGCGCAACGAAGGCCCGTGTTCGGGATAGATGACACAGGAGCGCCGTCACAGGCGACCCGGAGCCATGCGAGGGAACGACAGAGTAAAGCAACTGCCCTCTCCCGGGGCCGAACGTGCCGTCAGGCTGCCTCCCAGTACCGAGGTGGCAATCCGGCGGCAGATGGATAACCCCAGCCCCGAGCCACCCTTGCCCAAGGTGGTGGTAAAGAAGGGATCGAAGATGTGGGCCAGTACGTTGGGGGCCATGCCCTGACCGTTGTCCAGCACCTCCAGACAGATGATCTCCTTGTCCTGATAGGCGCTGATCACTATTCGCCCATCCTGTCTGGCCCCTATGCCATGCACAGCGGCGTTGTGAACGAGGTTGAGCAGGACCTGGCTCAGGGGGCCCGGGTAGGTGTCACAGAGAAGTCCCTCACCGACGGTATTTTGCATGATCACACGGTCATAGCCCTGTCCGGCCTTGAGGTTGGCCAGGTTGTCGTCGATGAGGCGCTTGAGTTCGAAGCTGCGCCGGCTCTCCGAAGTCTGATCGATGGCCACTTGTTTGAAGCTCTTGACCAGCTTGGCTGATTGGGTGATGGCCTGCAGCGCCAGCTCGCTCATCTCCTGGGTGGCTTTGATGAACTCTTCCAGGGTGGAGCGACGGATCGTCTGTGCCCCCAACTGGGCGGCCAGTTGTCGCGTTCTCTCCTGCAGGGCCGTGATGGCGATCAGGGCATTGCCGATGGGGGTGTTCAGCTCGTGAGAGATACCGGCCACCATGGCCCCCAGTGCCGCCAGGGTTTCGGTGTGGATCAGCTCTTCCTGGGTCTTTTTCAGGCTGTCGAGTGTCTGGGTCAGCTGCGCCTTGTGCTGCTCGAGATCTTCCTGCGTCTCATGAAGACGAATATTGTCGTAGAGGGTATGCATGCTCTGCTGCACCGAGTCACGAAATTGCCAGAGCAACTGTCGATAGAGACCACCGTAGTCGTTCTCCTCCCGGCTCAGCACACAGATGGTGCCGAAAATCCGGCCATCGGGCCAGCAGAGCGGCAGGCCGCAGTAGGAGATCATGCCGAGTTTGATGTCAGGGTTGTGATCCCACTCGGGATCCTTGAGGGCATTGGGAACGAGGAGCTCCTGGCGGGTATCCATGACCCGTTCGCAATAGAGCCCGGAGTCGAGGTGCTCGCGAGCGCCGGCAGGGTAGCAGTTGTCCGGCGTCTGGCTGGTGATGAAGACTTCGATCTCGTTGGGATGTACCCGCATGATGAGCCCGGCCGGCACCTGAAACAGCTCGGCCATCAGATTGATGGTTTTTTGCCAGGAGAGACGCAGGGAGTCCGGGATCTCGAACTCGGGGGCGATCGGGTACTTGGCGATGCTCGCAGACATGAAGGCGTTCCTGTTTGCTGGGACTATGGTGAGTGGACTCTATTTCCCATTCTAGTTGTCCGGTTCAGGCCGTGCGCGCCATGGTTTGGCGAATGCCGCAGGGTTGAAGCGAACCGGAAGCAAACGGTACCATGATCCTTTCGCCGAATTATTCGCCACCCTTGTTCATCTTACTGGAGTGCCCATGACCCTCAGACGATTGTTGTCCCCCCTGACCAGTCTGGTGATCTTCATCCTGGGGCACGGCATGTTCAACACCCTGTTGACGGTGCGCCTGTCGGCCGAGGATGTCTCGGCCCAGGCCATCGGCCTGGTGTCGGCCGCCTATTTCGGTGGCCTGGTGCTGGGGGCTTTCGTCAACGCCCGCCTCATCATCCGGGTGGGGCATATCCGGGCCTATGCGGCCTATGCCTCCCTGCTCTGCTTTCTGTTCCTGTTGCACGGCATGGTGGTCGAACCCATCAGCTGGGCGGCGATGCGTCTGGTAGGGGGATTTGCTACCGGCGGCCTGTTCGTGGTGCTGGAGTCCTGGATGCTGGTCTCGAGTACCCCCGCCAACCGGGGGCGGTTGATGTCCCTCTACATGATCCTGCTCTACGGATCCCTTGCCATGGGGCAATTGTTGCTCAAATGGATCGATCCTATGGTGCTCACCCCCTTTGCCCTGTGCGCCATGGCCGCCACCCTGTCGGTGGTGCCGCTCGCCATCTCGCGGGTGGCCATGCCCGCCATGGTGGCGCCGCAGCCGGTCGGGGTGCGCGAGCTGGTGCGCCTCACCCCGGCGGGGATGGGCAGCAGTTTTACCTCAGGCCTTATTTTGGGGGCTATCTATGGCTTGCTGCCCCTCTATTTTGCCGATACCGGGGCCTCCCTCTCCCGGGTGGCGGACATGATGGCGCTGGTGATCCTGGGGGGCATGTGCCTGCAGTACCCCATTGGCCGCATGTCAGACCGCTTCGACCGGCGACTGGTGATCCTGCTGCTGTGCAGCGTACTGACCCTGCTTGCCCTTTTGATGGTGGCGCTGCCCGCCGGCTGGCGTGAGCCGATCGCGGGGGCTCTGGTGTTCCTGCTTGGCGGCATGGCGTTTTCCATCTATCCCCTGAGCCTGAGCCACGCCTGCGACGAATTGCATCCGGATCAGGTGCTGGGGGCCAACCAGGGGTTGCTGCTCGCCTACAGCATGGGGGCCATGATAGGTCCGCTGCTGGCGCCGCTCTTGATGCGCCCCTTCGGGCCAGAGGGGTTGTTCCTCTACTTTGCCCTGTGCGGGGCGCTGCTCGCCACCTACCTTGGCTGGCGCAAGCGGCAGCGGGCGCCCATTCCGCTGGACGAACATCAGGTGTTTATCCCTGTGCCGCCCAATACCCCCATGACCGCCGAGCTGGAGCCGAGAACCGATCTGGCGGGGGAGGCGGTGCCTACCTCCTATGCCACTCCTGATGCTCCCCTTGACACGGCTCCCGAGAACACACCCGACCTGACTTCCGGCAACACAGGGGGGGCCAGAGAGGGGGCCTAGCCACTTCCTCGTTTGGCCATTTGCCATGGTCAACGACTCTTCCCAGACAATAAAAAACGCCGATCATCCGATCGGCGTTTTTCTTGTTTTGTATTGCTTGGGGTTAGCCGAGCTCGGCAACGGCCTTGCTCTGGGCCTGGCTCTTGCGCTTGATGGCAAACCCCACCCCCAGCACCACCAGCCACACGGGGATCAGCTCGACCGAGATGCGGGTGCCCTCGTTCAAATACATGATCACCAGGATGGCGGCCATGAAGGCGAGGCAGAGGTAGTTGCCAAACGGGCTCCACAGAGCCTTGAACTTGGTGGTGACCCCTTCGGCGGCCTTGACCTTGCGGAACTTGAGGTGCGCCAGGCTGATCATGGCCCAGTTGATGACCAGGGCGGAGACCACCAGAGACATCAGCAGGCCGAAGGCCTTGCCCGGGATCAGGTAGTTGATCAGCACGCACAACAGGGTGGCGGCGGCCGAGATGGAGATGGCGGTCAGGGGAACCCCGCTCTTGTTGGTCTTGAGCAGCGCCTTGGGACCGTTACCCTGCTTGGCCAGGCCAAACAGCATGCGGCTGTTGCAGTAGACACAGCTGTTGTAGACGGAGAGCGCGGCGGTCAGCACCACCAGGTTCAGCACGTTGGCCACCAGGTTGCTGTCCAGGGCGTGGAAGATCATCACGAACGGGCTGCCGCCTTCCACCACCTTGCCCCAGGGATAGAGGGAGAGCAGTACGGCCAGGGCACCGATGTAGAAGATGAGGATGCGGTAGATCACCTGGTTGGTGGCTCTGGGGATGCTCTTCTCCGGGTTGTCGGCTTCTGCCGCCGTGATGCCGACCAGCTCCAGGCCGCCGAAGGAGAACATGATGAAGGCCATGGCCATCACCAGCCCGCCCACGCCGTTGGGGAAGAAGCCGCCCTGGGCCCAGAGGTTGCTGACCGTGGCCTCGGGACCGCCGCTGCCGGAGAGCAGCATCCAGCCGCCAAACCCGATCATGCCGAGAATGGCGACCACCTTGATGATGGCAAACCAGAATTCCATCTCGCCGAACGCCTTGACGTTGGAGAGGTTGATGGCATTGATCAGCACGAAGAAGAAGGCGGCCGACATCCAGGTCGGGATCTCGGGCCACCAGTACTGGACATAGATACCCACTGCGGTCAGCTCGGCCATGCTCACCAGCACGTAGAGCACCCAGTAGTTCCAGCCGGAGGCAAAGCCGGCGAAGTCACCCCAGTACTTGTAGGCGAAGTGGCTGAATGAACCGGCAACCGGCTCTTCCACCACCATCTCGCCAAGCTGGCGCATGATGAGAAAAGCAATGAAGCCGCCGATGGCATAGCCCAGCAGCACCGAAGGGCCCGCCATCTTGATGGTGTCGGCGATGCCGAGAAACAGGCCGGTGCCGATGGCGCCGCCCAATGCAATCAACTGAATGTGGCGGTTTTTAAGGCCGCGTTTCAGCTCTTCGCCGTCTTGTTTCAAATCCATGGTCTGTCCTTATCTCTCTGTTATCTCTGTCGGTGTTGGGCTCATCCTGAGCAGGCCGCGATGCGTAGCCAAAACCTGACGAAAGCTGTATTTATTTCGTTACGCCATGCGTTTTGTGATTTTTCATGCTGGCTGGCAACGCAAGCAGAATAGTGATAATCCGCCATAAATGCACCTGTTTTCCATGTTGAACGGTGGTGTTTTGCACGATAGCCAGCTTTTTCATGAGTTGATCAAGCTTTCGGTTGGTGATTGTGTGAAAAATAAGCAATCGAATTGAATTTTGTTGACATGATTTTTTGGTGGTGATTTTCATTGCTTTTACTGAGAAAGGGATGCAAATGATGCACAAGCTGGCCGAAGAGGCGGATAAAGGGGGCCTGGTACAACAGGGGGTGGCCAAGGGGGTACTGCTGGTGCTCTGGTTGGCCATGGCGGCCTGCCCACTGCTCCTGACGATGGCGATCGCCATCCTGGCTGGTTGGGGCTGGCTGGGAGATGAAGGGTTGCTGCAGCACTGGCCACGGCTTCTGCTGGCAGGGGCACTGATCGGGGGAGTGGCCGGTTGCTGGCTGGCCGAGCGGGTACGCCAAAATGACGGCTTGCTGGCCTGCTATGCTCGCCTGATGAATAACCCTGAGCTCAATCGCCACCACTAAACGGCGCGTTTGATCAGATGGGAAAAAGGAGGGGCAAACGCCTTGATGCGCTTGCCCCTCGTTGTATCTGTCACCTCAATGGTCACTGTGATGGCTAGCCATGCCTTGGTTGGCAAGGGCAGACCCCGGATTTTGTCATTATCCTCAGCGATAGCTGTCAAGCTGGCTTAACAGAGGTGGCGGCGCAGGCCGGTTGCCTCCAGGATCTTGGCGCTGATCTCCTCCACCGAGTGGGAACTGGTATCGAGAAAGCGGATCGCCTCCCGGCGAAACAGTCGCTCCACGCTCGCCAGCTCCTGCTCGCACTGTTCCAGCGAAGAGTAACGGCTGTTGGCGCGGCGCTGGTTGCGGATCTCATGCAGCCGCTGGGGAGCGATGGTGAGGCCGAACAGCTTGTGGCGATTGGCCTTGAGGGCGGTGGGCAGATCCAGGGAGCCCATGTCCTGTTCGATGAAGGGGTAGTTGGCGGCGCGGATGCCAAACTGCAGCGCGAGATAGAGGCTGGTGGGGGTTTTGCCGCAACGTGACACCCCGATCAGGATGATGTCCGCCTCGTCGTACTCCCGGGTGGTGATGCCGTCATCGTTGGCCAGGGCGAAGTTCACTGCCTCGATGCGATCGTCATAGAGCTTGCGGTTCTCCATGCCGTGGGTGCGATGGAGCCTGGGCTCGGCCTTGACCCCCAGCTCCTGCTCCAGCGGGCTCACGAAGGTGTTGAGGAAATCGTGGCCGCAAGCCTCCGCCTTGAGCACCTCTTCCCGTACTTGCGGGTCGACGATGGTGTGGAACAGGATGGGGCGCACTCCGGTCTGGCGGAACTGTTCGTCGATGCGGGCCCGCACCTGCCTCGCCTTTTCCAGAGTCTCCACGAAGGGGATGGTGATCTGCTCAAACGCCAGCGGAAACTGGCTTAGCACGGCGTGGCCGAACACTTCGGCGGTGATGGCGGTGCCGTCGGAAACATAGAATACGGTGTGCACGGGGGCTCCTGTGGTGGGGATTGGCATGGTGGCGAGAAGGAAGTATCTCTCGAAACTATATCAATTTTGTCAACCGGTCTGCTGTGCCCAAGTTGTGAAGTGGCTTGCAAACCTGAGTCGTTACCTTTTTGTGTTGGCATTGTAGAATGTCTGTGTCATTCGGCCATCCCCAAATCTTGCGTGGGGATTTTTTTGACAATAAGTAGAAAACGTTTTCTTGGTCGTTGGCAACAGCACAAACAGACAATAACGCACAAAACTCACGTATATAAATCAGGGGACAGGGAGCTCTGACTCCCGAGCCCACCAACCTGGAGACATGCAAGTGCAACAGTACGTACTCTGGTACGAGCAACTCGGAATGCAAGATGTAGAACGAGTTGGCGGCAAGAACGCATCCCTTGGCGAGATGATCAGCAACCTCTCTGGCGCCGGTGTATCCGTGCCGGGGGGCTTTGCCACCACCGCCTATGCGTTTAACGAGTTTCTGGAGTCAAGCGGCCTCAACGACAAGATCCACGATCTGCTCGACGCCCTGGATGTGGATGACATCGCCGCTCTCAATCGGGCCGGCCAGCAGATCCGCGACTGGGTGATCGACGCCCCGTTCCAGCCCGATCTGGAGCAGGCGATCCGGGTTGCCTACGAGAAGTTGAGTGCAGGTGTCGAGGCCTCCTTTGCGGTGCGATCGTCCGCCACCGCCGAGGACATGCCGGATGCCTCCTTTGCCGGCCAGCAGGAGACCTTCCTCAACGTACGCGGCATCGACGCCGTCATGACGGCCGTCAAGCATGTGTTTGCGTCACTGTTCAACGATCGCGCCATCTCCTACCGGGTGCATCAGGGCTATGACCACAAGGGCGTGGCGCTCTCGGCCGGGGTGCAGCGCATGGTGCGCTCGGATCTCGCCGCCTCCGGCGTCATGTTCACCCTGGATACCGAATCCGGCTTCAACGACGTGGTCTTCATCACCGGGGCTCACGGCCTTGGCGAGATGGTGGTGCAGGGCGCCGTCAACCCTGACGAGTTCTATGTGCACAAGCCGACCTTAAAGAGCGGCCGTCCCGCCGTAGTGCGCAAGACCCTCGGCTCCAAGCTTATCAAGATGACTTACTCTGACGATGCCGGTCACGGCCGCCAGGTGAAGATCGTCGATACCGTGGATACAGAGCGCAGCCGCTTCTGCATCACCGATGAAGAGGTGATGGATCTGGCCAGGCAGGCTCTCATCATCGAGCAGCACTACGGCCGCCCGATGGATATCGAGTGGGCCAAGGATGGTCAGGATGGCAAGCTCTACATCGTCCAGGCGCGCCCGGAAACCGTGCGCAGCCGCCAGGAGGCCAACACCCTGGAGCGTTTTGCTCTCAAACAATCCGGCAAGGTGCTGATCGAAGGGCGTGCCATCGGCCACAAGATCGGGGCGGGTCCGGCGCGGGTCATTTCTTCCATCAGCCAGATGGACGAGGTGCAGCCCGGCGACGTGCTGGTCACCGACATGACGGATCCGGACTGGGAGCCCATCATGAAGCGGGCCTCCGCCATCGTCACCAACCGGGGCGGGCGCACCTGTCACGCCGCCATCATCGCCCGCGAGCTGGGCATTCCGGCTGTGGTGGGTTGTGGCAACGCCACCGATCACATCAAGGATGGCCAGCTCATCACCGTCTCCTGTGCGGAGGGGGATACCGGCTTCATCTACGACGGCGAACTCGACTTTGACGTGGCGGTGACCGAGGTAGGCAATATGCCGCGCCTGCCCATCAAGATCATGATGAACGTGGGCAACCCGGACAGAGCCTTCGACTTCGCCCAGCTGCCAAACGCCGGTGTGGGGCTGGCCCGCCTCGAGTTCATCATCAACCGCATGATCGGCGTGCACCCCAAGGCGCTGCTGGAGTTTGATCAGCAAAGCCCCGAGCTTCAGGCCACCATAGCCAAGATGATCGCCGGCTACGAGAGCCCGCGCGAGTTCTACGTCGCCAAGCTGACCGAAGGCATCGCCACCCTGGGCGCCGCTTTCTGGCCGGAGCGGGTGATAGTGCGGATGTCGGACTTCAAGTCCAACGAGTACGCCAACCTGGTGGGCGGTCGTGACTACGAGCCTCATGAAGAGAACCCCATGATCGGTTTTCGTGGGGCGTCCCGTTACATCGCCGACAGTTTCCGCCCCTGCTTCGCCCTCGAGTGCGAGGCGATCAAGCGGGTGCGCGACGTCATGGGGCTGACCAACGTCGAGGTGATGATCCCCTTTGTGCGCACCGTGGGTGAGGCGGAGCAGGTGATCGACATCCTGGCTGAAAATGGCCTGCGCCGCGGCGAGCGGGGGCTCAAGGTGATCATGATGTGCGAGATCCCGAGCAATGCCCTGCTGGCCGACAAGTTCCTCGAGCACGTCGATGGCTTCTCCATCGGCTCCAACGACATGACCCAACTCACACTTGGACTGGACAGGGACTCGGGCCTGATTGCCCACCTGTTCGACGAGCGCAACGAAGCGGTCAAGGCGTTGCTGGCCATGGCCATCCAGGCTGCCCGCAAGGCCGGCAAGTATGTGGGGATCTGCGGCCAGGGGCCGTCTGATCACGCCGACTTCGCCGCCTGGCTGGTGGAGCAGGGGATCGATTCGGTGTCGCTCAACCCGGATACCGTGGTCGATACCTGGCTCTATCTGGCCGAGCAGCACGGCGGCAAGTAAGCCTGCAAGCGTGCAGCAATGACAAGGGGGCCTGATGGCCCCCTTGGTTTTTACGGGCGGCAGCCTGGCTGCCGACGTGCTTATTTGGGCTGTTGCTCTGTTCCGGACAGCTCAATCTGCACCTTCACCCCTTCCTCTTTGAGCCGGGTGGCGATGGCGTTGAGATCTGTACTCGGCTTGGCCTCCAGCAGGGCAATGCCGCCGCTGCTCTGCTTGAATTGCAGGCCGTGGCGGCTTGCGATCGCCTTGGCCTGACTGTCATCGGCTTCCACCAGCAGGGTGCCGCTGACGGTCAGCTCCGGGCTGGCAACGCCCTGCAGCAAGGCATCGCCCCGGCGCAGGGTTTGCTGCGGCACCTTGCCGTCCAGACTGCGGGTGACCCGCTTCTTGCTGCCATCATCAGGGGTCAGGTAGGTCTGACCATTGACCTCTATGGTGCGATATTGCTTGCCGTCTATGGTCACTGATTCCTCGGCACTGGCATAGGTGGTGGCCGTTGCCAGCAGGCTGGCGAGGGCAAGGGTGATCATGGTCTGTTTCATGGATGATTCCTCTGTAATCAGGCGCGGGGCGCGTCATGGCCCAGTACGCGCAGTGACCAGTCGATGAGCTTGCCCGGCTGGCTGTTGTTGCGTTCGGTCAGGGTGCTGCGGGTGTTGGTTCGGCGATCAAGCAGTGAAACCTGACGAGTGCCGTTGGCGATGTCGGTCACCTCCAGTCGCCACTCACCCTGAGCCGGTTCGCCATAGAACTTGTGGGAGAGCAGGCGCATGTCACGCAATCCCCTGGTGCGAACATAACCCAGTTGCTGCCGGTCGAGGGACTGACCCACCAGGCTGTTGTAGGGGTTGAGCAGCACGCTGCGGGTGCCGGACGGAGAGACCAGCTCGATCAGCAGATCAGGCAGGCGCTGGTGATCCAGGTTGACCATGACCTGTACCGCTTCCACCGTCAACGCCTGCTCGATCTGGATGGCCGAGCGGGTCGGGGCAGCCCCGACGTCAGGAATGGCTGCTGCCCTGCTGTCGCTCGGGGAGACCTTCTGCCAAGGCAGTTGCACCAGCGGCGGCAGCGGGTTGTGGCTGGCGGCGTGCGCCAGAGCCTTGTTGACATCGATCAGACCAAAACCGTAAGTCGGGCTGAACCACATGCCGGCGGCGTTGCGCTCCCACCCTTCCAGTGCGGTGACCGTGCGGGCGCTGCCTGCGCGGCTGGTGTAGCTCACCTGTACCGCCGGATGGGCGGCATCGACCCGGGTGGCGCTGCGGGCCAGCAGATCCCGCAGGTCCCGCACCGACAGATCCGGATAAGCAGACATCAGCAGCGCCACCGAACCCGAGGTGTTGGGGGTCGCCGAGGAGGTACCGTTCATCACGCCGTTGTAGTCGCAGCGCGCATCCAGTTGCAAGTTGCCGTGCAGCCGGTTGGCGCTGGGAGCATCATTGCGGTTGTAACCCATGTCGCACCCGGGGAGATCCGTGGTGACCATGGCTGGCGTATCGGTGCCATATTCTCCCCCGGGGGCACTCAGGAAGACGTTGCTGCCGACGCTGGAGTAGGAGGATCGCTTGCCATCGGCATTGAGGGCGCTGACCACCAGGTTCCAGAAGTTGCTGTTGGCGGGATCGATATTGCTGTTCTCGAAGGGCAGGAGAGGGCCATTGCCGGTGCGGGAGAGGGCATAGTTGCCGGCGCCGATGCGCTTGAAGCCGTTGCCCGCCGCCTTGATGTAGGCCGCGCCTTCCGCCTTGAGGGTTTGCTGCTCGAACAGGCGATCGAGCTGGGCCTGATCCAGATCGGTGGCCCCTTGTGGGTCGACCAGGCTCATGCCGTAGCTCTGGTTGAAGACCCGGTTGTCACGGCTGGCCTGGCTGTCGCCAAGGGCATAGAGCCAGTCCTTCTGCAACTGCCGGCTGTCGTTGTCGAGCAGGTTGAACCCCTGCAACTGGGCCTGGGGTGCGACGCCTTTGGTGCCGACGGCGTTGTCTGCCGCAGCGATGAGACCGGCTACCGAGGTGCCGTGGGCGCTGTCGGGATCCGTCGGGGTGGGATCGCTGCCGCCGGTGACCACGTTTTTGGAGCCCGGTCGCATGTTGTCAGCCAGATCAGGGTGGGCAATGGCCAGGCCGTCATCCACTACGGCCACATTGATCCCCTGTCCCAGCACTCCGGTGCGGTGTGCCCACCAGAGGTTGAGGTCGTTGCCAGCCACGCCGCCGCGGGCGCTGAAGGCATCCTGGCCGCTGTTGAGCAGGTGCCACTGCTGGTCCTGCAGGGGATTGCTGCCCGGCAGGCAACGCATTGCGCTGTTGCGGGCGGTATTCACGCCACTCTCCTTGCCGGTGAGTGGGGCACAGTTTTCATTTGCCTGAACGAGTGCAACTGGCAGGGTCGACAGCAGTGCTGTGATCGCCAGTGCTAACGATGTTTGCTTCATTATTTTTAACTCCATCTAGGATCGCACCTTCCTGGGTGCGAATGGAATCTATACACGGGATGAAGCGAGTCAAAAGACTCTCTTTCAGGAACTCTGACGAGCTTCAAAGAAATCCGGTCTGGTTTATGGTGGGTATTCCATTGGCGCTCTTTATGTGATTTATTGAGAGTATTTCTCATTTTCGTTTATTGATCTTTTTGTTTTTTAAATGCTTTGCGAGCGCCATATCGGGTGGGATGAGTAGCGGGGAGTGGACCGGCCTTGTCGCAACAGGAGCCGGTATGGCAGCCATAGGGTATGGCAAGCAGCAGGTGGTCAGATGGCGAGCTCAGTCACAGGGAAACCCGCCAATAGCCAGAACAGGGCGGCGAACAGGGCGAGGCCTATCAGGCTCCAGCGCAGATAGCGGCGGGTCGCCGCCATGCCGATCACCGCCACGATGGCCGCCACCCAGCCAGCTACCAGCAGGTAGATGAAGGGGGCCATGTTGTCCATCATGGTGCCTTACCTCACGAGTGCCAGCACCTGGCGAAACGCCGAATGGCGGCAATTTCCCAGCAGTTCGTAGAGGCACATCTCCACCGAGGTGAGCTCGGCCCCTCGGGCTGCAAGTTTGCCGATGGCCAGCTCCCGGTTGGCGGGAGTGCGTGAGGAGACCGCATCTACCACCAGCGAGACCTCGCTGCCGCTTGCCAGCAGCCCAAGTACCGTCTGATAGACGCAGATATGAGTCTCGATGCCGCACACCAGCCAGTGGTTGACCCCGGTCTGGGTGAGGGCTGCGGCCACGGTTGGTTCACCCAGGGCACCGAAGCTGAATTTGGTGAGCACAAGGTCGTCTGCCTGCAACCCTTGCAACTCGGGCACAGTGGCCCCCAGTTTGTCCGGATTTTGCTCCAGCCAGACAACCGGCAATCCCAGCGCTTTGGCCCCTTGCACCAGGCGCTGCGTATTGGTGATAAGGGCCTCGCTCCCCTCGACCAGGCGCGCCAGCTTGCCCTGAATATCGACGACCAGCAGGCCGGTCGTGGCCACCGTCAGCGGCTGTATTCCCATCATTTGCTCTCCTTGCAGCGGTTTTCTCGGGCCGATTGCGCCAAAGAGGCACGCCCTCAGAATGTTTGACTATACCGGAATTGCCTTCGATTTAAGCTCTCTATGAATCCTTTGTTTGTGTCATGAAGGACAGGTAACCCCCATTTTCCAGTCAGCCCTGTTTTGCCGCTTGGCGAAGGGAAGGGGCTCTGTTATTGTGGTTGGAATAGCCGTTTGGATGGCTAGATGGTTGCTACGTGGCGTTTATCGTCCCGGATTGCACCTCTGGCCACCCTCTTGATGATTTTTTGACAGGGAGTCCCTATGCAACGCCGTTCCTTCTTCAAGCTTTCCGCACTGGCACTGCTTGCCAGCAGCCTGCCGTTTTCCGTCCTCGCCGCCGATCAGGCCAAGAAAGAGATAGTGATCGGCACGACCGTGGGCGATTTTGCCGACATGGTGACCGATTCCATCAAGCCGCAGCTGGAGGCCAAGGGCTACCGGGTCAAACTGGTTGAGTTCACCGACTACGTAACCCCCAATATCGCCCTGGCCGATGGTTCGCTCGATGTGAACTGCTTCCAGCACAAGCCCTATCTGGAGAGTTTTGCCAAAGACAGGGGCTTGTCGCTCGCACCCATCACCCAGGTGCCGACCGGTCCCATGGGCCTCTATTCCGGCAAGAAGGGGCAGCTGGCCGAGGTGGGTGAGGGGAGCTCTGTGGCCATTCCCAACGATCCCACCAACCAGGCACGGGCGCTGCTGATGCTGCAGGACTTGGGCTGGCTCAAGCTCAAGGAGGGGATCAATCCGCTCAAGGCAAGCGAGTTCGACGTAGTGGACAACCCCCACGACATCAAGCTGGTGTTGCTGGAGGCGGCCCAGCTGCCCCGCTCGCGGGAAGACGTGGATTTCTCCGTCATCAACGGCAACTTCGCCGCCTCCAGCGGCATCCCGTTCAGCGAGGGCTTGTTCCTCGAACGCAGTTACGACTTCATCAACTGGGTGGTGGTGAAGAGCGCCGATGCGGGCAAGCCGTTTGCCAAAGACGTGGCGGCAGCCTACAACTCCCCCGAATTCAAGGCCTATGCGGCCAAGCGCTTCGCGGGTTACAAGTACCCGCAGGGGTGGGGCGGTTAATACCGGCACGGCGACAGACAATAAAAAACGCCCCGCATGCGGGGCGTTTTTTATATCGGGCCATCAGGGATGGCGATAGAAGCGGTTCAGCTCGTTCATCACCTGGATCATGGCTCCCATGTCCGGGTTGCCGTGCTTGATGGGGCGATAGCTCTTCTGCTCCAGCAGCTCGAAGTCACCCTGCTTGTTGAAGTGGGTGATGGTGTTGTCCTGATAGATGGCAAAGTCGTTCTGATCGCCAGCCAGCAGCCAGGGGCGCTGGCTGGTATCAAACAGGCTGCGACCTATGCTGTAGTCCCGCGCCGGGTTGCGCACCCCCAGCATGTCCTGCATCAGAGTTGGTACCAGATCGAGATGGCTGCTGGGTTGTGACATCACCTGGCTGTCGCGACCCGGCCAGGCCAGCACGAAGGGCACCTGCACCTGATAGGGGGAATAGTTGGTGCCGGCTCCCCAGCTGTTGCTGCGGGTGTCGTTGAACTCCTGGCCATGATCCGAGGTGATGACGACTATGGTGTTGTCGCTCATGCCCTGCTGTTGCAGCTGGGTCAGCATCTGCTCCAGCAGCTGGTCGGTATAGAAGACCGAGTTCTTGTAGCGGTTTTCGAGCTTTTGCAGGTTCTCGGCCCGATAGGCGGTGGCCGGGTTGAAGTTGGTCAGCTCCGGCTGGAATGGTCCCTTCATGGTCGCCGGCAACTGGTAGTCGCCCGGGCTCGACAGATAGACCAGCGAGAACCAGGGGCGCTCCGGTGTGCGCTTCTCGAGCCAGCCTTGCCAGTCGGACAGCAGCTTGCCGTCGTCGAGCTCTTCGGAGACGAATACCTGTTTGCGCAGGCCGGCCAGAATGCTCTGGCGATACTTCTGGGCATCTTCCATCGCGCCAAACAGGCCGAACTGGTAGTCCTGACGCAGCATCTCGTCGAACAGCACGGGGGGCCGCTTCTCGCCGCTGATGTCCTGGTAGTAGTGGCCGGGCAGACCGTAGAAGAGGCCGAACATGCCCATCAGCGCGTCGTTGCCGCTGCTTAAGTGATTGCGGAACGTCAAATTCCGGGAGGCATAACGCTGCAGGTTGGGCATGTTGATGTTGTTCAGCATGTCAAAGCGCAGGGAGTCGACCACCACCACCAGCAGGTTGTTGTGGCTGCTGGGGGCGTTGACGTTGAGCGGACGCAGGGGATAGTGCATCCGGCTGTCGCTGCCACTGTTGTTCTCCGACGCCGCCTGCTTCTTCTCGTACTGATCCAGATCCAGCCAGCCATGTTTGGCCAGGAAGGAGCGAGCCGTCATGGGGTAGGAGAGGGGGAAGTTGGCCCGCTGCATGGTGATGGGCTGATACAGGGTGGCATCCGCCCAGCTGTTGACCAGGTGGGTCAGGATGAAGCAGACCAGCAGGGCCAATCCCACCTGATTGCCGTACTGACGGCGCTTGCGCTTGTTGATCTTGCGCCAGACGTAGGCTGACAGTAGCAACTGCAACAGGAAGATGGTGGGCACAGCGACGAAGATGATGCTCCAGATCGAGCCCTCCTCGGTCTGGGCCTGGTCCAGCAGCAGTTGCCACACCTGGGCATTCAGGTGGAACTTGAACAGCCTGAATACCTGGGTGTCGATGAGCAGCAGCACCAGCGCCAGGGTGGCGACGATGGCCGAAATAAAGCGCAGGGATTTCTCTTTGGGCAAGAGGAAGGTGAGCGGAAAAATCGTCAACAAATAGGTGACGAAGCTCAGGAAAGAGAAGTGGCCAATCCAGCTCACAACAAGGTAGATCACGCCGAGCGTGGTCGATGGCCAACTGATGGCACCCAGATAGCGGGTGGCGATCAGCATGGCCAGGATGATGTTGAAGAAGGAGAACCAATGCCCCCAGGTGATCAGGCGAGAGACATTATCACGATAGGGGTTACCGGTTTCGACCATAGTGATCCATCTGCGTAGAGAAACGTCAAATCAACGGAGTCGGGGACTCAGTGTGTGTCGTGGCGATTGTCGACCGATGCGGTCAGGGCCTGGACAAACTTCTCGGTGATGGCCTGGCGCTGGGCCGGTGCCATACCGTTGATGATATTGGTGGTCAGGTTGCCAAGCACCATGAGGCTGAGATCCACCGGCGCCTTGTGCTTTTCCAGCGCGGTGATCAGGTCGTTCATCAGGGCGTCAAACTGCTCGTTATTGTACTTTGATACGATGGGCATAATCTTCAGTTCATCTCGGTTCAAAGCGCCTTATAATACTTCACCCTTTCGGCTAACACTATGGCTTTGTGACATGAGTCTCGATATCGACAAGATCATACTTCACTCCCTGCGCCAGGGCGGCGATGGTCAACCTTACGCCGATACCCGCAGCCAGACCCTGCCCCCCGACGAGGCGGTACAAGGGCTGATGGCGGAATTGCATCGCATCTACAACGGCAAGGGTGGCAAGGGCTTTGGCTTTTTTGCCGACCCCGAGGAGGCCGTCGCCGAACTGGCTGACGGCGAAGAAGCCCCCAAGCAACCCTCTCCCGCGTTTCGTATCGCCCTCGAACAGCTGCTCGACGAGCAGACGGAATTTGTCCCCTTCTCGGTCACCGTGACCCAGATGCTGGTCAAGCAGCTGGTGGAGCATGCCCTGGATGAACAGGGGGTGCTGCTGTTTGCCAAATACAACTACGTCGGCGTCGATTATCTGCTGATCGCGCTGCTGGAAGGCAAGGAGAGCGTCACCGTCAGCGAGGCGCTGGAATTGCGTCATATCCAGTATCTGGATATCGGCAAACTCAATCTGGTGGCCCGCATCGATCTCACCGAGTGGAAAACCCAACCCGATTCGCGCCGTTATATTACCTTCAGCAAGGGACGCATAGGCCGCAAACTTGGCGACTTCTTTATGGATTTGCTGGGTGCCCGCGAAGGAATGGATGCCAAGATCCAGAATAAAGGCTTGCTGCAGGCGGTCGAAGATTATTGCGACAGTCGTCAGCTCGAACCGGCCGAGCGCAATGATTATAAAAAGCAGGTTTTCAAATATTGCACCGAGCAGGCGAGCGCCGGTGAAGAGATCGAAATCAAGGAGCTCTCTGCTGAACTTTCCGCAAAAGAGGCGGGGGAGGGGGATCTCGATTTTTACAGCTTTATCGGTCAGGAGTATGAGCTGGAAGAGCGTTTCCCTGCCGATCGTTCCACCCTGCGCGGTCTGACCAAATTTGTCGGATCCGGCGGCGGCCTGACTCTGAGCTTCGAGCAGAAGCTACTGAATAGCCGCATTTTTTACGATCCGGACACCGACACCCTCACCATCAAGGGGGTGCCGCCCAACCTCAAGGATCAGTTGCTGCGTCAGTCGTAATGTGATCCGGTCGTCATATTTGGCAAAAAGGGACCCCGCTTCGGCGGGGTCCCTTTTTTATGGCGTCCGTGGCGCAGGACGAAACCGGGGCGGTGCTTTGTTAACAGATAAAACAGAATCGATTGCCTGAAAGGGTTTTCATTCAAGTGAAAACCCTTTCAATGAAGTAATAAAGTTTCATAATGGTAATTATATTTCTGTGATGGTTGCGAAATAAGCCGATAAAATCGGTTATTACCGCGATTTAAGAAAATGTTTTCAAAACTTTCTGGAAGGAAATACGTAATTGCATTTCAAAAATGCGAGTTGCGTCATGTGAGCCGTTTGCCGCTTGGGATAATATTCATCTCGCACACAAATGCTCTTACAGCGCGGAACTAATACAAGGAAAGGCTCATGAAAAAGAAATTGCTGTCATCCCTGATCGGTCTGGCCACTCTTGGTGTCGCCTGCTCTGCCACTGCTGCCATCGACGAAGGCCAGCTGACCATCTGGATCAACGGTGACAAGGGATACAACGGCCTGGCTGAAGTGGGTAAGAAGTTTGAAGCAGAAACCGGCATCAAGGTGACTGTGGCCCACCCGGATCAGGTTGAAGTGAAATTCCAGCAAGCCGCCGCCACTGGCAACGGCCCGGACATCTTCTTCTGGGCTCACGACCGTTACGGTGAGTGGGTCAAAGCCGGTCTGCTGGTGCCCGTGACCCCCAATGCCGACACCAAGGCCAAGTTTGAACAACTGGCATGGGATGCCATGACCGTTGATGGCAAGACCTATGGTTACCCGGTTGCCATGGAAGCGGTCAGCCTGATTTATAACAAGGATCTGCTGCCCGAGCCGCCCAAGACCTTCGAAGAGATCGCCAAGATTGACGAAACCCTGAAGAAGGATGGCAAGCGCGCCATCATGTGGGCCTATGACACCCCCTACTTCAGCTATCCGCTGGTAGCCGCCAACGGTGGTTACGCTTTCAAGAAAACCGCCACCGGTTATGACGTGAAAGATACCGGCGTGAACAACGCGGGCGCCAAGATGGGTGTGGGCTACATCTCCGAGATGATCAAGTCCGGTCACCTGGAGAAGGGCATCGACTACGGCGTGATGGATGCCAAGTTCAACAAGGGCGAAGTGGCCATGATGATCAATGGTCCCTGGGCATGGAGCAACCTGGACAAGAGCGGCATCAAGTATGGCGTCGCCCCGCTGCCGACCCTGAATGGCAAGCCGGCCAAGGCCTTCGTTGGCGTGCTGGGTGCCACCATCAACGCTGCCAGCCCGAACAAGGATCTGGCCATCGAGTTCCTCGAGAACTACCTGCTGACCGATGCCGGTCTGGCGCCGATGAACGCCGACAAGCCGCTGGGTGCCGTGGCCCTGAAATCCTTCCAGAAGACCCTGGAATCCGATCCGCACATCAAGGCGACCATGCAAAACGCCCAGGCTGGTGAGCCGATGCCGTCCGTGCCCGAGATGAGCCGTTTCTGGTCCTCCTTTGAAACCGCCCTCAAGAACGTGACCTCCGGCCGTCAAGGTGTTGATGAAGCCCTCGATACCGCTGCCAAGCGTATCGTCCAGTAAGTTCGCACTACCCGGGAGGTCTTCGGGCCTCCCACTTTCTCCTCTCTCTTGGCGTTATAAAGGTTAATTGGCATGGAAGTAGTACCTTCTGTTGAGTCCTATGCCGGTCCGAAGGATAAGCACGTCTGGCTCAAGTGGACCATAGCGGCCCTGGTTGCCATCCTCAACGGCTACGCAGCCGTGATGATGTATGCCAGTGGCGAGTGGGTATTCGCGTTGCTGGATCTGGTGGTGGTATCCGCCGGCCTGTATGTCTTCATGAACAAGAAGACCTATGCCCATCGTTACATCTTTCCGGGTGTGGCGGGCATGGTTGTATTTATCATCTTCCCTCTTGCCTACACGATTGGCATCGCCTTCACCAACTATTCAGGCTCCAATTTGCTCTCGGTGGAGCAGGCGCGGGATTATCATCTCAAGAAATCCTACAAGGTGGCGGGTGGTGAATTCGATTTTACCCTGCTGGAAGCCGACAACGGCCAGTTCCAGCTGCTGCTGAACCAGGGTGAACAGACCTTTGTCAGCCAACCTCTCTCCCTGATGAACAACAAGGCCCGCGAGCTGGCGGTGCGCGAGGGACGAGCACAGGCGGCCCCGCAACTGGTCGAGTTGCAGGTGGCAACCGCCGAGACCGGGCGCAAGTCCGCGCCCATTCGCGTCATCGTCGAGCATCGTACTCACCTGAGCGGGCTGGATCTGGTACTGCCGGACGACGGCACTCACCTGACCCTGAGCAGCCTGCGCAAGTTTGCCGCCCAGAAGCCGCAATATACCCGGCTGATGGATGGGGCCGTGCTCAAGTCCGGGGTGGTAATCAAGGACAGCAACCTGCTGCGCGACAACCAGACCGGCGAGCTGATGCTGCCTAACGGTGACACCGGCTTCTATCAATACATCGACGAGCAGGGTCAGTTCGTCGGCAAGGGCATCGCCCCCGGTTTTGTGGTGAGCGTGGGCTGGAAGAACTTTGCCCGCATCGTGACCGACCCGGGCATCCAGGCGCCGTTCCTGCAGATCTTCGTCTGGACCGTGATCTTCTCCACCTGCTCCGTCGCCTTCACCCTGGCCATCGGCATGGTGCTGGCCTGCCTGGTGCAGTGGGAAGAGCTCAAGGGGCGCGGCTTCTACCGGGTCATGCTGATCCTGCCCTATGCCATCCCGGCGTTTATCTCCATCCTGGTGTTCAAGGGGTTGTTCAACCAGAACTTCGGCGAGATCAACATGTTCCTGGAAGCGGCATTCGGCATCAAACCGGACTGGTACACCAATCCCTTCCTGGCCAAGGTGATGATCCTCATCGTCAACACCTGGCTTGGCTACCCCTACATGATGATCCTCTGCATGGGCCTGCTCAAAGCCATTCCGGAAGATCTCTATGAGGCGTCCGCCATGGACGGTGCCGGTCCGGTGCAGAACTTCTTCAAGATCACAGTACCGCTCTTGATGAAGCCGCTGACGCCCCTGTTGATTGCCTCGTTCGCGTTCAACTTCAACAACTTCGTGCTCATCCAGTTGTTGACCAATGGCGCCCCGGACATCATTGGCGCCAGCACTCCGGCCGGGACCACCGACCTGCTGGTGAGCTACACCTACCGGATCGCGTTCCAGGGCTCGGGTGGTCAGGACTACGGTCTGGCCAGTGCCATCGCCACCGCCATCTTCCTCATCGTGGGTGCGCTGGCCTTGCTCAACCTGAAATTGTCCAAAGCCGACAAGCAACTGTAAGGAGGCTTCAACATGGCAATCGTACAACCCAAATTAGTCAAATACCGGGTGTGGGCAACCCACCTGGTGATGTGGGGCTTCCTGGCACTGATCATCTTCCCGCTGATCATGGTCATCGCCATCTCGTTTAGAAACGGCAACTTCGCGGTAGGGGAGATCATCCCCTCCAACCCGACCCTGGATCACTGGAAGCTGGCGCTCGGCATGTCCATCACCAACGCCGACGGCAGCATCACGCCGCCGCCGTTCCCGGTGCTGACCTGGTTGTGGAACTCCATCAAGATCGCGGGGATCACCGCCCTGATGATAGTGGTGCTCTCCACCACCTGTGCCTACGCCTTCGCCCGCCTGCGTTTTCGTGGCAAGTCCACCATCCTGCAGGGCATGCTGATCTTCCAGATGTTCCCGGCGGTGCTGGCACTGGTGGCCATCTATGCGCTGTTCAACAAGATTGGTGACTACATCCCCTGGCTGGGTCTCAACACCCACGGTGGCCTGATCCTGGCCTACATGGGGGGCATCGCCCTGCACGTCTGGACCATCAAGGGCTACTTCGAGACCATCGACTCCTCCCTGGAAGAGGCCGCGGCCATCGACGGCGCCACTCCGTGGCAGGCATTCCGGTTGATCCTGCTGCCCCTGTCGGTGCCCATCCTGGCGGTGGTGTTCATCCTGGCCTTCATCGGTTCCATCACTGAGGTGCCCATGGCCTCCATCCTGCTGCAGGATGTGAACAATCTGACCCTGGCGGTCGGGGCCCAGCAGTACCTCTATCCGCAGAACTACCTGTGGGGTGACTTCGCCGCGGCCGCCGTGCTGTCCGGTTTCCCCATCACGGTCGTCTTTCTGCTCGCCCAGCGCTGGCTGGTGGGCGGTCTGACCGCCGGTGGCGTCAAAGGTTAAGGTTTGTGGCCGGGGGAGCTGGCTCCCCCCGCCATCACGATTTGCAAAGATTCAAGAGCGGAGCTCGACATGGCTGAAGTAGTACTCAACAACGTTCGCAAAAATTACGATCCGGCTGTTCACAAGGACACCCTGCGCAATATCAACCTCTCCATCAAGGAAGGGGAGTTCATCGTCTTCGTCGGTCCGTCCGGTTGCGGCAAGTCCACTCTGCTGCGGATGATTGCGGGTCTGGAAGACATCACCAGTGGCGAGTTGACCATCGGTGGTCGCTACATGAACGATGTGCCGCCGGTGGAGCGCAACGTGGGCATGGTGTTCCAGTCCTACGCCCTCTATCCGCACATGAACATCTACGAGAACATGGCCTTCGGCCTCAAGCTCAAGAAGATGGACAAGGAGAACATCCACAAGCGGGTGATGCGTGCCGCCGAGATCCTCGGTCTCGAGCCGCTGCTCGAGCGCAAGCCCAAGGCCCTCTCCGGTGGTCAGCGCCAGCGGGTGGCCATCGGCCGCAGCATAGTGCAGCAGCCCCAGGTGTTCCTGTTTGACGAACCGCTCTCCAACCTCGACGCCGCCCTGCGGGTCAAGATGCGCATCGAGATTGCCAAGCTGCACAAGGAGCTCAACTCCACCATCATCTACGTGACCCACGATCAGGTGGAAGCCATGACCCTGGCCGACAAGATAGTGGTGCTGAGCCCGCTCAAGGGCGAGGCGGCCACCAACCTGGAGCAGTTCGGTTCCCCGCTCGATCTCTACCACAACCCGGACAACAAGTTCGTGGCGGGCTTCATCGGTTCCCCCAAGATGAACTTCCTGGCGGCCGAGCTGGTGGAAATTGGCGAGCAGGAGTGCCTGGTCAAGCTGAGCTCTGGCGACAGCGTACGGGTGCGGGTCGATGCCCGCCGTGGCGCGGTCGGTGACAAGGTGGAGCTGGGCATTCGTCCCGAGCACCTGGTGCCGCTGGATCACGCCCATGCCGACAGCCGCGTGAGCGGGGTGGTGCAGGTGGCCGAACACCTGGGGGCGGAGTCTTTCGTCTACATGGATGTGGATGGCCACGACTTCACCGTCAAGACTACCTCGGACGTGGACGTGGCGGCCGGTCAGACCTACAGCGTGGGGATCCCGGCCGAGGCCTGCTATCTGTTCGATACCAAGGAGCAGGCGTTCCCCCGTACCGCCAAATACATCCGTACCTGACGGGGGCGAGGTTTTCCTTTCTTTCGCTTCAATGCCTTTTTGCCGGTCGCAAGACCGGCTTTTTCATTTCTGGCCGGGCGCAAATAGAACATCGCTTCATGACGATCCCTCCTGCTGGCGGGCCCAGCGCTGCAGAAAGTCGAGCAGGGGCTGGTGGCTGTATGCCAGGTTACAGCGCAGCCAGGGTGTGGCCGGGGCATCGACCCGAAACTGGTTGCCCGGGGCCAACAATAACCCTTCGGTCAGCGCCGCTTCACTCAGGGGCAGGGCATCCTGATGGGGCTCAGGGAGCCTGACCCAGGAGAAGAGACCGCCCTGGGGCGGACAGAAACTCTGCCAGCGGATCTGCTCCAGCCCCTGTTGCCAGCGATCACCGGCCCGCAGCAGTCGATCCCGCAGCCGCTGCTGCTCTTTCGGGGTGTCGGGATCCTTGAGCATCCGCAGCACCAGACGTTCGGACAGTTCGGAGGAGGCGATGGCGTTCATCACCTTGTAACGCAGCAGACGGTCGGTGCGCTCCTCGCTCGTCAGCAGATAACCCACTCTCAGGCCAGGGGCCAGCGCCTTGGCAAAGCTGCCAATGTAGATGATGTGCTCCAGACCCGCCAGCGCCGCCAGGGTCGGGGTGGCGCTCTGGGTCAAGGCCGCGCTCACGTCGTCCTCGACGATCAGGCAGTGGTGCTGCGCCGTGAGCTGCAAGACCCGAAACGCGGTGGCGGCTGAGTAGCTGGCGCCGGTGGGATTGTGCTGGCGCGGGTTGGTGAAGAAGGCCTTGGGCCGCGCCAGGTGCAGTTGCTCGGCCAGCACGGCACAATCGGGGCCCTGCGCCGTCCAGGGGACGCCGATCACCTTCATGCCGGCGTGTTGCAGCAGGGTGATGAGGTTGCAGTAGCCAGGGTCGTCCACCAGCACTGTGTCGCCTGAGCGGAGTTCCGACTGCACCACCAGTGCCAGGGCCTGACTGGCCCCCTGGGTCAGCAACACCCCTTGCGGATCCACCGGGATGCCGAGTGCCTCGTGGTGTTGCCAGAGGTGCTGGCGCAGCGGCTGCCAGCCTGCCGAGTGACCATAGGCGATGGCGCAGTCGGCCTCTCGTCCCTGCTGGCGCAGGGCGCGTTGCAGGATCTGGGTCGGGTACCACTGGCTGGGCAGCCAGCCACAGCCGGGCTGAACCACCTCGGGGCCCGGGGTGATCCTGTGGTCGGTCAGCCAGCGGGCATCGGGTACCGGCGGCGGCGCCATGGGCGGGGCCAGCGGCGTACGGGCCACATAGTAGCCATCCCCCCGTCTGGCAACGATCACCCCCTGTTGCACCAGCCGGCTGTAACCGTCGGCAGCGGTGAAGGTGCTGATGCCAAGGGTGGCGGCGAGCTGGCGCACCGAGGGAAGGCGCTGGCCCGGCGTAAGCTCGCGCGCGGCGATGGCCTGCTGGATGGCGTGTATCAGCTGTTGGATCAGGGAACCCTGGGTCGGGTCGAGGGACAGGGAGGACATATTGTAATGGCTCTTTGACCTGTACGGTTGGGGAGATTGTTAATGGATTGTATATGTAACGTATCGGACAAATGCAATAGTGTCGAGCCATCTACCCAGAGGAGTGACACCATGAAACGAGCCCTGTTATTACTCACCGGCCTGCTGTTTGCCCAGTCCGTTCTGGCCACCCCCGTCCTTCGCATCGCGACCGACGGCACCTTCCCGCCCTACAGTACGGTCAATCCGGACGGTTCGCTGGCCGGGTTCGATGTCGATATCGCCAATGCGCTGTGCGCCGAGATGAAGGTGACCTGCGAGCTGAGGCAGTACGACTTCGACGGCATGATCGCCGGGCTCAAGGCCAGAAAATTCGACATGATCGTCGCCTCCATGGCGATCACCGAGGAGCGCCTGCGCCAGATCGCCTTCAGCGACAAGTATCAGGGGGGCTACTCCCGTTTCATGGGGCCTCGCGATACATCCCTGAATGGTGAACCCGCTGCCATGGCCGGCAAGCGGATAGGCGTGCAGCTTGGTTCCATTCAGGAGAACTATGCCAAGGATGTCTATGGCAAGGCGGGGGCCGAGGTGCGCACCTACGGTTCGGCAGAGCAGGCCTGGCTGGATCTGATGGCAGGTCGGCTGGATGCCATTGTGGTGGAAATCGGCGTCGGCATGGAGTTCAAGAAGCGGGAAGGGGCGGCCGGGTTCGACTTCTTCGGTCCCAGGATGAATGACCCCGCCTACTTCGGTACCGGCTCCGGCATTGCGGTGCGCAAGCAGGACGCCCGCCTGCTGGGGGAGGTCAACAAAGCGCTCGGCACCCTGCTGGCCAACGGCACTTACAAGCAGATCAACGACAAGTACTTCGATTATGACCAGTACGAATAAGGGAACAGGATGAAGGAGATCAAGCTCCCCCTGCCCGGCGGCACGCTGGGCAGTCAACGGGTGTTGCAGGCCTGGGAATTTGGCAGCAGTGGGCCCCTTGCCTATCTGCAGGCGGGTCTGCATGCCGACGAGTTGCCCGGGGTGCTGGCCCTGCATCGCCTGCGCCAGCATCTGATGGCCTTGGAGCAGCAGGGAGCCCTGCTGGGGCGCATCCGTCTGGTGCCCCAGGCCAACCCCATCGGTCTGTCCCAGTGGCATCTGGGGTTGCATCAGGGGCGCTTTCTGGCCGCCACCGGACAGAACTTCAACCGGGGATATCCCCTGCTGGTGGCGAAGGGGGAGGCAATACCCACCCACCTGACGGCGCGCGATTTGTTGCTGGCCAGGCTGGCCGAGCGGCGTCCCAGCGGCGAACTGGCGTGGCTGCAGCACACCCTGTTTGGCTGGGCACTGGAGGCCGATCTGGTGCTGGACATCCATTGCGACAGCGACGCCCTGCTGCACCTCTATGGCCACGTTCGCCAGCGCAGCCAGGTGGCGCGCCTGGGTGCCTGCCTCGGGGCCGGGGTGATGCTGCTTAGCGAGCAGGCGGGGGGCCTGTCTTTTGATGATGCCCTGCTGCAGAACTGGTATGCCCTGATGGAGGGGCCACGAGTGCCGGTTGCGGTGACGGTGGAGCTGAGGGGGCAGCAGGATGTGGCCGATCATCTGGCCGAGCAGGACGCCCGGCGGCTGCTGGCCTGCCTGGTGGAGTCTGGCTGGATTGATCCCGCATTCAGGATGCCAGCCGATCCGCCCGCCTGCACAGAGGGAAAGGTGACGCCACTAGCTGCGGTGGAGGTGATCTCGGCCCCAGCGGCGGGGATCCTGAGCTACGAGGTTGCACCCGGGGATCGGGTGCTGGCAGGGCAGCGGGTCGGCTGGCTGACGGATGCGCAAACCGGGGAGCGTATTGCTCTGACCACGCACCACGAAGGCCTCTGTTACGCCAGGGTGCTCAACCGGCTGGCCTGCACCGGAGATGAGGTGATCTTCCTGGCCGGTGAGGTCGCCCATCGGGAAGGGGACTTGCTGGGGCTGTAAATGGCTACCCGGAGTTTTGTGCGCTGCGTTGACAGGCCAGCCAGAGCGGCTGACCGGGTCAGGCGTTATCAGTGATCGTCTTTGTCATCGAGGTCTGCGGTGATGTCCGGCACGAAGTTCTGGCTGGTGAGCGGTGGGCGCTCGTAACCTTCAGTGCTGATGGGGGGCAGTTCTATGTGCTCGTAGTGGATCGCCTCGTAGGGCACCTTGCCGAGCAGGTGGGAGATGCAGTTGAGGCGTGCACGGCGTTTGTCATCCGCCTCCACCACGAACCAGGGGCTGTCCTGGGTGTCGGTGTAGGTAAACATGTCATCCTTGGCGCGGGAGTATTCGACCCAGCGCGAGCGGGATTGCAGATCCATGGGGCTGAATTTCCAGCGCTTGATGGGGGTACTGATCCGCTCCTTGAAGCGCTTCTCCTGCTCCTCGTCGCTGACCGAGAACCAGTATTTGATGAGGGTAATGCCGGAGCGGATTAGCATCCGCTCGAACTCGGGGCAGGCACGCAGGAATTCCCGGTACTCCTCGTCGCTGCAAAAGCCCATCACCCGCTCCACCCCGGCCCGGTTGTACCAGGAGCGGTCGAACAGCACCATCTCGCCGGCGGCGGGCAGGTGGGCCACATAACGCTGGAAGTACCACTGGGAGCGTTCCCGGTTGGAGGGGGCGGGCAGGGCGGTGACCCGGCACACCCTGGGGTTGAGCGGCTCGGTAATGGCCTTGATGACGCCCCCCTTGCCGGCGGCATCGCGTCCCTCGAACACCACCACGACTTTCAGTCCCTCCTGCTTGACCCACTCCTGCAGCTTGACCAGCTCCTCCTGCAGATGGGCGAGGTGATGCTCGTAGCGCTTCTTGTTGAGGCGCGGGCGTTTCTTGCTCTTGTCCTTTGGCATGATCTTCTCCTTGTTGATACGTTTCCAGATTGCACCACAGAAGCGTCATCGCCAAGTGGCGCGTGATACACTGCCGCTCCACTAGAGGCAACAGGAGAAAACATGAAGCAGTTTATGGAGATAGCGGGTCGCCGCATGGCCTATCTGGACGAGGGGCAGGGCCCTGTGCTGCTGTTTGGCCACAGCTATCTGTGGGACAGCGCCATGTGGGCGCCGCAAGTCGAGGCGCTCAAGGGGCAGTATCGCTGCATTGTGCCCGAGCTCTGGGGCCACGGGGATTCCGACGCGCTGCCCGAAGGCCCCTGCACCCTGGCGACCCTGGCCCGCGATCACCTGGCGCTGCTCGATGCCCTCGGGGTGGCAGAGTGCGTGCTGGTGGGCCTCTCCATCGGCGGCATGTGGGGTGTCGAGCTCGCGCGCATGGCGCCGGAGCGCCTCAAGGGTCTGGTGCTGATGGACAGCTTCGTTGGCCTCGAGCCCCAGATCACCTGCGAACGCTATCTCGGCATGCTCGCCATGATTGAGCAGCTCGGCACCATTCCTGCGCCCATCGTGGAGCAGGTGGCGCCGCTCTTTTTTGCCCATCAGCCGAATGCGGCCTTGATGGATGGCTTCAAGGCGCGTCTGGCGAGTTGGCCGGCCGACAAGGTGGCCGCCATGGTGGCGGTGGGGCGCAGCTTCGTGACCCGGGAGGATCGCATCGACTGGCTTGAAGAGATCGCCATACCCAGCCTGGTGATGACTGGCTGCGAGGACAAGGCGCGCCCCGTGCTGGAAGGCTATCTGATGGCCGAGGTGCTGGGTTGCCCCTTCAAGGAGATCCCGGGAGCGGGCCATATCTCCACCCTGGAGAATCCCGCCTTCGTCAACGGCGCGCTGGGAGCGTTTCTGGCCGTGCTGTAAGGGTGACACCTTGCCGGATAGCAAGAGAAAAGGAGCCATGGGCTCCTTTTCTCTTTTGTCTTGCGACTTGTGCGGCTGAGGGGTTACCAGATATAGCCGAGGCCGAAGCCGGCATAGAGCTCGCCCTTGTGCTGGACGATGGGGCTGTCGGCGATGTCGTCGTCATAGCGTTCGTAGTTGACGCCAAAGCCGCCAATCCAGTTGGCATTGAAGCGATAGCTGCCGATGACTGAGACCATGGGGGAGAGGGTGGTGCCCGTGTTCCACGCCGGCCTGCCTGCCCGGGCCTCTTCTTGCGACACACCGCCGAAGTAATAGTTGGCGAGGTTGTGGCTGCGCAGCATCACGCCGGCCCCCGGCATCAGCAGCAGCGGGCCGCGGATGATGGGGAAATTGGCCCACAGCATCACCTCCTGGCCGTTGCTGTTGCCGGTCACGTCCGTGGTGGCCCGCATGGTCCACAGGGCATAGGGAGTGATGAGATCGGCCCCGAAGCCGGCCTCGAACTCCCCTTTGCGCTTGTTGAGACCATGGAGGAAGGCATCATCATCCGGATCCAGGTTGCCAAAGCGCATCCGCCCGAAGGCGTAGGTGGAGAAGCCGCCATCCCGGGTGAGGTAGTAGCGGGCCCGATCCCCCAGATACATCAGGTTGTCGCCAAAATAGAGGGCGCCCGGGATGGGCAGCAGGGTGTCGTCCTGATGCTGGTAACGGGCCTGGCCTGCGATAAAGGCGCCGCCCACGACCAGTCCTTTGGGAATGGGGCTGCTTGGGCTGTCGCTGGAGAAGGCGCTGAGAGCCCCGAGGTCGAGGTCGGCCCGGACGGGGGCCGAGAGCAGCAGCGCCAGAAGGGCGCCAAGAGAGGCATGGCGCAAGGCCGGGACTGGGGGCATATGAAATATCCTTATGGGTCGGTGACCGATGCAGTGGTGGCGCAACAGGGTGCCGGTGGCGTAGCCAGTTAAGCCGATTTGTATTGTGAATTCAAACCGATAGAGCAAAAAGAGTGGTGTGTTGCCAACGCTGACCCCAATTGACGCCCGGCCTGGGCTGTGAGAGGCATTGCCGGCAAGCAGATGAGCGCTGCCGCCAACAAAAAAGAGAGGCTTGGCCTCTCTTTTTGGTCTTTGCCTGTCGTTGCAGGGATGTTCCCATCAGGGGGCGGGGCGGGGCAGCTCTTCCCGCTTGGGCCAGACGTTGAGCACCGCCTTGACCAAGGTGGCAAGGGGGATGGCGAAGAAGACCCCCCAGAAGCCCCACAGGCCGCCAAACACCAGCACGGCGATGATGATGGCTACCGGGTGCAGGTTGACTGCCTCGGAGAAGAGCACCGGCACCAGCAGGTTGCCATCGAGCGCCTGAATGACCAGATAGGCCACCATCAGCCAGGCAAACTCTGGGGTGAGCCCCCACTGGAACAGGGCCACCATGGCCACCGGCACCGTCACCACGGCGGCGCCGATATAGGGGATCAGCACGGAGAAGCCAACCGCCACCGCCAACAGGGCCGAGTAGCGCAGTCCCATCAGGGCGAAGGGGATATAGGTCGCCACCCCGACGATGAGGATCTCGATCACCTTGCCGCGGATGTAGTTGATGATCTGGTTGTTCATCTCCACCCAGACCCGGTTGACCAGGGTGCGGTTGCGCGGCAGGAAGCGACGCAGCCCCTCCATCAGCACCTGCTTGTCTTTGAGCATGAAGAAGACCATCAGGGGTACCAGGATGAGATAGACCATGATGGCCACCACGTTCACCAGGGAGCTCAGGGAGGCGCTGACCAGATGCTCTCCCCCGCTCAGGATGCGCTGGCGCATGTTGTCGATGACGGTTTCCACCAGGCTGACATCGACAAGCTCGGGGTATCTGTCCGGCAGGGTGCGCACATAGTCCTGGGCATGAGTCAGCATGGCCGGGGCTTCTTTGGCCAGATTGATGCTCTGGTGGACCAGGGTCGGGATAAGGCCCAGCACCGCGGTCACTGCCAGGGTGATGAAGATGAGCAGCACCAGACTGGTGGCCAGGGTGCGGGAGAGCCCCGCCTGCTGCAGCCGGACCACAGGCCACTCCAGCAGATAGGCCATGACGATGGCCACCAGGATGGGGGCGAGCAGGTTGCCAAACAGCCAGAGTCCGGCAAAGCCGAACAGCAGCAACAGGAAGAGGGTGACGGCATCGGGATCGGAAAAACGGGTCTGATACCAGCGCTTCAATACTTCTAACATCTAGCGTCCTTACACGACGGGGTCTGTGAGAGTGGCCTGGCCCCGACAACCAGTAGTAAAGAGAGGGTCTGATCCGGCGCCTGTTGCAGCGTGACCTGATGGCCGAGGCGTTGCAGATAGGCCGGAATATCCTGCCGCGAACCCGGATCGGCCAGGCGGATGGTCACGACCTGGCCTGGTTGGGCTTCTCTTAACCAGAGTTTGAGCCGGATCAGGGGCTCGGGGCAACGCCAGGGGGTCAGGTCGAGGTACTCCATGAGGGCTCCATCTCGCGAGTGGTCGCTATTATGGCCGCGATGACAGCACGAAACAACGCTTGTAGCCCTTCTGGGGCAAGGGTATTCTGCCGAAGCCCCGGTAGGGTCTGCTGACGTTTCGTCACGACCGCGACGGCGTCAGTTTTTGCGCAAGACCAGGCTGCGCCAGCCAAGGAGCATGGATCGAGTCACGACGTTTTGCGCAAAAGCTGGCCTGTCCCTACGGGTTGCGCGGTAAATGACGCCATGCGTCGTTGCAGGAGTGGCCAAGGGTATGGCCATTGTCGGCGTTCCGCGCCTTGCCTGGCGCCATTTGTCGCTGCAACGCGGCTTGCGCCGCAACGTCAACAGACCCTATTGGAGATAGAGATAACGTGGCACGCTTTTCCCCCCTGATGGCATCCATTCCCCTGCTGGCCTCCCTGATGGGCGCCACGTTTCATGCCCAGGCGAACAACCAGCTTCCCGACATCGGCACCGCCGGTGTCTCGGCCCTGCCCATCGAGCAGGAGGTCCGTTACGGCAATGCCTTCATGCGCTTCGCCCGGGCGGGTCTGCCCATCATCGACGACCCCGTGCTCAACCAGTACATCGACGATCTGGGCCAGCGTCTGCTCTCCAATGCCGACGGGGTACGCTTCCCGTTTACCTTTTTCCTCATCAATGACCCCAGCATCAACGCGGCCGCCTTCCTCGGCGGGCGGGTCAAGGTGCATACCGGCCTGTTTCTCTACGCCGACAACGAGAGCGAGCTCGCCTCGGTGCTGGCTCACGAAATCACCCACGTGACCCAGCGCCATATCGCCCGCTATATGGAAGCGCAGGCGAGCAGCTCCGCCATGACCCTGGCCGGTCTGGTGGGTTCCATTGCGCTGGCGGTGATCAACCCCACCGCCGGTATCGCCGCCCTGCAGACCACCCTCGGCCTCTCCATGCAGTCCGCCATCAACTACACCCGTGACAACGAGTACGAAGCGGACCGGATTGGTATGAAGACTCTGTATGACGCCGGCTTCGATCCCATGGGGATGGCGACCTTCTTCCAGAAGCTGGCCGCTGAGTACCGCTATGCCAGCAAACCGCCCGAGATGCTGCTGACCCACCCGCTGCCGGAGACCCGGATCAGCGAGGCGCGGTCCAGGGCGAGCAACTACAGTCGCCGCAACCTCTCACCCAGCCTCGATTTCTGGCTGGCCAAGGTGCGTATCCAGGTGCGCTACGGCACGGACACCCCCCAGGGGTTGCTGAGCTACTTCGACACCCGCATCCAGAAGGGAGATTATCCCCTCAAGGATGCCGCCATCTACGGCAAGGCGCTGGCGCTGATCCAGCTCAAGCGCACCGACGAGGCGGATGCCCTGATGAAGGAGCTGGCCTCCCGCCATCCGGAAGACTTGTTCGTGGTGGATGCCCTGACCGACATCGATCTTGCCAAGGGGCGCAGCGCCCAGGCCATCGCCCGGCTGGAAAATTTCCGCACCCGCATGCCGGACAACGAGGTGATAGTGGTGAACCTCGGCAACGCCTATCTCGAGAGCGGCAACTACAAGAAATCCATCGCCATTCTCGACCCCTATGCCCGCGAGCATGAGGAGAACAACCTGGCTTGGAACCTGCTCTCCGATGCCTATCGCAAGGCGGGACGGATGACCGAGCTGCACATGGCGCGGGCCGAGATGCTTGCGCTGCGCGGGGATTATCAGGCTGCCATCGACGAGCTCATCGTGGCCCGAGGCACCACCAAGGATCGGATGACGCTAGCCCGGCTCGAAGCCAGGATCACCGAGCTGGAGCGGGCCAAGAAGGATCTCGACAGCCTCAAGGGGTGATGACCCTGTATGCGGTTAGCCAACAAGGGCGCACTTCGGTGCGCCCTTGTCATTGCTGGTGACTGGTGGCGAGTGACAGCCCGTGTGATGACGGGGGTGAAGGGTTAGTTGGCCAAGGTGCGGGCTGCCGCCTTGAGGGCATCGATCTGCGGCTGGTCGAGCTCGCCGACCAGGGTCTGCTGCAGTCGGCCCTGGCCATCGAGCAGATAGCTGGTGGGCAGCCCGGTCGGGCACGAGAAGGGGAGCGTCGCCGTCTCGTTGGCGATCAGCAGCGGCAATGGGATGTCATAGCGCTCGGCCAGTTGGCCCAGCTCAGCCGGCGTCGCCGGGTCATAGTTGATAGCCACCACGGTGATCTCGCCTTCCCGGGCGAGTGCCGCGAGGCGCGGCATCTCCCGAAGGCAGGGGGCGCACCAGGGGGCGAAATAGTTGACCAGGAGCGGCTTGCCGGCAAAGTGCGACAGGGAGATAGGCTGGCCCTGCGCATCGGTGAACTCGGGGGCCGGCGTACAGGCGCTCAGCAGGCCGGCCACAATCGCCCAACAAATTCGTTTCAATTCCTTTCCACTGCCGCTTACCCTGACCATCACTTTCCCCTACAATAGCGCCGTTTCTTGTCCCATCTTGCGATTAATCAGGGAGTTACCATGAGCGAGACCCAAATCTACCACAATCCGCGCTGCTCCAAGAGCCGTGAAACCCTGGCCTTGCTGGAACAGCGCGGGATCGCCCCGGACGTGGTGCTCTATCTGGAGCAGGCCCCGAGCGTGGAGACCATCCGCACCCTGCTGGGCCAGCTTGGCTTCACCGATCCGCGCCAGCTGATGCGCACCAAGGAAGATCTCTACAAGGAGCTGGGACTGGCCGGGCAGAGCGGTGAGGCATTGATCCTGGCGATGCACCAGCATCCCAAGCTGATCGAGCGCCCCATCGTCATCAAGAATGGCCAGGCCTGTATCGGTCGTCCGCCAGAGCAGGTACTGGAGATCCTCAAGTGACCACCCGCCTTGCCCGTCTGCTGACCCTGGTCGGCTTCTTCGGCCTGCTGATCTGGGTGCTGCTGTGGCACCTGTGGCTCTCGCCCCACCCGGACCTCAACCCTTGGCTGCTGCCGGTGATCTGGACTGTGCCCCTGCTATTTCCCCTCAAGGGGATAGTGCAGGGCAACCCCTACACCCACGCCTGGGGTAACTTCGTGCTGATGCCCTACTTCCTCCATGCCCTGACCCTGATCACCACGGATGAAGGGGAGCGGTGGCTGGCGGTAGTGGAGCTGCTGCTCACCACCCTGGCCTTTGTCGGCACCATCTACTACGCCCGCCTGCGTGGCCGCGAGCTGGGTTTAAGCATTCGCAAGAAGAAAGAGGAAGCGAAATAACGCATCCGGCCGTCAAAAACGCCCCGAACGGGGCGTTTTTTTATGGCATTTGGCGATGGGTAGCCGCCTCGCTGCGGTACTTGGCCAGCTGTTGGCGGCTGAACGCCATCAGCTCGGGGTAGAAGCGCAGAAACCCCTGCTCGCACTGGCGCCAGCGGCTTTCATCCAGGGTGAGCAGCGCATTCCCGAGGGGCAGGGGACGGCGCAGGCGACGACCGATGCCGTTGAGGGCCTGACCCAACCCCTCCCTGTGGTGATAGGAGGCAATCCAGTTCTGCTGCGCCATCCGCATGAGCGGGGCGGGCAAACCATCGGGCAGGATGCGGTGATCTGCCTGCAGCCGGGCATAGCTCTGCTGCAAGAAACTGGGCAGGGGATGCTCGTGAAATTGCGACCAGTGCTGGCTGAGCCAGTGATCGTAGAGCATGTCCACCAGGATGCCGCCAAAGCGGCGCCAGGGAGCCTCGAAGCAGGCCACCGCCGCCCTGTGTTCGGGGTGGGTGTCGGTAAAGCCATCTATTTTGCGATGCAGCCAGATTCCCTCATCAAAAGGAGCGTCCAGCCCGGTCGGCAGCGGTCCCTTGATAAAATCCCCCAGCAGATTGCCGGTGAGGGAGCTCTCGGTGTGGGCCGCCAGATGCAAATGTGCCAGAAAGTTCATGATGCTGGCGCTCAGATCGCCAGAAAGCCCAGGATCAGGATGGGGCCGAGCAGGCTCAGGATAAAGCCCGAGACGATGGCCACCGGGACCACCTGGATGCCCCCCGACTTCTGGATCACCGGCAGGGTGAAATCAAGGGCCGTGGCGCCGCCGTAGCCGATGGCGGCACTGGGGTGGCGGCGCATCAGCACCGGGATGATCAGGATGGCGATAAGCTCGCGGCCGAGATCGTTGATAAAGGCGGCGGAGCCCAGCACAGGGCCCAGCTTGTCAGCCACCAGGATGCCGGAGAGCGAATACCAGCCGAAGCTGGAGCTGATCGCCAGAGCGTGGCTGGCGGGCATCTCCAGCAGCTGGGCGGCCAGCAGGCTGCCGAGCCAGCTGCTGAGAATGACGGTGGCGGCTATCTTCATGCCCCAGGGGTTGAGCAGGATCTGGCGCAGCCGCATGCCTGAGTTGCGCATCTGCACCCCGATGAGAAACAGCAGCAGCATCAGCGCCCACTCACTCCATTTGTCGATGGGCAGGGCGCGCAGGTCCACCAGCAGCCCCAGCAGCACGCCGCCGAGCACCACGAAGCAGAGCTGGAGCGACTCCCACAACAGGTGCAATTTGCTTGGCATCTTGCCGTCGCTGGCCTCGTGGGTCGGAGGAGATCGCCGGTCCAGCCACCAGAGCGCCAGCAGGTTGCACAGGGTAATGGCGGTGAGCATGACGCCGGCCACCTTGAAGATCACTGCCAGGTTGCTGCCGAGGTTCTCCACATAGGCAAGCCCCAGCCCCATCAGGAACAAGATAAGGTAGACCATCTTGCCGAGAGACTGGTTGACCAGCTTGATCAGCCGGGCAGAGGAGAGGGGAACCAGATAGCCGATCACCAGAGGTAACAGGATCAGCAACACATTGAGCAACATCGGGGCCTCGGTCACAAAAATTGATAAAAACGCCACATTATCATTACTTCTTGGCTCTGTGTCACATATCTGTGGGTTTGCGTGGTTCATCCGACACTTTTTATCGATTTGTTATCTTTCTGGTGCAAAACAGGGCGCTGAACCAATCTGGTTCCCCACCCGGGTGCATCGCCGTTTTGGCAGGGGAGAGTCCATTTTTCAACAAGATGCGATCAAGGGGTGGCTGAATAAAGTGAATTTTGTCTGCTTATCGGTCATTGGCCTGATTTTTCTTGCCAGCCTTGCGATGCAAGTATAAAAAGGCGGTGTTGCCAGAACGGTGTGATTAGGGTTTTATGCACACAAAGTGCTGAAAAATACCTTGCTGGCCAATAAAAATACAGACAAAACACCAAAGACACCTGTTCTGTATTGTTTTTTAACTATCCCGATGATATTTTCGCTGGAGGTTGCCATCGGTTAACTATTTGTTAAAAAGAGATGGTGTGAGTCACGCCCCAGCGGCGTCTAGGGACAGACAAGGTTGTAATGGATGAGCGACGTTGCCGCACTGGAAGTACGTGATCTGCATAAGTATTTTGGCACCCACGAAGTGCTCAAGGGCATCGACATGACCGCCCACAAGGGGGATGTGATCTCCCTTATCGGCTCCTCCGGCTCGGGGAAGTCGACCTTTCTTCGCTGTATCAATCTGCTGGAAACACCCTCTTCCGGCACGGTTTCCCTTCATGGCGAGCTTATTCGCATGAAAACCAGCCGCGCCGGCGAGCGCCTGCCGGAGGATATGCGCCAGGTGGAGCGCATTCGCAGCCGCCTGGCCATGGTATTTCAAAGTTTCAATCTCTGGTCGCACATGACCATCATGCAGAACATCATAGAGGTGCCCATCCAGGTGCTGAAGGTGCCCCGTGCCGAGGCCATCGCCAAGGCGGAGCATCTGCTCAACCGGGTCGGCCTGTGGGAGCGCCGCGACTATTATCCCGGCCACCTCTCCGGCGGCCAGCAGCAGCGGGCGGCCATCGCCCGTGCCCTGGCGGTGGAACCCGAAGTCATGCTGTTTGACGAACCCACCTCGGCACTGGATCCCGAGCTGGTGGGAGAAGTACTCGGTCTGATGCGCGAGCTGGCCGAAGAGGGGCGCACCATGCTGGTGGTGACCCACGAGATGTCGTTTGCCCGCGATGTATCGAACAAGGTGATGTTCCTGCATCAGGGCCGCGTGGAGGAGGAGGGCAACCCCAAGGAGATCTTCGCCCATCCCAAATCCGAACGGTTCAAGCAATTCATCTCCTCCATCTATTGATGGACGGGATTTCGAATCAACGATCAACTGTTTTATCAAGGAGAGATACATGAACAAGCTGATGCTGGCGACCGCCGTTGTGACTGCTCTGTCTTCCGGCAGCCTGATGGCCAAGGAGTGGAAAGAGGTGCGGATTGGGGTGGAAGGGGCTTACCCTCCCTTCTCCTGGACCGAGCCGAGCGGCGAGGTGAAAGGCTTTGACATCGATATCGCCAACGCCCTGTGCGACGAGATGAAGGTGAAGTGCACCCTGGTCAAGCAGGACTGGGACGGCATCATTCCGGCGCTGCTGTCACGCAAGTATGACGCCATCATCGCCACCATGGACATCACCGAAGAGCGCAAGAAGAAGGTGGACTTCACCCAGAAGTACCAACACATTCCGGCCCGTTTCGCTGCCAAGAAGGGCACTGACGTCAAGCTGGAGAAAGCCTTCATGGACGGCAAAACCGTGGCGGTGCAGCGCGCCACCTCCATGGACACCTTTATTACCGACAACTTCCCCAACGCCACCATCAAGCGTTATGGCACCGCCGATGAGGCCTACCTCGACCTGAAATCCGGCCGTGTCGACTACGTGCTGGCCGACTCCGCCGCCATCAGCGACGGTCTGCTCAAGAAAGAGGGTGGCGATGCGTTTGAGTTCGTGGGCCCGAAACTGACCGATCCCAAGTGGTTCGGTGAAGGCGCCGGCATCGCGGTGCGCAAGGCCGACAAGGATCTGAAAGAGAAATTCAACGCCGCCATCCTGGCCCTGCGTGCCAACGGCAAGTACAAGGAAATCAACGACAAGTACTTCGACTTCGACGTCTACGGCGAGTAACCCCCAAGGCTCCTTGCCTGGGGCAGGAGCCAGGGCGTGACACGCACAATAGCGACAGGTTGACCCTCGTCTGTAGTCATCGGGCCCGTTGTCTCTCGCAAGGGAGTGATGGGCCCGCTTAGTTGCGATGGAACTGCATATGTTTGATTTGAAAGGATACGAAACCTCCCTGCTGGAGGGGGCCTGGGTCACCCTGGAGGTGGCGCTGGCCTCCCTGCTGCTGGCGCTCCTGCTCGGCATGCTGGGGGCGTTGGCCAAGCTCTCCCCCTACAAGTGGGCCCGCGGCTTTGCCACCGCCTACACCACCATCATTCGCGGTATTCCCGATCTGGTGCTGATGATGTTGCTGTTCTTCGGCGGCCAAGTGCTCATCAACAACCTCTGTACCTGGGTCAACGAGACCTACAACAACTATCTGCTGGCGAGCAATCCCAATCAGGAGTGGGTCTCCCTGCTGCCCGATTACATTGACATCAGCCCGTTTGCGGCCGGGGTGGCCACCATCGGCTTTATCTTCGGCGCCTACATGACCGAGACCTTCCGCGGCGCCATCCTGGCGGTGGACAAGGGGGAACTGGAGGCGGCCCGTGCCTTCGGCATGCGTGCAACCCAAGTGTTTCGCCGCATCCTGTTTCCCCAGATGATGCGCCACGCCCTGCCGGGGTTTGGCAACAACTGGCTGGTCTTGCTGAAAACCACGGCGCTGGTCTCCATCATCGGGCTAGATGATATGGTGCGCAAAGCCTCTCTGGCGGCGGGCTCGACCCAGCTGCCCTTCACCTTCTACATGGCGGTGGCGTTGATCTTCCTGATCTTCACCGCAGTCTCCACCTCGGCACTGAAGTGGGCCGAGCGCCACTACGCGATCAAGACGAGGTAAGCCATGGATTTTTCAATCATCCTCACCGAATGGCCCACCTACTGGCAGGGCCTCTACACCACGGTACTGTTGGTGGCAGCCTCCCTGGTGCTCGGCCTGCTGCTGGCGGTGCCCATGGGCATACTGCGCAACAGCCGCAACTGGCTGATCAAGGGGCCGATCTGGGCTTATATCTACTTCTTTCGCGGCACTCCACTGCTGGTGCAGCTCTTTATCATTTACTACGGCGCCGCCCAGTGGGAGTGGCTGAAAAACAGCGCCGCCTGGTCGCTGTTTGCCGAGGCCTGGTTCTGCGCCCTGCTGGCGTTCACCCTCAATACCGGCGCTTACACCGCCGAGATAGTGCGTGGCGCCGTGCAGAACATGCCCAAGGGGCAGATTGAGGCGGCCAATGCCTTCGGCATGACCCGCTGGCAGACCCTCACCCGGATCATTCTGCCCAACTCGTTTCGCCGTGCGCTACCGGCCTACAGCAACGAGGTGATCTTCATGCTGCAGGGCTCGGCGGTGGCAGGCATCATCACCATCGTCGATCTGACCGGTGCGGCGCGGATCATCAACTCCCGCTACTACAGTCCGTTTGAGGCGTTCCTGACTGCCGGTCTGCTCTACATGGTGCTGACCTTCGTCATCGTCTGGCTGTTCAAGAAGTGGGAGGCGCGCTGGCATGCCCACCTGCGCCCGCGCAGCGTCTGACCAACCGTTTGCCATCCGAGGTGACGACGGCCCCCGCCCGGCAACAGGCGGGGGCCATTTTTTATCCCGGCACATCGGGTTTGCCAAATGGCGGGGGAGCGGGGAGAATGCCTCGCCTGAGCGCGGCCCCCTGACGGGTCGCGAAGGCTTTTTTGTTTATCGAGGTTTTATGTACCGGATCCTGTTTCAGCACCCCGCCTTCCTGGTTATCGACAAGCAGCCCGGCATTGGCATGCACGATGAGGGAGGGGAGCCCGGTCTGCTTAATCCGGGTCTGGTCAATCGGGTCAAGGCGGACACTGGCCTCACCCTCTATCCGGTGCATCGCCTCGACAAGATGACCTCCGGGCTGGTGCTGCTGGCGCGTACCACGGAGGCGAACCGCACCCTCAGCATGGCCTTTGCGGCGCGGGAGGTGAGCAAGCAGTATCTGGCCCTCTCCGATCGCAAGCCGAAGAAGAAGCAGGGCTGGGTGAAGGGGGACATGCAAAAGGGGCGTGGCGGCAGCTGGATGCTGACCCGCACTCTCGACAACCCCGCCATCAGCTGGTTCGATTCGGTGTCGGTGCGCGAGGGGTTGCGCCTCTATCGTATCAAGCCCCAGACCGGCAAGACCCACCAGATCCGTGTGGCCTTGAAGAGTATTGGTGCCCCCATCCTCGGGGATGAGCGCTACGGCGGCACGCCGGCCGATCGCGGCTACCTGCACGCCTGGCGCCTGCGCTTTACCCTGGCGAACGAGCCGTTCGACTTCGTCTGCCCACCAAACTTGGGGGCCGAGTTCGTGACCCCTGAACTGGCGGCGGCCATCGAAGCCTTGGCGCCTTGAGTCCGGGAGAGCAAGATGCAGTTGGATGATGATCCAAAGAAGGCGAAAGCGGGGAGTGCAGCAGAGACGATCGGCTGGATCCTGGCCGATTTTGACGACACCCTGGCCCCCGGTGACAGCCATGCCGGGCTGCTGCGTTACATCCTGCGTCGCCGCCGCTGGCCGCTGCTGTTGCTGCCGGTCATCGCCCTGGGCGGGCTGGTCTATCTATTGCCAAGCCAGCGTCGTCAGGGAATTTCGCTTATCTGGTGGGCCATCACTCTGGGGCTTTCCCCCCTTGGCTGGCGCAAGCTGGTGCGGGCCTATTGCCGCACCCGCCCGGGTCTCTTTCGGCAGGCGCACGCCCTGCTCAATGAGGTGGGGGCGCGCTGCTGGGTGATCTCCGCCAGCCCCCGCGCCTTGGTGCGTGGCCAGCTCTATCAGCAGCGCCCGGGCAAGCTGCCCTGCCGCATCCTGGGCTCGCGCATGCACTACCGCTTCGGCGGCCTGATGCCGCGCTTTTATTGCCACGGGGTGCACAAGCTGTTGCCCGAGGTGCGCACCCTTGAGCCTGTCCTTACCTTAAGCGACAGCCTGCACGATCTGCCGCTGCTGGCGTTGGGGCAAGAAGCCTGGCTTGTTAATCCCACCCCGGCACGCCTCGCGCGGGGGAGGGCGCAACTGCCCCGGCTTATCCCCAAATCCTGGCGACTGTAAGACAAAGCTGACAGGGGGGAGGCACTCCGGCGCTTTGATCGCAGGCCTTCGCCATGAATGTCACAATTCATTTACATTCATTGCTTGCTTGGGTGAAAAAGTATCTGAGGGCTCCCTCTTCTCTTCCTGTCGCCCACTGCCTCTAATGAAACAAGTTGTTAACACTTGTCGCGGGCAGTGTGTCATCGCCCGCGCTGTTTTCCTGATGGAGCAAGGAGCGCCCGATGAATGCCACCCCCTCTACTACCCATACCATCAATCCGCTTGGCACCGACGGCTTTGAGTTCGTCGAATACACGGCCCCGGATGCCAAGGGCATTGCCGCCCTCAAGGCGCTGTTCGTCTCCCTGGGGTTTGCCGAAGTAGCCCAGCACAGGCACAAGCAGTGCTGGCTCTATCGCCAGGGGGATATCAACTTCGTGGTCAATGCCGAGCCCCACTCCCAGGCCGAGCAGTTTGCCAGCCTGCACGGGCCGAGCGTCTGCGGCATGGCGTTTCGGGTTTCTGATGCGGGCAAGGCCCAGCAGTACGCCATCGCCAAGGGGGCCAAACCGTTTGTCGGCAAGATAGGGCCCATGGAGCTCAATATTCCCGCCATCTACGGCATCGGCGAGAGCACCCTGTCGTTTGTTGATCGCTACGGCGAGCGGGGCTCCATCTATGAGGTGGATTTTGTCTTCTATCCCGACTGGCAGGCGCGCATGGCCGAAGTGGATGCCGGGCTCCTTGATATCGATCACCTGACCCACAACGTCCATCGCGGCAACATGGATGTGTGGTCGAACTTTTACGAGCGGATCGGCAACTTTCGCGAAATTCGCTACTTCGACATCGAGGGCAAGCTGACCGGGCTCCATTCCCGTGCCATGACCGCCCCTTGCGGCAAAATTCGCATCCCCATCAACGAGTCGGCGGACGACAAGTCCCAGATCGAGGAGTACCTGCGCCAGTACAAGGGGGAGGGGATCCAGCATATCGCCCTGGCGTCCGCCGACATCTACCAGACCATTCGCACCCTGCGCAGTCGTGGCACCGGCTTTATGCCCACTCCCGACACCTACTACGAGAAAGTGGACAGCCGGGTCAAGGGGCACCAGGAGGATCTGGCGGCGCTGAAAGAACTGCGGATCCTCATCGACGGTTCCCCTACCAAGGACGGCATACTGCTGCAGATCTTCACCGACACCGTCATCGGCCCCGTCTTCTTCGAGATCATCCAGCGCAAGGGCAACGAGGGCTTTGGCGAGGGCAATTTCCAGGCACTTTTCGAATCCATCGAACTGGATCAGATCCGCCGTGGCGTGCTCAGTGGCAGCGAACAGGGTGAGAGAAAAGGGGAGGAGAGTGATGCGTAACTGGATAAGTTTCCCCCATCGGGAGGGGACCCACTCCCGCCAGGCTCATGCCGACCTGCCCGAGCAGGCCATCTATGAGCGTGAACTGGGCCGTTCCGGATTTTTCGGCCCGGCGACCCACATGCACCACAAGCATGCCCCCACCGACTGGATCAACTGGGAGGGGCCGCTGCGCCCCCGTGCCTTCGATCTCAACGGCTTGCAGGAGGAGGTCAGCTCCCTCTCCCCCTGGGTGATGCCGGATATTCTGAGCAACCCTCACTGCCGCTACCGGATCTGGCGCCTGCATGAGCCCATGCCGTTTCTGGTGCGCAACGCCGACGGTGACGAGCTGTTGTTTATCCACGAGGGGGGCGGCGAGTTCTATTGTGACTACGGTCACCTGACCCTGAGGGATGGCGACTATGTGGTGATCCCCCGTGGCACCATGTGGCGCATCGAGCCCACCGCGCCCCTCTTCATCCTGATGATCGAGGCCATCAACGACAGCTACCAGCTGCCGGACAAAGGGTTGGTGGGCAATCACGCCATCTTCGATCCGGCGGCGCTCGATGTGCCCGCCATCAACGAACGTTTCCTGGCCCAGCAGGATGAAAACCCCTGGTCGCTGCAGGTCAAGCGCCACGATCAGGTCTCCGTCATCACCTGGCCATTCAACCCGCTCGATGCCCAGGGGTGGCACGGGGATCTCTGCGTGGTGCGTCTCAACTGGCGCGACATTCGCCCGCTGATGAGCCACCGTTACCATCTGCCCCCCTCGGCCCACTCCACCTTCGTGGCGAGCCGTTTCGTTATTTGCACCTTCGTGCCGCGCCCCATCGAGAGCGATCCCGGGGCCCTCAAGGTGCCTTTCTATCACAGCAACGACGATTACGATGAGGTGCTCTTCTATCACGCCGGGGACTTCTTCAGCCGGGACAACATAGAGCGGGGCATGGTCACCTTCCATCCCGCCGGTTTCACCCATGGCCCCCATCCCAAGGCGTTTGCGGCGGGGCAGGCCTATGCCAAGAAGTTCACCGACGAGGTGGCGGTCATGCTCGATACCCGCGATGCACTTCATGTCGGCAGCCTGTGCGAGGGGATAGAAAACCCGGCGTATGTCACCAGCTGGCAGCGCCCCGGACTCACCAGTGGCAGCGGCAAATAAGGAGTCATCATGAAACTGGCAACATTGAACAATGGCAAGCGCGACGGCGCGCTGGTGGTGGTGAGTCGGGACTTGCGCCACGGGGTGCGGGTGGCAGATATAGCGCCCACCCTGCAGGCGGCGCTGGATGATTGGGCCGTCATCGAGCCTCGACTGGCCGCCGTCTATCAGCAGCTCAACGATGGAGACTGCCCCGAGGCGTTTCCTTTCGACGAGACAGCCTGCCTCTCCCCCTTGCCCCGCGCTTACCAGTGGGCCGATGGTAGTGCCTACGTCAATCACGTGGAGCTGGTGCGCAAGGCCCGTGGCGCCGAGATGCCTTCGAGCTTCTGGCACGATCCTCTGATGTATCAGGGGGGCTCAGACAGCTTTCTCGCCCCCCGTGGCCCCATCGTCATGGAGTCCGAGGCGTGGGGCATCGATTTTGAGTCCGAGATCGCCATCATCACCGACGACGTGCCCATGGGGGTGAGCCGTGAGGCCGCAGCCAGCCACGTTAAGCTCTTGATGCTGGTCAACGACGTGAGCCTGCGCAACCTGATCCCGGCAGAGCTCGCCAAGGGTTTTGGCTTCTTCCAGTCCAAGCCCTCCAGCGCCTTTTCGCCGGTGGCCATCACCCCGGACGAGCTGGGGGAGGATTGGCGCGAGGGCAAGGTACATCTGCCCCTTGAAACCTACCTCAACGGCGCCCTGTTCGGCGCGCCCGATGCGGGGGTGGACATGACCTTCAACTTCTATGAGCTGATCGCCCACGCCGCCAGGACCCGGCCGCTCGGGGCGGGTTGCATCATAGGGTCGGGTACCGTCTCCAACTATGATCGCAGCGCCGGATCATCGTGTCTGGCCGAACAGCGCATGCTGGAAATTCTTGATTGTGATCAAGCTACAACCCCCTACATGAAGTTTGGTGATAGAGTGGCCATCACCATGCAGGATCGCCATGGCAAGAGTCTGTTTGGCACCATCTCCCAGCAAGTGGTACAAGGTGGTGCCCAGACGGGGTGATGATTCCCGAGCGTACGGGGGCCGACCCAGGGTGAGCTCGCCCCGGGTCGGCAGATAAAAAAAGGACGAAGTATGTTGCAGTTGTTTGGCTATTGGCGCTCATCGGCAAGTTTCAGGGTACGGATAGTGTTGCAGCTCAAGGGGCTCGATTACGAGCAGCATCCGATCAATTTGCGGCAGGATGAGCAGCGGGAGAAAGCCTATCGTCGGGTCAATCCGCAAGGCTTGGTGCCCTTTCTGGTGGATGGGGATGTGCGGGTCGGCCAGTCGGTCGCCATCATGGAGTATCTTGATGAAACCTATCCTGCCCATCCCCTGATGCCCTCGGCCGCAGAGGACAAGGCCCAGGTACGCCAGATCGTCAACATGATCGCCTGTGACATCCACCCCCTCAACAATCTGCGAGTCCTCAATTATCTGGGCCAGGAGTTCAGGGTCAGCAAGGCGCAGGAGGCGGCCTGGTATCGCCACTGGATCACCGAGACCTTCACCGCCCTCGAACAGCTGCTGATGAGCACGGCCGGTGTCTATTGCGTCGGGGACGAGGTGACCCTGGCGGATTGTATGCTGGTGCCCCAGGTCTACAACGCCCGCCGCTACGAGATGTCGCTGGAGGAGTACCCCACCATCAGCCGCATCGTCGCCAACTGCGAGCAGCTGCAGGCCTTTATCAAGGCCGCTCCCGCCAATCAACCAGACGCACAGTGACAAGCTGACACATCAAAAAGGGCGGGATGGTGTCTACACCATCTCGTTCTCTACCTCTCTACCTCCTTCTTTTACTCGACCCTATACCCGCTTGCCCATTGAGGTGAGGTTGCTGGAAAGCTGAAGGGTGTTAATCCTGCATTTGTCGCAATTATCAACATTTTTAATTGGCTTTGTCTTGGTGATTGGTGTTTTGCGTCACCAATCACATTTGCATCAGTCAATTAGGCCTAGTATCGCGACGCTGGGAGAAGATGCGAACAGGTCATGCATCGGTGGATTTGGGATTTCTGCCTACCACGCCAAGAGATGTCCGCCCTTCTCCTGTTCATGTCTTTATCGTTTGATGGCCCGTTATGCACGGCCTGTGTCACCATCGCGATCAGTTGCAGCAGGGGGCAGGAGGGGCGGGCGAGCCACCGCCAATTTGCAACAAGGAGATCTCATGCATTCCTTCAAGAAGTGCGTCGTCGCACTCTCCATCAACCTTGCGCTCTTCTCTTCGGCATTCGCCTGTACGACCCTGCTGGTCGGCAGTGAGGCCACCGCCGATGGCTCCATGATGGTGGCCCGCAGTGCCGACAGCGATGCTCTGAAAGCCCAGCACTTCGTGATCCATCCGGCAAAGCAGGGGCAAAGCGGTATGCACAGCTCCAGGGCCCACAACGGCGCCAATGATTTCAGCTACCCCTTGCCGAAAAACTCTCTGCGTTACACCACGGTGCCGAACTGGAAGACCCAGCTGCACGGTGCCACCGGTTTCAATGAGAAAGGGGTGGGGGTGAGCGGTACCGAGTCCATTTTTGCCTCGCCAGAGGCGCTCGCCTTCGATCCCTATGTCGAGGACAAGGGGATCACCGAGGATGATATTCCCGATGTGCTGCTCTCCCGCGCCACATCGGCCCGTGAGGCGGTTGCCCTGCTTGGCAATATCATCGAAACCATAGGCGCAGGGGAAGGGTTTGGCGTCGCCGTGGTGGATGATGACGAGCTCTGGTATCTGGAGACTGCCACCGGTCATCACTGGATGGCACAGCGTTTGCCCAAGGATAAATATTTTGCTTCAGGTAATCAGGGACGCCTGCAACAGTACGATCCCGCGAGTGCCGACATGATGGGCTCGAAAAACCTGATTGAGTTTGCCACCGAGAAGGGGCTCTATGATCCGCAAAAGGATGGGGTCTTCAACTTCTCCAAGGTTTATACCCGTGATGACGAGCGGGATCGCACCTATAACGATCCGCGGGTCTGGACCATCCAGAAGATGTTCAATCCATCGCTCAAGCAGGCGGTGGATGCCGGCCGCCAATTCCCGGTCTATCTGACCCCGGAGAAGAAAATGACGCTGGAAGAGGTCAAGGCGGTGCTGCGCAATCACTATGACGGTACCGAGCATGATCCCTACAGCAAGGGGTTGAATGGACAGGAGCCGTGGCGCCCCATCAGCGTGTTTCGCACCTATGAGTCCCACGTGATGCAAGTGCGACCCTGGATGCCGCGAGAGGTGGGCGAGGTGACCTATGTGGGCCTCGGCATGGCGGATTTGACGGCTTACGTTCCCTATTACAGTGGTCTGGAAGCCTATCCAGCTCACTATGCCATGGGTAGCGACAAGGCAGACAGCGACTCCATCTACTGGAAATATCGCAAGTTGCAGACGCTGGTGATGACCGATTACCCCAAGCTGGCACCGATAGTGAAACAGGCTTACCAGAGCTGGGAGGCGAAGATCGCCAAAGAGCAAAAAGAGATGGAGGCCAGCTATCTGAAAATGGCCAAAACCGACAAGGCCGCTGCCAACAAGATGCTCAACGACTTCAATCTGCGGGTGATGAAAGAGGCCGAGACCCTGACGGAAGATCTGACCAACCAGATCTTTACGGTGCGCACTCAGGATATTCAGGCTGACATCTTCTTTGCCAACCAGGCGAAAAAGGATTAATCGCGACGCACTCATAGTGAAAAAGGGAGTGTCTGGCGGTCAGATCGATTGGCCGCCACCGCTGTTTGGGGCCCTATATAAAGAGCCCTTCACCATGGTGAAGGGCTCTTGCTATTTAGCGTTATCCGGTCGCTTGTTTGGTCGTATTGCTCAGTGGGTTAGTAACCCTGCTGGTGGACGTCCATCACGGCGCGGCCGGACGGGTCGGCCATCTCCTTGAACTTGGCATCCCACTCGAGCGCCGTTGGCGTGGAGCAGGCGACTGATTTGCCGTAGGGCACGGTGCGGGCGGCGGATTCGAGCGGGAAGTGCTCGTCGAAGATGGCGCGGTAGTAGTACGCCTCCTTGGTGAGCGGAGTGTTGATGGGGAAGCGGAATGCCGCCGCCTCGAACATCTTATCCGTCACTTCCTGCTCGACCATGGCCTTGAGGCTGTCGATCCACGAATAACCTACGCCGTCGGAGAACTGCTCCTTCTGACGCCATGCTACCTCGTGGGGCAGCAGATCCTCGAACGCTTCGCGCAGGATGTGCTTCTCGATCTTGCCCTTGCCGCACATCTTGTCCGCGGGGTTGAGGCGCATCGCCACGTCCATGAACTCCTTGTCGAGGAAGGGCACGCGACCCTCCACGCCCCAGGCGGCCATGGACTTGTTGGCCCGCAGGCAGTCATATAGATGCAGAGCGGAGAGTTTGCGCACCGTCTCCTCGTGAAACTCCCGGGCGTTCGGCGCCTTGTGGAAGTAGAGGTAGCCGCCGAACAGCTCGTCGGAGCCTTCGCCCGAGAGCACCATCTTGATCCCCATCGCCTTGATGTAACGCGCCATCAGGTACATGGGGGTGGAGGCGCGGATGGTGGTGACGTCATAGGTTTCGAGGTGATAGATGACGTCGCGCAGGGCATCCAGGCCTTCTTGCACGGTGAAGTGGATCTGGTGGTGGATGGTGCCCAGGTGATCGGCCACCTTCCGGGCGGCGGCGAGATCCGGGGAGCCTTCCAGGCCGACGGCGAAGGAGTGCAGTTGGGGCCACCAGGCCTCGCTCTTGTCGTCATCTTCCACCCGGCGGGCGGCGTAGAGCTTGGTGATGGCGGAGATGACGGACGAATCCAGTCCGCCGGAGAGCAGCACGCCGTAGGGCACGTCACACATCAGCTGGCGCTTGACCGCCGCTTCCAGCGCGGCTTTGAGCTCGGCTCTGTCGCTCTGGTTGTGCTCGACCGCACCGTACTCCATCCAGTCGCGCTTGTACCAGGTTTTAAGCTCGCCATCCTTGCTCCACAGGTAGTGTCCCGGCGGGAAGGTTTCGACGCTCTTGCACACCGGCACCAGCGCCTTCATCTCGGAGGCGACATAGAAGTTGCCGTGCTCGTCGCGGCCGGTATAAAGCGGGATGATCCCCATATGGTCGCGGCCAATCAGGTAGGCATCCTGCTCCGCGTCGTAGAGGATAAAGGCAAAGATGCCGTTGAGATCGTCCAGGAACGCCGGGCCCTTCTCCTTGTAGAGGGCGAGCAGCACCTCACAGTCGGAGTGGGTCTGGAACTGGAAGTCGACCTTGAGGTTCTTCTCCAGCTCCTTGTGGTTGTAGATCTCGCCGTTGACCGCCAGCACATGGGTGCGTTCGGGGTTGTAGAGCGGCTGGGCGCCGTTGCCCGGGTCGACGATGGCCAGGCGCTCATGCACCAGAATGGCCTTGTCGGAGCTGTAGACGCCGGACCAGTCAGGCCCGCGGTGACGAAGTCGCTTGGACATCTCCAGGGCCGATTTGCGCAGGGCTGCTGCATCGGATTTGATGTCCAGAATGCCGAAAATAGAACACATTGGCGGTAATCCTCTTGATTTTTATATGAGCCCCCCACGTTTGGGCTCGAAATTCCATTTACATTCCTCGCCAATCACAATGCCTAGCGGAAAACCCTTTTGCAAGCGGGAAAACCGCAGAAAATCATGCCGTAAGCGTCAAGCCGGTGGGGCAGTGCGGCGACCCGTCCGGTCGCCGGGAAAAGGAGATGAGGTTGACGTGAACGTCAGGCGGCGGGTTCGAAGATCACATAGACCTTGCGACAGGGGGTGAGGGTCTCCCACTGCCCGACAAAGCCGGCGGGGATGACGAACTGATCGCCGGGCTTGAGGGCAAGCTGGCCCCCCTCACTGTCATGGATCACCACCTCGCCCTCCAGCAGCTGGCAATACTCGTGTTCTGTGTAGTGCACGGCCCAGCGCCCAGGCTCACAGGCCCAGAATCCCACGTGAAACTGCTTGCTGGCGTCGGAGTAGTGGTTCCACACAATCTGGCGCGGGTTGCCGGCGCTAATGCGCTCGGGGGCAGGCATCTGCGAGGTGGGGGGAGCGTTATGGCGATCGAGCAGTACCCAGTCGTTGAGGGTCTTCATGGGGCGTCCTTGTCTGTGGCGGCATTGAAAACGGGGCCATCCAGGCCCCGCGGTTGTTTGTTTTATTAAACGGAGTTGAGCTTACGTTAAACGAAGCGTGCATCCTTGCCAAGATCTGACAGGGGTTGCAGGCGGTGGATCACGTGGCGGGCAAAGCCGCTGCCCGCTTCGTTGTAGACGTTGAATACCGCATCCACCCCCTGTTCCGTGAGGGAGGCGATGTCATCTTCAAAGCGCACGATGGCGGCAATCTTGCCGGTAAAGCCGTGGCTGCGCAGCTTCTCGATGGCGTAGAGGTTGCCCGAGTGGTGGGGCATGGCCAGCAGCACCAAGTTGACCTGGTTGGAGAGCAGCACCTTGTCCCAGAAGTCGGTATCGGTGGCATCTCCCTCGATGACGTTCATCCCCTGGGCGCGCAGGGTCGGCAGCTTCTCGCTGTCGTTTTCCACCCCCAGGATGACGTTGCCGTACTTGTTCTCCAGCTCGAAGTAGGCCCCCTGACCAATGCGTCCCATGCCGAGGATGATCACCTCGGCATCGCCCAGCTCGATGGGCCTGTCCTCGGGGTGCAGGTTGCTCGCCTGCAGTCCCTTCAGCCAGCCGCCGAGTTTGTGATAGATCCGCTCGCTCTGGCTGTTGAGGGGGGCTGAGATCATGAAGCTGGCGGCGAGTGCCAGGGAGACGGCCACCAGCCACTCGTGGGAGAGCCAGCCCGCCTTGGCGGCGATGGCCGCGACGATGAGACCGAACTCCGAGAAGTTGCTAAGCGCCAGGGTGGAGAGCAGCACGGTGCGCACCCTCAGGTGGGCGCCGCTGTAGACCAGATAGTAGAGGGCGCTCTTGAGGGGCAATGCCAGCACCAGCACCAGGGCCAGCAGCATGGTGTCGTGGGTCGGCAGGCCGTTGAGGCCTATGGTCAGGAAGAAGCAGATGAGAAAGAGGTCTTTGAGGTTGAACAGCGCCTTGGCCAGCCCCGCCGCCGCCGGGTGGGAGGCCAGCATCATGCCGATGATGAGGGCCCCAAGGTCAGGCTTGAGCCCCACCACCTCAAAGCCTGCCGCGCCTACCACCAGCGCCAGGAAGACGCCGAACAACACCTGCAGCTCGCCGTGGCCGGCCCGCTCCAAGAGCTTGAACAGCAGGGGGCGCAGCAGCGGCAACCCGAGCACCCAGAGGGCCCAGATGGTGGGCCACTTGCCGCTGGAGAACGCCAGAAACGCCACCGCGAACACATCCTGCATGACCAGCACCCCGATGGCGAGGCGGGCATAGAGGGCATTCATGTCGCTGCGCTCCTCCAGCACCTTGACCGCAAACACGGTGCTGGAAAACGAGAGGGCGAAGCCGAGCAGGATCGCGAGTTGCCAGTTGAGCGACAGGGCGAGTTCCAGCCCCAGCCCCTTGCAGACCAGCAGCACCACGGTAAAGAGCAGGGTGGAGAGCAGCAGGTGCACGCTGGTGGTGCCCCAGACGTCGCGCCGCATCAGGGTCTTGACGTTGAGCTTGAGGCCGATGGTGAAGAGCAGCAGGGTCACCCCGAGATCGGCCACTTCGCTCAGTGCCGGGGTATTTTGATAGCCCATGCCGTTGAGGATGAAGCCCGCGGCGAGAAAGCCGAGCAGGGGAGGCAACCCGATGAGGTTGACCAGCATGCCGCAACCAAAAGCCACGGCGATAAGAATTGGTTCCATGTCAGTTCCAGCGAGGGCAGGGCCGGCCCGCCCTCTTCATATCCTTGGTTGGGGGTTAGACGATATCGATGTCGACCACGGAGTCGAAGATGTGGTTCGGCCGAAACGGCATGCGGTCGATATCCGCCACCTTGCTCACCCCGGAGAGTACCAGCACTGTCTCGAGGCCGGCCTGGAAACCCGCCAGAATATCGGTGCGCAGGTTGTCGCCGATGATGAGGGTGTTGTCGGAGTGGGCCTCCATCCGGTTGAGCGCCGCACGGATGATCCAGGCGCTCGGCTTGCCCACGTAAAACGGCTTCTTGCCTGTCATCCGCTCGATGGGGGCGCACAGGGCGCCACAGGCCGGGTGCATCAGGGGACCGTGGGTATCCGGGTTGGTGGCGATGAAGCGGGCTCCCTGATCCACGAACTTGGCACCCTGCTGCATCATGGTCCAGTTGTAGTTGCGGGTCTCGCCCACCACCACGAAGTCGGGGTCGATGTCGGTGATGGTGAAACCGGCCTTGTAGAGCTCGTGGGTCAGGGCCCCTTCGCCGATCACATAGGCCTTCTTGCCATCCTGGCGCTTGAGAAAGTCGGCAGTCCCCATGGCGGAGGTGTAGAAGCACTCTTCCGGCACCTCGATCCCGGCGGAGCGGAAGCGATTTTGCAGATCTTTCTGGGTCTGGGCCGGGTAGTTGGTGAGGAACAGAAGCTTGCTGCCCTGCTCCAGCAGGCGATGAACGAAGCGATCGGCGCCGGGGATGAGGTCGTTGTTGTGCAGGATGACACCGTCGATGTCACAGATGACGTTCTTCTTCATGAAAACTCCTTGTCGGGGCGCAGAACCTAATATGTTCAATCAATTATGATTTTTGTGACGCCATTATAAGTCTGTTTGATGACATGTCTCCCCCGTCGCGTAACTTGGGTGCACAATAAAACAACCAGGGGGTCAGCTTGGTGGAGAGGCAGACTCCGGACTCAACGTGCTGATGGAGTGACCGACATGGATAACCTTGCTGCCAGCAACTTTATTGCCGATCTGCCCAAACTGGAGCTGCACCTCCACATCGAGGGCACCCTCGAACCCGAGCTGATGTTCGAACTGGCCGGGCGCAACGGGGTGGCGCTGCCTTGGCCCGACGTGGCGAGCCTGCGTGCCGCCTATGATTTTGACTGCCTGCAATCCTTTCTCGACCTTTACTACCGTGGCGCCAGCGTACTGGTGACCGAGCAGGATTTCTTCGACCTCACCTGGGCCTATCTCGAGCACTGCGCCACCGACAAGGTGAGGCACGTGGAGATCTTCTTCGACCCGCAAACCCACACCGCCCGCGGCATCCCGTTTGCTACCGTGCTGGGGGGGATTGAGCGGGCGCTGCAGGCCGGCGAAGAGACGTTCGGGATTAGCTGGCGCCTTGTCATGAGCTTCTTGCGCCACCTGAGCGAAGAGGAAGCCTTCACCACCTTGCGCGAGGCCGAGCCCTTCCTGTCGCGCATTCACGGCATCGGGCTCGACTCGGGGGAGAAGGGCAACCCGCCCGGCAAGTTTGCCCGGGTGTATGCGCGCTGCCGCGAGCTGGGGCTGCCGGTGGTGGCCCACGCAGGCGAAGAGGGGCCTGCGGAGTACATCTGGCAGGCCATCAGGGAGCTTGAGGTGTGTCGCATCGATCACGGTGTGCGCGCGGTGGACGATCCCGAGCTGCTGCGCTATCTGGCCGATACCCGGTTGCCGCTGACCGTCTGCCCCCTCTCCAACACCCGGCTCAAGGTGTTTGACAAGATGGCCCATCACAATGTGCTGCGGCTGCTGGAGCAGGGACTCTGCGTCACCATCAACTCGGACGATCCCGCCTATTTCGGTGGCTACATGAACGCCAACTTCCAGGCGCTGGCGGACGCGCTGGGGGCCACGGCGAGCCAGCTTGGCCGCTTGTCGCTAAACGCCGTGGAGGCGAGCTGGCTGAGCCTGGCCGACAAGGCGCGCCTGACCCGGGATATTCGCACTTATGCTGCCAGTCATGGGGTGAGCCTGAGCTGAACGCATCCACGTTGTGCTTAAAGAGAAAGACAAAGACCCGCCATCGCTGGCGGGTCTTTTTATTGATGGACGGCTTATTGGCGGGGAGTGCGGCTGACCCATTGTTGGGGATCAGGCTGGGACGTCCTCCTTGCCATAGATGGGATAGTCGGTCAGCCCCTGTTCGCCGCCGCCAAACAGGGTGGCCGGATCGTGGGAGGCAAGGGGATAGCCGCGGCGCAGCCGCTCGGGCAGGTCGGGGTTGGCCACGAAGGGGCGGCCAAAGCCAATCATGTCGGCCCAGCCCGCCTCGAGGGCTGCCCGCGCCCGCGCGCCATCGTATTTGCCGGCGTAGATGAGGGTGTTGGGGAAGGCGTCCCGCAGCCCCTGCTTGAAGCTCTCCGCCATCAAGGGGGCATCGTCCCAGTCCGCCTCGGCGATGTGCAGGTAGACGATGCCGAGCTCACCCAGCATCCTGGCAGCGGCCAGATAGGTCTCCTGCGGGTTGGCATCCACAGTGCCGTTGAGGGTGGTGAGGGGCGCAAGGCGCACCCCGACCCGCGCCATGCCGATCTCGCGGCCGACCGCCTCGGTCACCTCCTTGAGGAAACGCAGCCGGTTTTCCAGCGAGCCGCCGTACTGGTCGGTGCGGGCATTGGACTCGGAGTCGAGGAACTGGTTGATGAGGTAGCCGTTGGCGGCGTGCAGTTCGATGCCGTCAAAGCCCGCCAGCATGGCGTTGCGGGCCGCCTGGCGGAACTGCTCGATCACCGTCGCAATGTCTTCCCGAGTCATGGCGCGTGGGGTGACCGTCTCGACGAAACCGGGGGCATCGCTGCCGTTATCGACGAACACCTTGACCCCTTCAGCCTTTATGGCCGATGAAGAGAGGGGCTGGGCGCCGCCTATGTTGTCCGGATGGGTGACCCGGCCCACGTGCCAGAGCTGGGCGAACATGGTGCCCCCCTTGGCGTGCACGGCATCGGTCACCAGCCGCCAGCCGGCGACCTGTTCGGCACTGTGGATCCCCGGTGTCCAGGCGTAACCCTTGCCCATGGGATCGACTTGCGTGCCCTCGCTGATGATGAGGCCGGCACTGGCGCGCTGGGCATAGTAGGTGGCCATCATGGCGTTGGCCACGTCACCGGGCTGGCTGGCGCGCGAGCGAGTCATGGGGGGCATGACGATGCGGTTGTTAAGGTGCAGCTGGCCGAGGCGCAGCGGGCAGAACAGGTGATCCTGGCTCATCTTGAGTTCCTCATGGTGGAAGTGGGGCCACTCTACTGCGCAGGTTTGTTGTGAAAAAGAGGGGGGATTGCACCATTGAATTGCGCTCAGTGCAGCAATTCGGGGCTTTCTGTCGCCCGGACATACAAAAAGAGGGCCCGCAGGCCCTCTTGTTGACAGTATGAAGATCAGATCGCGGCAGGCGTCACCCGTACCCGCTCAATGCGTCGCTCGCTCACCTCGAGCACCTCGAAGCAGAGCTGCTGCAGCTGCACCTGCTGACCCGGGGCGGGCAGGGTGCCGAAGTGGGAGAGCAGCATGCCCGCAAGGGTCACGTATTCGTCGCTCTCGCTCACCAGCCCTTCGTGTTCCAGCACCTGTTCCACATGGTGGATGTTGGTGCTGCCGTTGATGAGCCAGCCCTCGCCATCGCGCACCATGTCCGGGGTTTCGTCTTCGTCCGGCAGCTCGCCAACGATGGCCTCCAGCAGATCGTGGGTGGTGACCAGACCCTGGATGATGCCAAACTCGTCGGCCACCAGGATGAGGCTGCCGCGGGCCTGGCGCAGCTCCGCCAGCAGACGGATCACGTTGATGGTCTGGGGCACGATAATGGGGTCGTTCTGCTTGGCCAGCTCGCTCAGGGGCTGCCCTTCGTTGAGGGCAAACAGCAGATCTCGTGCCTTCACCACCCCGATCACCTCGTCCAGATCCCCGTCACAGAGGGGGAACAGGCTGTGGGGCTCCTGTTGCAGCTGGGCACGGATATCGTCCGCCGAGTCGTTGATGTCGATCCAGGCCACGTCCGAGCGCGGGGTCATGACGGTACGGATGGAGCGCTCGGCCAGCGACAGCACACCGGTCACCATGTAGCGCTCCTCCTCGCCAAAGCTCACCGGCGCTGCGGGGGCGGCATCCTCGTCGTCATCCGGCGTCTCCTGATAGGCCTTGCTGCCCATCAACTTGAAGATGGCGGCAGTGGTGCGCTCGCGCAGGGGCAGTTTGGCCTCGTGGCGACGGGCGCTGCGCTGGGCCAGCTGGTTGAAGAACTCGATCAGCACCGAGAAGCCGATGGCTGCATAGAGGTAACCCTTCGGAATGTGGAATCCGAACCCTTCTGCCACCAGGCTGAAGCCGATCATCAGCAGGAAGCTCAGGCAGAGCACCACCACGGTCGGGTGGGCGTTGACGAAGCGGGTCAGCGGTTTGGAGGCGAGCACCATCACCACCATGGCGATGGTCACGGCGGCCATCATCACCCACAGTTCGTCCACCATGCCGACGGCTGTGATGATGGAGTCCAGGGAGAAGACCGCATCCAGTACCAGGATCTGGGCGATCACCACGCCGAAGCTGGCGTAGGCGCCGACCGGGCCATCCTCCTGGGGCTTGGCCTCCAGCCGTTCATGGAGCTCGGAGGTAGCCTTGAACAGCAAGAACAGGCCGCCCCCCATCAGGATGAGATCCCGACCGGAGAAGGGGTGATCCCAGATATGCAGGATGGGAGTGGTCAGGGTGACCAGCCAGGACATGACGCTCAAGAGTCCCAGACGCATCATCAGCGCCAGCGACAGACCGATGACGCGGGCCTTGTCCCGCTGGGCGGGAGGCAGTTTTTTCACCAGGATGGCGATGAAGACCAGGTTGTCTATCCCCAGCACGATTTCCAGAACGATCAGGGTAAAGAGACCGATCCAGATGTGGGGATCCAGCAGAAATTCCATGTTATGACCTCAATAAAAAACAGACAGCACGAACGGTGGACACGGCAAGTGGGGCCGTGGTGACAGCAAGGCAATGACGTTATTTAGAGGCGCGGATGAAGCAGGTAAAGAGAGAGTTTGACGGGAGTAAACGAAGGACGACTTCGGGGAATGTCCATGATGGGCAATAAAACCTCGGGTTAAAAGTGAGCCATGATGATAACGGCTGGCGCCGTTTTGGCAAGAGGGAGTGCATGAAGATGTGATGACACGGGGGAAGCGACGGGCCGCCTCCCCCAGGCGGCGGTTACAACCAGCGCTTCTCGCGGGTGAAACAGACCGACAGCCAGGCGTCCCCCAGGGTATCGCCGAGGCGGGACCAGAGCTCCTGGCGCAGGGCATCCTGACGCTCGACGGGCCACTCCTGATCCGGCGCCACCAGAATGTTGAGTTCGAGATCGAAACGGCGGCCGCTTTTCGCCAGGTGGCTGTAGCACTCGACGCCATAGCGCTGGCGCAGAGCGTCCACCTCCCGTGCGACGCGCTGCGAGACATCCCCCCTTGGGGCGATTTTCAATACTTCCCGCAGGTTGCGACCGAGCACCTTGATGGGGATGAGGGTGGCACACAGGGCCAGCAGAGAGACCAGTACCGGGTCTATGTAGCGGTTGTAGTGGCCGTAGCCGATGGCATCGAGGCCGATGGCCACCACGAAGCCGATGAGCAGGGTGGCGCTGAGCAGGGTATCCACCAGCCACTCCTTGGAGTCGACCCGCACCAGCTCGGAGTCGACCCGCTCGGCCACGTCGGCCTCGATGAGGTAGATGATGGCGCAGAAGAAGGTGGATACGGCGGCATAGATGAGGGCGTGGCCGAGATCGATCTCCCGTCCTCCCTCAAGCAGGGTGGTGATGCCGCTGTAGAGGGCCCCGAGACAGAGCAGCAGGATGATGACGCCGTTGATGACGTTGGTGATGGGCTCGAAGTGGGCATAGCCGTACTGGAAGCGCTCATCGGAGGGGCGGGTAACGAGATAGGCAGTGACGAGTCCCAGGCCCGTCATCCCCATGCTGAATAGGGTGAAGATGCCATCGAGCATGATGGCGTTGGAGCCGACGAAGAGGCCGTAACCGATGCCGAACAGTGCAAACGAGATGCAGCCGAACAGCGACAGGGTCAGGGCCTGTTTTTCTGTAGTGACCAGCGTACTGATAACATGGCTGTGGTGAGCCATAACAATCCTCCTTTCAAATGGTGAATATTTTGCCCGCGCAAGGGATTTTTGAGCTGATATACTGCCCGCTCACATGTGAGCGGACTGGTCCGGAGTGCCCAGAGAGGCAGTGGGCCAGTCGTTGTCGCCGGAGTTCCGGCATCAAGCAAATAAAGGGAACAAGGATTCATGATCCCGAGACTCGATTACCAGGACAGTTTGTCAGCCACAACCCTGCAGTTCCTTGACTCATTGGGGCGCAGCGCATTCCGTGGCGATATCGAAAAGTCTTATGCAAGCCGGCTGGCGATGGCGACGGATAACAGTGTCTATCAGGTCGTACCTCAAGCGGTTCTCTATCCGCGCAGTGCGGATGACATAGCGGCGATGCTCAAGCTGGCCGGTGCACCGGAGTTTGCCACCCTGAGTTTCTTCCCTCGCGGCGGCGGCACCGGCACCAATGGCCAGTCATTGGGCGGCGGCATTATCGTCGATCTCTCGCGCCATATGAACCAGATCATGGAAATTAATCTGGAAGAGGGTTGGGTTCGGGCCCAGGCCGGGGTGGTAAAGGATCAGCTCAACGCCTATCTCAAACCCCACGGCTACTTCTTCTCGCCGGATCTCTCCACCTCCAACCGCGCCACCTTGGGCGGCATGGTCAACACCGATGCCTCGGGGCAGGGATCGCTCGTCTACGGCAAGACTTCGGATCACGTGTTGGGCCTCAAAGCGGTGCTGGAGAATGGCGACATCATGGCCACCGAGCCACTGAGCGGCTCGCGTCTTGAAGCCAAGTTGGCCCTTGAGAATCGCGAGGGGGATATCTATCGCACCCTCTATCGCATTGGCCGCGAACGGCGCGCCGACATCGAGGCCACCTTCCCCAAGCTCAACCGCTTTTTGACCGGTTACGATCTCAAGCACCTCTATCAGCCGGATACTGACACCTTGGACGTGAGCCGGGTGCTGTGCGGCTCTGAAGGCTCTCTTGGCTTCATTACCGAGGCCAAACTCAACATCACCCCCATTCCGCGCTACCGGACGCTCGTCAACGTCAAGTACGACAGCTTCCCGTCCGCCCTGCGCAATGCCCCCTTTATGGTGCAGGCGCAGGCCCTGTCGGTGGAGACGGTGGACTCCCGGGTGCTGGGGCTGGCCCGGGCCGACATCATCTGGCATTCGGTGAAGGAACTTATTCAGGATGTGCCCGGTAAGGATCTGCAGGGGCTCAACATCGTCGAGTTCGCCGATACCGACGAGACCGAGCACAAGGCCAAGGTGACCGAGCTGTGCCGCCGCATCGACGACCTGCTGGCCCAAGGGGAGGCGGGGATCATCGGCTATCAGGTGTGCGATCACCTGCCGAGCATCGAGACCATCTATGCCATGCGCAAAAAATCGGTGGGACTGCTCGGTAACGCCGAGGGGCGCAAGAAGCCGGTGGCCTTCACCGAAGACACCGCCGTGCCGCCGGAATCCCTGGCCGATTTCATCATGGAGTTTCGCGCCCTGCTCGATGCCCATGGCCTCGACTACGGCATGTTCGGCCACGTGGATGCAGGCGTCCTGCACGTGCGTCCGGCACTGGACCTGTGCGACCCGGAGCAGGAGGTATTGCTGCGGCGTATTTCGGATCAGGTGGTGGCGCTCACTGCCAAATATGGCGGCCTGATGTGGGGGGAACATGGCAAGGGTTTTCGCTCCGAATACAGCCCCGCCTTCTTTGGCGAGCTGTGGGAGGAGCTGCAGCGGGTCAAGGGGGCCTTTGATCCCCATAACCGCATCAACCCGGGCAAGATCTGCATGCCTTATGGCAGCGGTGCCGAGCTGGTGTCGGTTGACGGGCCCAAGCGCGGCAAGTTCGACCGCCAGATCCCGGTGGCGGTGCGGGAAAGCTACACCCGGGCCCTCGATTGCAACGGCAATGGCCTCTGCTTCACCTTCGAGACCGATTCCCCCATGTGCCCCTCGGTCAAGATCAGCCGCGACCGGCGCCATTCCCCCAAGGGGCGTGCCGGCCTGATGCGCGAATGGTTGCGCCAGCTGGCGGAGCAGGGATTCGATCCGCTGGCCGAAGAGGTTGCACTGCAATCGGGTGGCGTGCGCTTCAAGCAGCTGGTGGACAAGGTGCGCAACAGCTGGGGCAAACACAGGGGGGAGTACGACTTTTCCCACGAGGTGATGGAGGCGATGGAGGGGTGCCTGGCGTGCAAGGCGTGTACCAGCCAGTGCCCCATCAAGGTGGATGTGCCCACCTTCCGCTCGCGCTTTATGCAGCTCTATCACGGACGCTATCTGCGCAGTCCCAAGGATTACGTCATCGGTACGGTCGAGAGCTACACCCCCTGGCTTGCCAGAGCGCCCAAGCTGGTCAACTTCTTCCTGGAAAAGGAGTGGGTTCAGAAGGCGACCGAGAAGAGCATCGGCATGGTGGATGTGCCGCTGGTGAGCGTGCCGACCCTGGCCGACGAGCTGCGGGACAACCGTGCCCGTTATTTCGACTTACCCGGCCTCGAAGCCATGAGCGCCGAGCAGCGTCAGAAGGTGGTGCTGATCGTGCAGGATCCCTTCACCAGCTATTACGAAGCCCCCCTGGTGCGGGATCTGGTCAAGCTCGCCGGCAAGCTCGGCTACCAGCCCTATCTGCTGCCCTTCAAGCCCAACGGCAAGCCCCAGCACGTCAAGGGGTTCCTGCGCGGCTTTGCCCGTACCGCGGCAAGCAGCGCCCAGTTCCTCAACAAGGTGGCGGCCCTCGGCATTCCCATGGTGGGGGTGGATCCGGCCATGGTGCTCTGCTATCGCGACGAGTATGCCAAGGCCTTGGGGCCGGCACGCGGCGAGTTTCAGGTGATGCTGCCCCAGGAGTGGCTGCTCTCGTTGCCGGCTGACAAGCTGCCTGCTGGCGGGGGGAATGCGGGTGAGGGGAGTGACGCCGAGCCCTGGTATCTGTTCGCCCACTGTACAGAGAAGACCGCCAAGCCCTCCACCCACGGTGACTGGAGCGCCCTGTTCAAGCGCTTTGGCGCTACCCTGCAGCCGGTCTCGGTGGGCTGCTGTGGCATGGCCGGCACCTATGGCCACGATGCCAGACAGGTGGAGAACTCCAAAGGCATCTACGCCTTGAGCTGGGCCGAGCCGTTGGCGCGTCTGCCGCAAGGGCGCTGCCTTGCCACCGGTTATTCGTGCCGCAGTCAGGTCAAGCGGATGGAGGGCGAGAAGCTCAGGCATCCGCTGCAGGCTTTGCTGGAACTGCTCTGATGCTGCGTTTTCCCAAACGGTTTCGGGTCCCCAAAGCCTACCGGACGCCCCGGTTCCTGCTGCTGCCCGCGACCCTGGGTCAGGCGGCGGTGGAGTTCGTCGCCATCTTGCGCGAGCGGGAGCCGCTCCATCAGCTGTTTCGGCCAAATGATGCCTGGCCCTCGGCCAACTTCAGCCTGAGCCAGCACGAAGGTGACCTGGAGTGGCAACAGTCGGAGTTTCTGGCCAAGCGCTCCTTTGCCTATGGCCTGTGGAGCCCGGACCGGGAGCCCGAGTTCTGGGGCGGGGTCTACCTCTATCCCTCGGTGCTGCCGGAGGTGGAGGTGGAGCTCTTCTTCTGGAAAGTGGCCGAGGCGCCCCTGAGCGATGCCGAGCTGGAGGCCGAGCTGCGCGACTGGTTGGCGCAGGTGTGGCGCTGGCAGCATCCCCGCCTGCCGGGGCGGGAGATACCCTGGTCCGAGTGGCCCGGCGTCACCTATCCCTGGTGAGCGAGGCGTTTTTTCTGTTTTGTTGCCCCGGATCATTTGGTTCGGGGCGTTTTTCTTCGCTGCAATGAATCACAAGGAGTCCTGTTCTCATGAGTCAAGAGACGACCCCCATCTGGCGTAAATCCATGAGCCTCGAGGGGCTCAATGCCACCTCCCGCAATACCCTGATGGCCCACCTCGATATCGTCTACACCGCCTTTGGTCCCGACTGGCTGGAGGCCACCATGCCGGTGGATCACCGCACCCATCAGCCCCTTGGTATGCTGCACGGCGGCGCCTCTGTGGTGTTGGCGGAGACGCTGGGATCCCTGGCTGCCAATATGGCGGTGGGGCCAGACAGCTATTGCGTGGGACTGGAGGTGAACGCCAATCATCTGCGCGCCAAGCGGGAAGGGGTGGTGACAGGGCGCTGCTCGCCGCTGCATCTGGGGGCGACGACCCAGGTGTGGCAGATTGAAATTCGGGATGAACGGGGACGTTTGCTGTGCACCAGCCGGCTCACCATGGCGGTGCTCAAGCACAAGCGGAGCAAGGACTCCGGCGAAGCGTGATCTGCAATAACGCACCATGAGTGCAAAATAAGCAAGCCATACTCGTCAGATCCCTCTATAATTGCCAACGTCTTGAGAGGCTTATCACATTTTTCAAGACAGCAGAACAAAGTGGCGCTATAATCGCCGCCTTTTTGCTATTCCGCGGTGTTAGCCGCCTGCCTTAATCTGGAAGAATCTATGTCTGATACCGAACAACTGCCCCTTTTTAGTGAGCTTGGACTGGCCGCGCCCGTATTGAAAGCGCTGCAGGACGTGGGCTACGAGCGCCCGTCTCCCATCCAGGCCGCAGCAATTCCCCACCTGATGGCTGGGCACGATCTGCTGGGGCAGGCACAAACCGGTACAGGGAAGACCGCTGCTTTTGCCTTGCCTCTGTTGTCACGTCTGGAAGCCGGTAACCGCAACACCCAGATCCTGGTGCTGGCGCCGACTCGTGAACTGGCCCTGCAGGTCGCCGAAGCGTGCCAACGCTACGCTCACCACATGCCGGACTTCCATGTGCTGCCCATCTACGGTGGTTCCTCTTACGAAACCCAGACCCGCGCCCTGCGTCGCGGTGCCCAGGTTGTCGTGGGTACCCCGGGCCGCGTAATGGATCTGATCCGTCGCAAGAACCTGGACCTCTCCGGCCTGAAAGCTCTGGTGCTGGACGAAGCCGATGAAATGCTGCGCATGGGCTTTATCGACGACGTGGACTGGATCATGGATCAGTGCCCGGCCGGTCGTCAGGTTGCCCTCTTCTCCGCCACCATGCCGGAGCAGATCCGTCGTGTGGCCCAGAAGCACCTGAAGCAGCCCAAAGAGATCAAGATCGCGTCCAAGACTGCCACCGCGACCACCATCCGCCAGCGCTACTGGCAGGTGACCGGTCTGCACAAGCTGGACGCCATGACCCGTCTGCTGGAAGTCGAATCCTACGAAGCCCTGCTGGTGTTCGTGCGTACCAAGAATGCCGCCGAAGAGCTGGCGAGCAAGCTGGCCGCCCGTGGTCACGCCTGTGAAGCCCTGCACGGCGACATCCCGCAGAAGCTGCGTGAGCGTACCGTTGACAAGCTGCGTCAGGGCCAGCTGGACATCCTGATCGCCACCGACGTGGTCGCCCGCGGTCTGGACGTCGAGCGCATCACCCACGTGGTGAACTACGACATTCCGTATGACACCGAATCCTACGTACACCGTATCGGCCGTACCGGTCGTGCCGGTCGTAAAGGCGAAGCCATCCTGTTCGTGGCTCCGCGCGAGCGCCGCATGCTGCGCGCCATCGAGCACGCTACCCGTCAGGCCATTGAGCCGATGAAGATGCCGAGCACCGAGGACATCAACCAGCACCGTCTGGCCAAGTTCAAGGAGCGCATCCGCGAAACCATGATGGGTGAAGAGCTCGAGATCTACCACAACCTGGTGAACGAGCTGATCGAAGAAGATTCTGCCGATCCGCTGGAGCTGGCTGCGGCCCTGGCCAAGCTGGTACAGGGTGATCAGCCGCTGCTGCTGGATGAATCCGTGCCGGATCCGCTGTTCAGCAACAACGATCGCGGTGGTTTCGACCGTCGTGACGGTGGTCGTGACTTTGGTGGCCGCGATTTCCACGACCGTGGCGATCGTCCTGCCCGTCGCATGCCGTCTCTCGAGCCGCGTCCGCTCAAAGACAACCCGGACGTGGAGATGGAGCGCTATCGCGTTGACGTGGGTGCCCACCACGGCGTCAAGCCGGGCCAGATCGTCGGTGCCATCGCCAACGAAGCGAACATCGAGAGCCGCTTCATCGGCAACATCGATATCGCCGATGACTTCTCCACCGTCGATCTGCCCAAGGGCATGAGCGCCGAGGTGCTGGAAGTGATCAAGAAGGCCCGTGTCTGCCAGCGTCCGCTGCAGATCAGCCGCTACACCGAGGTGCCGGCCGGTGGCAACACCGGTGGCCGTCCGCCGCGCGGTGATCGTCCGTTCCGTGGCGACCGTCCTTTCAACAAGGATCGCCGCCCGCAGGGTGACCGCCCGTTCAACAAAGACCGTCGTGAAGGCGGCTTTGACAAGCGCAAGTTCGGTGGCAAACGCCGCGACAGCTGATCCCTGAATTGACCATCAAAAAGGCCGCTCATCGAGCGGCCTTTTTTTATCCGTTTGCAATGGCGGGGTTGCCCAGTTGCAAGGGGACGAAGTCGCCGCGATCCAGGATCCGCAAACAGGCATCGACCACCTCGGCATCGAGCTGGGTGCCGCGCATCTGGATGATCTGCTCTCTGGCCTGGGGGATGCCGAGAGAGGCGCGATAGGGGCGATCCGAGGACATGGACTCCACTATGTCGGCCACAGTGAGAATGCGTGCCTCCAGCAGGATCTCGTTGCCCTTGAGCCCCTGCGGGTAGCCGGAACCGTCGAGGTACTCGTGGTGCTGGTGGATCATCCGGGCGATGGGCCAGGGAAAGGCGATGTCCTTGAGCACCTGATAGCCGATCGCCGGGTGTTCCTTGACCAGCTCGAACTCAAGCTGGGTGAGGCGGCCCGGTTTGGTGAGGATCTCGGCGGGGACCTAGATCTTGCCGATGTCGTGCACCATGGCCCCCAGATAGATGCCGCGCAGCTGCTTCTCTTCCAGCTTCAGCTCCCGCCCGATGGCATGGGCCAGCTTGGCCACATGTTTCTGGTGGCCGGCGGTGTAGGGATCCCGCTGCTCCAGCACGGCAGCGATGGCGCCCAGGGCATCTTCCAGTGCCAGCTCCAGCTGGCGGGCGTGCAATATCTTCTCCTGCTGGGAGCTCTGGTAGGCCTGCTGGGTATGGCGGGCCTGAAGACCATAGGCGAGATAGTCGGTCAGCTGGATGAAGAGCTCCTCTTCTTCCCGGCTAAAAAGCCTGGCCTGATCACTGTGGATGACCAGGGCGCCGGCCAAATCCTGTTGCAAGATCAGCGGTACCAGCAGGCGAGCACGCAGGAGTGTGGGTTCGTCGTCGGGCAGGCGCTGGTTGAGGCGCCGCTGCTCACGGATTGCCAGAGCCAGAGGCTCATCCTGCAGCCAGAGCGATTGTTCCAGTGTTTCGGCATAACCGGCACGGGCCAGCACGAGAGGAGGTTGACCCGGGGTCGGCACGGCTTGCAACACGGCTACCAGCGGGAAGCGGCCATCGAAGGTGATGGCGTCGCAGAGATCCTGCAGCAACAGATGCGTATCTCCCGGCTTGAGCAGGGCGTGGTGGGCACGGCTGATGGCCTGCTGGGTCCAGCTGAGCTGCTGCAGCTTCAGTTGCTGCTCTTTTTGCTCGGTAATGTCTTCAAAGAAAACCCCGACGCCGACCACGGTTCCCTCGTCATCGTAGAGGGGAAACTTGGTGGTACTGAGCCAGCGGGACTCACCGCCCTTGAGGTAGGGCTCTTCGGCGTGATGATTGACCTGCTGGGTCATGACCCGGATGTCATTCTCCCGATAGCGCTGCACCAGCTCAGGCGGGAAGAAGTCCTCGTCGTGCTTGCCGGTGATCTGCTCGACCGGCAGGCCGAGATCGCTGGCCAGCAGGCGGTTGCAGACCAGATAGGTGAAATGGATATCCTTGAGCAGGATCCGGTATGGCAGCTGATCCATCAACTGGATCAGCAGCTTGACGGAACCCGGGGCCTGCAGTGCGGCCAGGGCCGGCGTGGGGATCAGGATGTCGCTCATACTATCCTGCCTTGTCCATCTGTGGGGTGAAGCCATAGCCGGATTGCCAGAGCGAGAGGCAGACATTGACCACGCTCTCGTCGTAATGGATACCGGCATAACGGGTGAGCTCGGCAAAGGCATCACTCAGTGGCATGGCGCGCCGAAACGGGCGATGGGCCGTCATGGCCATCAGGGAGTCGGCTACCCGGATGATCCTGGCCTCGAGGCAGATGGCGCTCTCCGTGAGCCCGTTGGGGTAGCCGCTGCCGTCCAGATTCTCGTGATGTTGCAACACTATGGTGGCGATCGGCCAAGGAAAATCGATCTGCTTGAGGATCTCGTACCCGGCCTGGGGATGCTGCTTGATGAGGGCGAACTCCACGGGTCTGAGTTCACGGGGACGGGTGATAAGCTCGCTCGGTATCTGCAGCAGGCCGATGTTGTGCACCATGGCCGCGAGTCCCAGTCCGTCGAGCCTGTCCTGGGAAAGCTGCATCGCCTGGCCGATGGCCAGCGCCAGGTCGTGCACCCTGAGCTCATGCCCCGCACTGTTGCGCTCCTTGTGGGTGATGGCGCTGGAGAGGGCGGAAATGGTCTGAAACAGCAGGTCGCGCTGGTGCTGTTCGCTCTCCTTGAGAAGGGTGATGTCCACCAGGGCCCCTATCATGCCAGCGATCGTCCCCTGATGGTCATAGAAGAGATCCTTGAAGCAGATCATTTCGTAGTAGCGGCCGTGAACATTGGGCAACTTCAGCTCGATGCGCTGGGGCTGGCGGTTTCGCAGCAGCTCGGCATCCTTGGCAAGATAGGCCCGGGTCAGGTTTTTGGGCAGCAGATCCTCGGCCCGCTGGCCCAGCAGGTCGCTCTTGCTGATGCCGCTCAGCTGGCTGAAGGCCGGGTTGCAGCCAAGAAAGTGCCCCTCGACATCCTGATAGAAGACCGGAATGGGGATCGCCTTGAGCAGGGATTGATTGAAGTGCTGAAGATCCTGCAGCTCGGCCTGCTGGCGCAGGGCGAGCTGTTCGCTGTCCTTGCAAAGCTGGATGGCGCGCGCCAGGTTGCCGAGCACGGGGTTGAACAGCTGGCAGATGGCGTGGGCGGGCTCCTGCTGCAACGAGAGCAGCAGGATGAGATATCCTCCCTCCACCTTGAGGCGATAAACATGATGGTAAACGCGCCGGCCAGGCAGCGGGAGCGGGTGTGGCAGGATGCATTCGTCTCCCTCGTCTAGCCATGAGGGCAGCGGCAGAGAGCTGCCACACTGCCGGTTCAGGGCATCATCGCCGATCACCTTGAGCAGCCGGTAACCCGCCTCATCATGCTCCAGTACCATGCCGACCGGAGTACCACAGTGGTACATGAAGCGCTGCAGCACCTTGGTGAGCAGGGCATCCAGCGTCACTTCGCGACCGATGCAGAGCGCCAGATCGCAGACGATGGCCATGGCATGATCCTGGTTCATAATCGCACCCCGTTGCACAAAATGGCGCCGTTATGGAACTGGGGGTAATCCCCGCGGCGCACGTTGCCAATCTCGCCAAGGGAGAGGGCCCCGGCCAGCTCGCCAGCCCCCGAGGCGCTTAGCAGGGTCGCCAGCTCAGCGGCGCTCTGTTCCCCGAAGTGAAGCTGTCTTCCCGCGCAGTAGTAGACCTCCAGCAGGTGCGCCGGTGTCAGATTTTGCTGACGGGCGAGGCGAGTGGCCAGTGCGGTGGCATGTTCGCTCGTGCTCTCTGGCGCTCTTAGCAGGGTCAGTATGCTGTGATCCGGTACCTCGCCGGTGCAAAGCAGTGCCCCCTCCTGCGTTACCCCCACCGGGATCCTGACGATCACATCGTCATTGGCCCTGAGCAGGCCAAGGGGTATGTGCACGGCAAACTGATAGAGCTCTTCAGGCTGCAGGGTGTGCTGAAAATGCTGTTCGATGAGGCTCTGGTACTTGCCAAAGGCAGGCTGCCAGTCGATGAAGGCCACCTTGTTGTTTTCGCTGCTGGTGGCCAGCATGGGCTGGGCCGAAAGCCGGTAGCCATGCTCGAGAAAGGGAAAGCTGTCACAGGGCAGCAGGGCGCAGGTGACCCCGCCTGCGATCTGGCGGTGGTTGTCAAACAGGCAGGGGATGGATTGAAACTGGCCACTGCCGGCATTGACCCCCGCATAGTTGACCCGGTTGGCGAGACGCAGGTAGAGCGCCTCCAGGGCCGAGGCGATGTTGGGGATCATGCAATCGAAGGTGAGAAACAGGGTCGGCGGCGTGGCGGCGGACCAGGTGGCCAGCATGGCTTCCACCGCTTCTGCTATCCCCTGGGCTATCTGTTCGGCATCGGCCCGAGGGGCAAGGGGAACCAGAGCGCAGTGATAAGGCTGTGGGCGGGGCAGCAGCCAGGCACCCCGGGAGAGCAAGCCCTGCCGGCCGAGCAGCTGGGGAAAGATGGCGCCATCCAGGGTAATGCTGAAGCGATTGCATAGCGCCTGCAGGAGAGGGACCTGCTCCCGATCCTGTTCGGCCAGCAAGAGGGTGAGCGTCGTTCCCTGATAGGAGGCCAGTAGCGCGGTCAGTGCTGTCGGGCTGAATTGATCAACATACTGTTGCTTCATCATCTGAACTCCATTCCAGACACTTATAACCATATCAATAGCAGAACCGGCAGGTGATATCTATCTCATTAATATCAGTAGAAAAAATGACAGGAATAAGAAAGCGGCAGGGCAGTTGCCTGGCATAAACAGGCAAGGTCGTGCGAAGCGGGACACGCTGCGGGAAGAGAAAACCGGCAGCTAGGGCTGCCGGTTTGAGGGGGAAGGATTATTGCAACACCACCTGCTGAAAGCCCTGCACCAGGCTGATGACCGGCTGGGGATAGAGTCCCAGCAGCAGCACTAGGACGGCGGAGAGCAAGACCACCACGCCGCCGGAAGAGAGCGCCCAGTCGGCGCTGGCATCGCGTTGCTGCATACCGGGTTCGCGCAGATAGAGGGTCACCATCACCTTGAGGTAGTAAAAAAGCCCCATGGCGCTGCCGAGCACTATGGTGCCGGAGAGCCACCAGAGCCGGGCCTCCACCGTGACGCCGATGAGGTAGAACTTGCCGATGAAGCCGAGAGTCATGGGGATGCCTGCCAGAGAGAGCATCATCACGGTCAGCACCGCGGTCAAGTAGGGGCGATGCCAGAATAGGCCACGATAGCTGTGCAGGGAGTCCGCATCCTTGCCGCGATAGGGACTGGACATCATGCTCACCACCCCGAAGGCCCCCAGGCTGGTGAAGAGATACATCAGCAGGTAGACGCCAGCAGCCTCCACCGGCATCTGGCCGATACGGCTCGCCACGATCACCGCCAGCAGATAACCGAAGTGGGAGATGGAGGAGTAACCCAGCATCCGTTTGAGGTTGGTCTGCACCAGCGCCAGCAGGTTGCCGATGAGGATGGAGATGACCGCCATGGCCGCCAGCAGCCAGTGGATCATGGGGTCGGCCGCTGCCGGCACCGCCAGATAGAAACGCAGCAGTACGGCAAACACCGCCACCTTGCTCACGGTGGCGAGGAAGGTGGCCACCGGGGCCGGGGCTCCTTCATAGACATCCGGCGTCCAGAGGTGGAAGGGGGCGAGCGACAGCTTGAACGCAAAGCCCACCAGCATCAGGCCAAGGCCTCCCATCAGCAAAGGATGGTGCGCCGGGCTCTGGGCCAGAGTCAGGCCGAGATCGCTAAAACTCAGGCTGCCCGCCTGGGCGTAGAGCAGCGCCATGCCGAACAGCAGAAAGGCGGTGGCGGCGGCGGAGAGCACCATGTACTTGATGCTGGCCTCCAGCGAATGGCGCTCGCGATAGGCATAGCCCACCAGCCCGAACATCGGCAGGGTCAGCATCTCGATCCCGATGAAGAGCGATGCCAGATGGCGGGAGCAGGCCAGCACCAGGCCACCGGCGGTGGCGATGAGCAGCAGCAGGAAGAACTCCTCCCGGTTGTCCGGGTAGGCTTTCAGCCAGGATTGGCCGAAAGTGCAGGTGGCCAGGGCGCCGACCAGCACCAGCCCCATGTAGAAGACGGCGTAGCTGTCTACCTGCAACAGCGGGGTGACCCCCTGATCGTCCTGCGCCATCACGATGGGTAGCGAAAAAAGCGCCAGGTTGAGGCCGACGATGGTGACCATATAAGCGGTGGTGATACAGCGGCGCCAGGCGATGGCCAGCATCAGGGCCGCCATGGCCCCGGTTGTCAGCAGCAGGGGCAGCAGGGCCAGCAGTTGGGAAGCGGTGAACGTCATTGCAGGGCTCCTGCGGTCGGCAGCAGATACCAGTGCAGCACGTTGATAAGGCTGCTGCTGGCGGTATCGAGCACGGGTTGGGGATAGAGGCCAAGCAGTACCAGGAGGCCTGCGATGGTGAGCATCATGGTCAGCTCGCGGCTATCGAGCCCCCTGAGCACGCCCTCGTTCCTGGCAGGGCCGAAGCAGGCGCGCTGCAGCATGATGAGGGAGTAGACCGAAGCCAGCACCAGGCCGAAGGTGGCCACGGCGGTGATGACGGGGGCGACCTGGAAGCTACCGATAAGAATGAGGAACTCGCCGACGAAGTTGCCGGTGCCCGGCATCCCGAGCGAGGCCACCGAGAAGAACAGCATGACGCCGGGCAGGTAGCGCAGCCGTCCCCACAGACCGCCCATCTGGCGCAGATCCCGGGTGTGCAGCCGCTCGTAGAGCTGGCCGCACAGGATGAAGAGGCCGGCGGCAGAAAGCCCGTGGGCGATCATCTGTACCACGGCCCCCTGCAGGGCCAGCTCGCTGCCGGAATAGATGGCGATCATCACGAAGCCCATGTGGGAGATGCTGGTGTAGGCCACCAGCCGCTTGATGTCGGTCTGGGCAAACGCCACCACGGCGCCGTAAATGATACCGACAAGGCCCAGCACCATGGCGTAGGGGGCAAACTCGGCCGAGGCCTCGGGGAACAGGGGCAGGGCGAAGCGCAGCAGGCCGTAGGCGGCGGTTTTGAGCAGGATCCCCGCGAGATCCACGGAACCCGCGGTTGGCGCCTGGCTGTGGGCATCCGGCAACCAGCCGTGCAGCGGTACCAGCGGCATCTTGACCGCGAAGGCGATGAAAAAGCCCAGCATCAGCAGCCACTGGACGCTCTTGCTCATCGGGGTATTGAGCAACTCCAGATAGTTGAAGGTGAAGACGCCGGTGGCGTGCTGGTGGGTCAGTACCAGACCTATGATGGCCACCAGCATGATGAGGCCGCTCGCTTGGGTGTAGATGAAGAACTTGGTGGCGGCGTTGATCCGAGACTTGCCGTCGGTGACCGAGTGACCCCAGAGCGCGATCAGGAAGTACATGGGGACCAGCATCATCTCCCAGAAGAAGAAGAAGAGGAACAGATCCAGCGCCATGAAGACCCCGAGCACGCCCCCCAGGATCCAGAGCAGGTTGAGGTGAAAGAAGCCGATGCGCTGCACTATCTCCTTCCAGGAGCAGAGGATGGCCAGCACCCCGATAAAGCAGGTGAGGATCACCATCAGCAGCGACAAGCCATCCACCGCCAGGTGCAGCGAGATGCCGAAGCGGGGGATCCAGGGCAGGCGCCACTCGGCGGCCCAGGTGGGGGCGAGAGTGGTGCCACTGTCGAGCGCCGTGGTGGCGAGGGAGAAATCCCCCCCGAGCCAGATGGCGCAGGCGAGCAGCAGGCTGGCACCCATGGAGAGCAAGGCCACCCAGCGGACGAACTGCTCGCCGAGGCGCTCCATCTGCCAGCAGATCACGCCGCCGATAAAGGGAATTAACAAGATCCAGAGTAAGGTCACGGTATCAGCTCTCGTTCAAGTTCATATGAGGTTGCGTCCCCCGTTCCATCGGGGAGGGCAAGCAGGCTGGCTGTACGGGTATCGGTTTGGTCATGATTCACCCCAGCAGCAACAGGGCCAGCACCAGGGCGGCGCCGATCACCATGGAGGCCGCGTACCAGCGCAGCTTGCCGCTGACGCTCCAGGCGAGCAGCCGGTTGCTGCGCAGGGCCAGCCAGGCCGGCAGGTTCATCAGGCGATCCAGAGGATCGCGGGCCAGCAGCCGGGTCGCCAGCAGGTAGGGTTTGACCCACAGCTGGTCATAGAGCCAGTCAAAGCCCCAGGCGTTGAACCAGAGCGTGCTGAGCAGGCGGCCCGGCGCGCTGTTGGCCACGGCCGTGGCCAGACGGCGCTCGCCGAGGAACAGAAAGGCCGCCAGCGCAATTCCCGCGATGGCGATGATGGCGGAGAGGATCTCGAGGGCATGGCGCCCCTCTTCAATGCCATCGCCAGGACCGGCCGGCAGCACCCCAGCCAGCGGCGGGGTGATCAGCGCGCCAATGCCGGTGGAGAGCACCAGCAGCACCTGCAGCGGCAGATGATGGGCCAGACCATGGCCGGGATGGGCCTTGGTCTTCGCCTCGCCGTGAAAGGCGATAAAGATGAGGCGGAAGGTATAAAGAGAGGTAAGGAAGGCCCCCGCGAGACCGGCCCACAGCAGGACGCTCTGGCCGGATGCCTGCACCTGCCACAGGATGGCGTCCTTACTGTAGAAACCGGCGGTGACCAGCGGCAGCGCGGCGAGCGCCGAGCCCCCCACCAGGAAGCAGGCATAGACCAGTGGCAGGCTCTTTCTCAGTCCACCCATCTTGAAGATGTTCTGCTCGTGATGGCATGCCACGATGACGGCCCCGGCGGAGAGGAACAACAGCGCCTTGAAGAAGGCGTGGGTCATCAGGTGGAAGATGGCCCCCTCCCAGGCACCGACCCCGAGGGCGAGGAACATGTAGCCAATCTGGCTCATGGTGGAGTAGGCCAGAATCCGCTTGATGTCGGTCTGCACCAGCGCGGCGAACCCGGCCAGCACCAGGGTAATGGCGCCGACCACGCCCACCAGATGGAGGATCTCCGGGGCCAGCAGAAACAGGCCGTGGGTGCGGGCGATGAGGTAGACACCGGCGGTCACCATGGTGGCCGCGTGGATCAGCGCCGAGACCGGAGTCGGGCCCGCCATGGCGTCCGCCAGCCAGGTTTGCAGCGGCAGCTGGGCCGATTTGCCGACGGCGCCACCCAGCAGCATCAGGCAGGCCAACGACAGGGCAGGGGAGCCCTCGGCAAACATCAGGGGGGCGCGCACCAGCAGCTCGTGGATGTTGAGGGTGCCCATCTCCCGATAGAGGAGGAAAAGGCCGATGGCGAGGAAGACGTCACCGACCCGGGTCACCACAAATGCCTTGAGGGCGGCGGCCCCGTTGTTGCGATCCTGGTAGTAGAAGCCGATCAGCAGGTAGCTGCACAGACCCACCCCTTCCCAGCCCAGATAGACAAACAGCAGGTCATCGGCCAACACCAGGAACAGCATGCTGGCGATAAAGAGGTTGGTGTAGGTGAAGAAGCGCGAATACCCCTCTTCCCCGCGCATGTACCAGGAGGCGAACAGGTGGATGAAAAAGCCCACCCCGGTCACCACTCCCAACATGGTGAGCGACAGGCCATCGAGAGCCAGGCGGAACGTCGGCGTGAAGTTGCCCACCGCCATCCACTGCCATAGCGTCTGGAGGTAGACGCCCCCCGCCGGCGGATTGGCCAGAAAATCCATGGCCACCCAGAGGGTGGTGAGGGCCGACAGGCCAATGGAACCCACCCCGATCAGAGCCGAGGTGCGCTCGCCAAAACGGCCGAGGGAGAAGGCCAGCAGCAGCCAGCCCAGCAGCGGAAACAGAAAGGTCAAGTATAGGAGGCTCATCCGCGCATCTCGCTCACAGTGTCCACGTTGAGGGTGTGGTAACGACGATAGAGCAGCAGTAACAGGGCGAGGCCGATACTGGCCTCCGCTGCCGCCAGAGAAATCACCAGTATGTACATGATCTGGCCATCGGCCTGGACCCAGCGGCTACCGGCTACCACGAACGCCAGTGCCGAGGCATTCATCATGATCTCGATGCTCATCAGGATGTAGAGCAGGTTGCGGCGAATAAGCAGGCCGCACAGACCGATGCAAAAGAGCACAGCCGCCAGCAGCAGACCATGCTCCATGGGGATGGTGTTCATTGCTGACCTCCTTCCTGAGATTGGGTGCGGGGCACCGAGAGCACCTCACCGCTCTTGTCCTCGCGCCCAAGGTGATAGGCGGTTACCAGGCCCGCCAGCAGCAGGATGGAGGCGAGCTCCACCGCCAGGACATAGGGGCCGAACAGGGCCACGCCCACTTCTTTCGCTGTGACCTCGCCGATGCCCAGCTGGCCGCCGGTCACCCCGAGGATGCCGTAGGCCAGAAAGCTGAGCAGAATGAGGGAGAGCAGGGCCGGACCGCCCCAGGTCATGGGGGTGAGCCACTTCTTCTCCTGGGCCTGGGCCGAGCCCAGGTTCAGCATCATCACCACGAACACGAACAGCACCATGATGGCGCCGGCGTAGACGATCACCTGCAGGGCACCGGCGAAGGCGGCACCCAGGCAGAAGAAGATCATGGCCACGGCGATGAGGGAGATGATGAGATTGAGCAGCGCATGCATGGGATTGCTGGTGCTGATCACCCGCAGCGTGCTGTAAATGGCCACCAGGGCCGAGGCATAGAATGCCAGTTCCATGATTGACTCCTCAGGGCAGCAGGCTCTTGACGTCGATGGGTTTGGCCTCGTTCTCGGCATCCCCTTTCGGCTTGCCGTCGATGGCCATCCCGCTCATGCGATAGAAGTTGTAGTCCGGGTATTTGCCGGGGCCGCTGATCAGCAGGTCTTCCTTCTCGTACACCAGATCCTGGCGGCGATACTCCCCCATCTCGAAATCCGGCGTCAGCTGAATGGCGGTGGTGGGGCAGGCCTCCTCGCACAGGCCGCAGAAGATGCAGCGGGAGAAGTTGATGCGAAAGAACTCCGGATACCAGCGGCCATCTTCCCGCTCCGATTTTTGCAGCGAGATGCAGCCGACCGGGCAGGCCACGGCGCACAGGTTGCACGCCACGCAGCGCTCGTCGCCGTCCGGATCGCGGGTCAGCACGATGCGGCCGCGATAGCGGGGTGGGGCGTAAACCGCCTGCTCCGGGTAGTTCAGGGTTTCACGGGGCCGCCAGGCATGGGAGAAGACCATGGCCAGACTGCGTAACTGGGTGCCGACACCCTGGATAATGCTCACGATTTTCATACTTGTGTCTCACTGCACATTCATCAGCACCACGGCTGCGGTGACCAGCATGTTGATCAGGGTCAGTGGCAGGCACACCTTCCAGCCAAACGCCATCACCTGGTCAAAGCGCGGGCGGGGCAGGGAAGCCCGCAGCAGGATGAAGAGCACCATGAAGCAGGCGGTCTTCAGGGCAAACCAGATGAAGGGGGGCAACCAGGGTCCATGCCAGCCACCGAAGAAGAGGGTCACGATGAGGGCGGAGACCAGCACGATGCCGATGTACTCACCCACGAAGAACAGCCCCCACTTCATGCCCGCGTACTCGATGTGATAGCCGTCGGCGAGCTCCTGCTCCGCCTCCGGCTGATCGAACGGATGGCGGTGGGTGACGGCGACCCCGGCGAACAGGAAGGTGACAAAGCCCAGGAACTGGGGCACCACGTTCCACAGGCCCGCCTGGGCTTCGACGATCTCCCGTAGGTTGAAGCTGCCGCTCTGGATCACAATCCCCATCAAGGAGAGCCCGAGGAACACCTCGTAGGAGAGGGTCTGGGCCGAGGCACGCAGGCTGCCAAGCAAGGAGTATTTGTTGTTGCTCGACCAGCCGGCGAACAGCACCGCATAGACCGCCAGCCCCGCGATGGCCAGGATGTAGAGCAGACCCACGTTGAGATCCGCCACGCCCCAGGTGGGGGTGAGGGGCACCACGGCAAACGCCAGGATGAAGGAGGTGAAGGCGATGATGGGGGCCAGGATGAAGATCCGCCGATCGGCGAAGGGCGGGATCCAGTCCTCCTTGAAGAACATCTTCACCATGTCCGCCGCCAGCTGCAGCAGGCCGAAGGGGCCAACCCGGTTGGGGCCGTATCTGTCCTGCCACAGGGCCAGCAGGCGGCGCTCGATGAAGCTCATGAAGGCGCCGGCCCCCACGATCCCCACCAGCACGATCAGCGCCTTGCTCACCTCAATCAGCAGATCCATCAGCGATGCGCTCATGCGATCACCTCCTGCAGATTATCGAGCGTGGCCTGGGCGAGGGCGGTCGGCAGGCCGTTCACCCCAAGGGGCAGCCCCACCAAACCGGCTGCAAGTTGCTCGCTCAGGCGCAGGCGCAACTGCCAGTAGCTACCGCCCCAGGAGAGGGCCACCTGACTGCCCGCATGCAGGGCCAGGCGCGCCGCATCGGTCGGATTGAGCACCAGCTCGGGCTCGCTCATCCGGGCCTGGATGACAGGGCTGCGGGCCGAGAGCTCCTCGCCGCCAAACAGCTGGGCATAGTTCACCACCTGCAGGGCAGATTGTGCCGCGAACGGGGCCGGGATGGCCTCGAACCAGCCCAGGGTCACTTCATCCGGTTCAAGCAGGCGACGGCCGGGATCCCCGGCGCGCAGATGGCCGCCCACCTCGTCCTGAAACTTGTTCCAGGCCGACGGCGAGTTCCAGCCCGGGGCCCAGGCGAAGGGCACCTGGGGCAGGGGTTGGCGCGCGCCTGCGTACCCTTCCATGGAGAAGTTGAAGGGGGAGTCGGGATCCTGCGCCACCCGTGGCTCGCTCACGTTCTGATCCGCCAGCATGGAGGTGCGGCCGCTGTAGCGGTGCGGCTCGCGGGCCAGGCGCATGCCGCGAATGCGCAGGCCGGCGTTGGGGGCCGCCTCCAGCATGGTGGCCAGCAGCGGATTGGCGGCGGCGCAGGCCTGGCTTATCTGCTCATGGGTCTGCCATCGCAGCGGCTGGCGTTTGATCGCCCCTTGCAGGGCAGCCAGCCAGCGCCACCCTTCGCGCACCTGGATATCGGCGTCGTAGAAGGCGGGGGCGTAGACCTGGAAGAAACGCTGGGCGCGCCCCTCCATGTTCACCAAAGTGCCGTCCGCCTCGGCAAAGCTGGCGGCGGGCAGCACCAGATCTGCTTGCTGCGCGGTCGGGGTAAGCTGATGGTCCACCACCAGCAGGTGCTGGAGGCGCTTGAGCGCCCCGTCGACCCGGCTGCGGGGGGCGCGGCGATAGAGATCGTTCTCCAGGGTCACCAGCGCCAGCTGATCTTCGCGCTCGATACGCTCAAAGGCCGCCTCCAGCGGCTTGCCGGCATCGGCCAGCATGGCGAGCCCGAGGGAGTTGACCTCCTGCGCCACCAGGGCAAGCTCCACCGCCTGACCGCGACCCTTGAGGGCGCGGGCGATATTGCTGGCCGCCTCAATCAAGGCTTGCGAGCGGGCGCCGGAGCCTGCGATAACAAGCGGCCGTTTGGCGCTGCCCAGCAGTTCGGCCCAGCGGGTCGCGTGCGCCCGTTGCTCGGGGGCGAGATCGGCGGGAGCGGGGGCCGAGCCGTCAAGCAGGTTGGCGATGGCAAAGCCGAGGCGCGCCTGATCGGCCGGCGCCCCGTGCCAGGTCTCTGCGGCCACGTCGTCGAGACGGGTGGTGTCGAGACTGGTGATGAGCAGCGGATAGCGCTCGTTCTGGCCCAGGGTCTGCACCGCGGCAACTTGCCACAGATCGACTCTCATCTTGCGGGCCAGTTCACGGGCCTTGCCCTTGACCGCTTGGCGCAGGGCCAGAGCGATGCGGGCGGCAGTCTGGGTGACGTCTTCGCCGAGCACCAGGATGGCGTCGGCCTCTTCCATGTCACGCAGGCTCGGGGTGCGAATGCCGCCGTGCTGCAGGATGTGCAGCATCTTCAGCTGGCAGGCCCACTCCGCCTGTTCGACGCCGCTGTAGAAATTCTCGGCCCCCACCAGTTCGCGCAGAGCGAAGTTGCTCTCCAGCGACGCGCGGGGCGAACCGATGCCGATGACGCCGCTTGCGGTGCGCAGGGCATCGGCGGCGCGGTTGAGGGCGCCATCCACCGTGATGGCGAGCTTGTCGCTCCCCTCTTGCAGCAAGGGTTGGCGCGGCCGATCGGCCAGATTGACGTAGCCATAGCCAAAGCGGCCACGGTCACAGAGGAAGTAGTGGTTGAGGGCGCCGTGGAAACGGTTTTCGATGCGACGCAGCTCGCCGTAGCGCTCCCCCGGGCTGATGTTGCAGCCAACGGAACACTGCTGGCAGACGCTCGGGGCAAACTGCATGTCCCACTTGCGGTTGTAGCGCTCGGAGTGGGTCTTGTCGGTGAACACCCCGGTGGGGCACACCTCCACCAGGTTGCCGGAAAACTCGCTCTCCAGGGTGCCATCCTCGACCCGCCCGAAGTAGACGTTGTCGTGAGCGCCGTAGACGCCAAGATCCTCGCCGCCGGCGTAGTCCTTGTAGTAGCGCACGCAGCGGTAGCAGGCGATGCAGCGGTTCATCTCGTGGGCCACGAAGGGGCCCAGATCCTGGTTCTGGTGGGTGCGCTTGGTGAAGCGGTAGCGCCGGCTGTTGTGGCCCGTCATCACCGTCATGTCTTGCAGGTGGCAGGCGCCTCCCTCTTCGCACACCGGACAGTCGTGGGGGTGGTTGGTCATCAGCCACTCCACCACGCTCTTGCGAAACTCTTTAGCCTCTTCATCTTCGATGGCGATGTAGCTGCCGTCGCTCGCCGGGGTCATGCAGGACATGACCAGGCGGCCGCGCTTGTCATCGCTATTCTGGTACTGCTTGACCGCACACTGGCGGCAGGCGCCGACGCTGCCAAGCGCCGGGTGCCAGCAAAAATAGGGGACGTCGAGACCCAGCGACAGGCAGGCTTGCAGCAGGTTGTCCGCCCCGTCTACCTCGTACTCTTTTCCGTCAACATGAATGGTTGCCATACCTCTTCCCTGAAACCTGTTTGGTGAAATCTGTGGTGCGCTTACCAGCGCTCGCCCAAAAGATTGGGCTGGATCCCTTTGAGCGGCTTGCGATTGTAGCCGTGGCCCTTGATCCCGGCCTCGAATTCGGGGCGGAAATACTTGATGGCGCTGGCCAGCGGCTCGACGGCGCCGGGGGCGTGGGCACAGAAGGTCTTGCCGGGGCCGAGGAAGGTGCACAGCTGCTCCAGGGTCGCCAGATCGCCGGATTGCCCTTCGCCGCGTTCCAGCGCCCGCAACAGCTTGACGCTCCAGGGCAGGCCATCGCGGCACGGGGTGCACCAGCCGCAGGATTCGCGGGCGAAGAACTCCTCCATGTTGCGCAGCAAACTCACCATGTTGATGCTGTCATCCACCGCCATGGCGAGCCCGGTGCCCATCCGGGTGCCCACCTTACCGATGCCGGCGGTATACATCTGGGCATTCAGGTGCTCGGGCAGCAGGAAGCCGGTGCCGGCGCCCCCCGGTTGCCAGGCTTTGAGGCGATAGCCGCTCTTCATGCCCCCGGCGTACTCCTCGAACAGTTCGCGAGCGGTGATGCCAAAGGGCAGCTCCCAGACCCCCGGGTTGTTGACCTTGCCGGAAAAGCCCATCAGCTTGGTGCCGTGATCTTCCGAACCCGGCAGGGCCAATCCTTGATACCAGGGCACGCCGTTGCCTATGATGGCCGGCACGTTGCACAGGGTCTCGACGTTGTTGACGCAGGTGGGCTTGCCCCAGACGCCGGAGACGGCGGGGAAGGGGGGTTTGGCGCGCGGGTTGGCGCGGCGCCCTTCCAGGGAGTTGATAAGGGCCGTCTCTTCGCCGCAGATGTAGCGGCCGGCGCCGGTGTGGACAAACAGCTCGAAATCAAAGCCCGAGCCCAGGATGTTCTTGCCAAGGAGCCCCGCCGCCTTGGCTTCCTCGACGGCGCGACGCAGATGGATGGCGGCATCCACGTACTCGCCGCGCAGGAAGATGTAGCCGCGGTAGGCCTTGAGCGCCCGGGCCGAGATGATCATCCCCTCGATGAGCAGATGGGGCAGCTGCTCCATCAGCAGCCTGTCTTTCCAGGTGTTGGGTTCCATCTCGTCGGCGTTGCAGAGCAGGTAACGGATGTTCATGCTCTCGTCCTTGGGCATCAGGCCCCACTTCACCCCGGTGGGAAAGCCCGCGCCGCCGCGCCCCTTGAGGCCGGCATCCTTGACGGTGCTGACGATTTCATCCGGGCTCATCTGGCCGAGGGCTTTGCGGGCGGCCTGGTAGCCCTGCTTGGCCTGATACTCCTCCAGCCACACCGGCTGGCCGTCGTCGCGCAGGCGCCAGGTGAGCGGGTGGGTCTCGGGAGCGCGAGGGGTGCGGTTGGCGGTGCCAAAAGAGGCGAGGGTCTTGCGCTGATCAAGGCTCATGGGTAAGCCTCCAGAGTCTTGAGCAGGCTGACGGGATCGAGCCCGCCATAGGTGTCGTCGTCGATCATCAGCGCCGGCCCCTTGTCGCAGTTGCCAAGGCAGCAGACCGGCAGCAGGGTGAAGCGGCCATCGGCGCTGGTCTGGCCGGGAGAGAGGTTCATCACCTCCTTGAGACCGGCCAGCAACTGTTCGTGACCGTTGATGTAGCAGACCATGCTGTCGCAGACCCGGATGATGTGGCGCCCCACCGGCTGGCGGAAGATCTGGCTGTAGAAGGTGGCGACCCCCTCCACGTCGCTGGCGGGAATGCCAAGCTCGGCGGCGATGGCGTGAATGGCGCCGTCGGGGACCCAGCCGCGGGCCTGCTGCACAATCTTGAGTGCCTCTATGCTGGCGGCGCGGGGATCTTCGTAGTGGTGCTTCTCGTGTTCGATGGCATCGCGCTCCGCCTGGCTCAGGACGAAATCGCCCTGCTGGCTGCTGCTGCATGCCCCTTGCCCCTCTGGGGTCTGATTATGATGACACTGACATTGCTGGCTCATGACTTGACCTTTGGTGGCTTGTCCCTTTACTGCGCGTCTCGTCTGCCGCCCCCTTCGCGAAGGGGGCGACATGACTCAACGGTCCACATCCGACATAACGAAATCGATGCTGCCCAGGTAGACGATGAGATCCGATACCATGCTGCCCTTGATCACCGAGGGGATCTGTTGCAGGTGGGCAAAGCTCGGAGTGCGGATCCGGGTCCGGTAGCTCATGGTGGAGCCATCGCTGGTCAGGTAGTAGCTGTTGATCCCCTTGGTCGCCTCTATCATCTGCAGCGACTCGGCCGCCGGCATGACAGGGCCCCACGACACTTGCAGGAAGTGGGTGATCAGGGTCTCGATGTGCTGCAGGGTGCGCTCCTTGGGTGGCGGGGTAGTGAGCGGGTGATCCGCCTTGAAGGGCCCTTCCGGCATGTTCTTCATGCACTGCTCGATGATCGACATGCTTTGGCGGATCTCCTCGATGCGCACGGTGGCGCGGTCGTAGGCATCGCCATTGCTGCCCACCGGCACCTCGAAGTCGAACTGATCGTAGCCGGAATAGGGGCGCCATTTGCGCACGTCAAAGTTGAGGCCGGTGGCCCGCAGGCCAGCGCCAGTGGTGCCCCAGGCGAGCGCCTGTTCGGTGGTGTAGGCGGCGACCCCTATGGTGCGTCCGCGCAGTATGCTGTTGCGCATCGCCGCCTTCTCATACTCCATCAGCCGCTTGGGCAGCCAGCTCAGCAGGTTGTCCTGGATGAGGCGCTGCCACCCTTGGGGCAGATCGTGAGCCACGCCGCCGATGCGAAACCAGGCCGGGTGCATGCGCGCGCCCGTGATGGCCTCGATGATGGTGTAGATGCGCTGGCGGTCGGTGAAGGTGAAGAAGACCGGGGTCATGGCCCCCACGTCCTGGATATAGGTGCCGAGGAACAGCAGGTGGCTCTGGATACGAAACAGCTCCGCCATCATCACCCGGATCATGTCGACTCGTTGCGGCACCTTGATGCCGGCGAGCTTCTCGACCGCCAGCACGTAGGGGAGGTTGTTCATCACGCCCCCCAGGTACTCAACCCGGTCGGTGTAGGGGATGTAGCTGTGCCAGGACTGGCGCTCCCCCATCTTCTCGGCGCCGCGGTGGTGATAGCCGATGTCGGGCACGCAGTTGCGGATCTCCTCGCCATCGAGCTGCAGCACCAGGCGAAACGCGCCGTGGGCGGAGGGGTGGTTGGGGCCGAGGTTCAAGAACATGTAGTCCTCGTTCTCGTTGCCACGGGCCAGGCCCCACTCCTCGGGCTTGAACAGCAGGTTTTCCTGCTCCATGTCCTGCTTGGCGGCATCGAGCATGAAGGGATCGAATTCGGTGGCCCGCGCCGGGTAGTCCTTGCGCAGGGGGTGACCCTGCCAGCTTCTCGGCATCATGATCCGGGTCAGGTGGGGGTGACCGTCGAAGGTGATCCCCAGCAGATCCCACACCTCCCGCTCGTACCAGTTGGCGTTGGGGAACTGGCCGGTGATGGTGGGCAGGGTCAGATCGCTCTCCATCAGCGCCACCTTCAGCATCAGATCGCTGTTTCGCTCGATGGAGATGAGGTGATAGAAGACGGTGAAATCGCTTTGTGGCAACCCTTCCCGGTGGCTGCGCATCCGCTCGTCGGTGGCGCTCAAGTCAAACAGCATCACGAACGGGGAAGGAAGGGCGCGCAAGAAGCCCATCACGTCGAGCAAGAGCTCACGGGCGAGCCAGACCACGGGCACGCCGGTGCGGGTGGTTTGCAGCGTGAAATGGTCAGCGCCAAAGTGGGCGAACAGTTCGCCTATCACCCTGGCATCCTGATGATCGCTTGGCTGCCACTGGGCCATGGTGTAGTTGCTTGGAAACTCTCGGGTCAATTTCATGGTCAGATCTCATCCGGCGTGCGCAGGTTGGTCACATTGATCCGCTCGCCACGCTTGCGCTCTTTTTCGGCCTGCATCTGGGGGCGGTAGATCCCCTGATCGCCCACCACCCAGGAGAGTGGCCGGCGCTCCTTGCCGATGGACTCCTGCAGTAACATCAGGGCCTGCAGGAAGGCTTCGGGGCGGGGGGGGCAGCCCGGAATGTAGACGTCGACCGGCAGGAATTTGTCGACCCCCTGCACCACGGAGTAGATGTCGTACATGCCACCCGAGTTGGCACAGGCCCCCATGGAGATGACCCACTTGGGCTCGAGCAGCTGCTCGTAGAGACGCTGAATGACCGGCGCCATCTTGATGAAGGGGGTGCCGGCTATCACCATGAAATCGGCCTGACGGGGAGAGGCCCGGATCACTTCGGCGCCGAAGCGGGCCACGTCGTGGGGGGAGGTGAAGGCGGTACACATCTCCACATAGCAGCAGGAGATGCCGAAGTTGTAGGGCCACAGGGAGTTTTTGCGGCCCCAGTTGACCGTATCTTGCAGCACCTCCTCGAGACGCCCCATCATGATGCCGCGCGTCGCCTCTTGTGCCAGCGGGTCATCGACGGTCTGTCGCTGCTCTTGGGGATAGCGCTCGATGGGCGCATCCGGATCTATCCGGGTCAGGGTGTACTTCATGGTGCAACCTCAAGGAAAGGATCTGTGATTCAGTCAGTTTTCTTGTCGTTTAGTGGTGCCTTGCGCGGCGACCAGTCCAGCGCACCGATGCGCCAGAGATAGACCAGGCCGATGAGCAGCAAAACGATGAAAATGGTGGCCTCGATGAAGCCGACCCAGCCGGTTTCGCGCACCGACACCGACCAGGCAAACAGATAGAGCGCCTCGACATCGAAGATGACGAAGAACATGGCGACCAGATAGAACTTGGCGGAAAAACGCAGGCGGGCACTGCCGACCGAGTCGACACCGGATTCGAAGGGTTTGTTCTTGGTGCGGCCGTAGGCGCGCCCCCCCAGTACGGCGGCAAGGCCGATCATTCCCAGGCAGAGGCAGATGGCAGCAATGACATAAATGGCAAAAGCCCAGTGTTGGACAGCAATATCGGCAAACATAGAGGTTTTCCTTAACCAAACCATTCATGATACTTAACATTGATGTTACGTAGTATGACATTTCCGTACTGATTTACATGTCATTTTTGCCGCTTAATTATTAATCGACTGGTTGGATGTTAAATTTTGTTACGAAGTTCAATTTTTTGATGAAAAGGTAGCAAATGAAAATGGCGGGACAGGGCGTACGCCACTCAGCATCGATGAGTGTTTTAAATTGTGAAGTGGTGGTTACTGAAGTTGACAAGGGGCGATATGGAGGACTGGAAGGCTCGATCGGCATTCAGGAAAGTGACGCGGTTGATGCCTGTGTATTTATCAGGGTTTTATTAGAGGAAGGGATTCTTCTGCAGCCTTGCCTTGGGAGAGGGTGATCTCGACCCTGCGGTTCGCCTGGCGGTGGGCAGGGGTGTCATTGGGATAGCGTGGCTGGGTGTCGGCCACTCCTTGGGCGACGATGCGTCTGGCGTCCAGTTTAGGGTTGCCGATCAGGGTCTGGACGATGGCGGCTGCTCGCAGCACCGACAGTTCCCAGTTGTTGCGATAGAGCTCCACCGGCGCCTGGGAGTTGTCGGTGTGCCCCGTTACTACCACCCGCCCCGGGATACCGGTAAGGATGGTGCCAATCTTGTTGATCAGGGGGATAAACTGGGGTTGCAGGAAGGCAGAATCCGAGGGAAACAGCGCCTTCTCGCCGATGCGGATCACCAGCTGGCTGCCGAGCTGCTCAATTTCCAGATCCTTGGATTCGATCTGTGACTTGAGCTGCTGCTCAAGCTTCTGCTTGGTTGCCTGCACCCACTCCTGCTTCTTGGCCTTGTAGGGCCAGTCATTGGTAGGACTCGGTTGTTCAGAGGGGCCTATGGTTTCGTTGATGGGATCGGCGGCTGCGGCATGCTCAACTTTGTCCAGGATCGTCTCTTTTGGCGGCTCGCCGGGGGCTGTCTTCGAGTCGGGCTCTAGGATCCCGGTTCCTCCCTGCATCACGGGGGAGCCGGCCGGCGGCGAGATGAGACCTATCTTGCCCAATGACTCGATAAAGCCCTGGATCAGCACCCGGGTTTCCGACTGCTTGGCCATGGCGAAGGAGTAGAGCACCACGAACAGGGCAAACAGCAGGGTCATGAAGTCGGCATAGGAGACCAGCCAGCGTTCATGGTTCTCCGGTGCTTCAGCCTTTTTCTTTTTCGCCACCATGTGCTCCCAGATAAGGTTCGAGGGTCACCTGCAGGCGAGCCTGGGATTCGCCGTCCACGATGCAGAGGATGCCGGTCAGGGTCATCTCCTTGTAGTGGCGGATCTGATGGGCGAACGCCTTGTAGCGGTTGCCGAAGGGCAGGAAAATCAGGTTGGCGGCGGAGACCCCGTAGATGGTGGCGATAAAGGCCACCGCGATGGCGCCCCCCAGTTTGTCCGGCGCATCCAGCAGGCCCATGGCGTGAATAAGACCGAACACGGCGCCGACGATCCCCATGGTCGGGCAGTAGCCTCCCATGGCTTCGTAGAATTTGACGGTCTGTTCGAGATCTTCCTGTTCGAACTCGATCTCGTTTTCCAGCACCTCGTGGATCTTTGTCTTCTCGTAACCGTCCACCATCATCTGTACCCCTTTTCTCAAAAAGGGATCCTTGATCTCCTCGATCATCCCCTCGAGGGCCAGCATGCCGCTGCGTCTGGCATTGCCGGCCAGGTTCTCCAGTAACTGGGCCTGCTCATGCAGATCGAGCTTGAGAGGAGAGAGCAGCCATTTGAAGCGTTTCATCGTGCTGCCAACGACCGAGAAGGGGAATTGCGTCAATGCGGCGCCTATGGTACCGCCGATGACGATGAGAAACGCTGGCAGGTCGAGCAGCGCACTGGGGTGACCGCCTTCGATCATGTTGCCGCCAAGGATGGCGATCAGTGCCAGTACCAGGCCGATCAAACTCATCTGTTACCCGTCCATGAATGGTGATAGTGGCTAGTGTAGCTACTTAAGTGTCAGTTTTTCAAAACGATATCCAATCGGTGAACAAATAAATGAGCGATGGTGGCGGGGGCAATGAAGGGAAGAAAAAACGAGCCCGGATGTGACACAAGGGGCGCAACGCCAAGGAGAGAAAAAGGGGAGAAACAAAGAAGCCGCACAAGGCGCGAGCGCCCCTTGTGCGGCCATCCTGATCACTGGTTACTTGACCACTTCCAGTGCGGGGAAGGGGTATTTCCCTTCACGCACGTCCTTGCTCGGGCCGTACATCCTCATGATGATGTAGGCGTCTTTCTCCGGGATGGGCAGCCAGTTGGGGTTGTTGGCATCCCCCTTGGCGCTCAGCTCTATGGTGTACATGCCATCGGCATCGGGCTTGAGGGTCCGGTCGCCACGGCTGTGGCGGTTGATGGCATTGTGCGCCATCAGCTTGTTGTCGGTGGCGTAGACGGTGAAGGACCAGAACTGGCTCACGTCCGGTGCCTTGAAGCGCATACGGTATTTCTTGCCGTTGGCGCCGTTGATGTTCTGGCCGTCCGACCCTTTTACCGATTGCAGGTAGACGGACTCTTCCGGCGGCAGCCCCCACTGGCCGAGATAGGTGCCTTCGGCAAACAGGTCACGCTTGCCATTTTGCAACTCGGCGCGGGTGCCCAGCAGCTCGCCGGCGTTGGTCATCTTGGGCGCCAGTTCGGCCAGGTAAGCCATGCCGAGTTTCTCACCCGTCTTGGCCGCCGCCGTCTGCTCCTTGGTGAAATCCTGTTTGCAAGGAGCCAGTCCTATGGCCTTGTACTGATCCAGCCACTGTTTGTCGGCCGTGCCCATGTCCCCTTCGCACAAGACGAAGTTGACCCGCTGCAGCCAGTCGGTCTTGGCCGGATCAGGCCATTGATGCACCTTGGGTTTGGGGCCCGGCACGCCCAGGTATTGGGAGAGGGTCCGGATGTTCCACTGATCCATGTAGCCGAGCGCCACCTTCTCGTCTTCTTTGCCGGTCGCCATGATGCGACCCATCAGCTTGATCAGGTTGGAGTTGACGCGAATGACCTCGGTCACGCTGGCGGGCACTTCCCCCTGCCAGGTGTTGGAGGCAAACATGAAGCGACCGCCTTTCTCACCGCGCAGACGGGAGCCGATCATGGAAGTGGTGTAGTGGCCCATGTCCATGGTGTGCAGGATCCAGTAACGGCCCTTGTCCATGTCGGGCACGCTGACGATCACCGGCTCGGCACTGACATCCAGCCACCCTTGCAGATGCAGGGTGTCGTTGTTGATGGTCGGGTGAGAGGTATAGGTGTCGTCTGCGATGTGACGAATATTCTGGAATCGATTGAGGGGCGTATCGGTTTTTACTGCGGTTTCATAAAAAAACTTGTATGCCTCGTCCATTGAGTAGGCATAAATAAAGGCATCCTTCGCCATCTCGTCACTTATTTTTGCGTAGGCCGGCAATGCAGTCATCGCACACAACGAAACAGCCAAAACTGTTTTTCTAATCATGATGCTCTCCGTGTTGTAAAAACTCAGCCATCAAGAATGCTGATTTATCCCACGTGACATGAAGCGAACCATCTCACGCAAACAGCATTGCATGATTATGCTTGGGCGTCCATGCGTGAAATTCAGCCATCACAGGCAAATGATAAATTAGTCATCATCTATTCCTGTCATCAGGGGGGGTTGCCCGGAAAGGTGCTCGGCGTCATCATGCCGGGGCACACAATCAAACACCTGAAATGCTCATAGTTGCTGGTTGGAGGAGTCAGCCGCGCTGCTTCACCGGCATAGGCATGCTTTACCAGACTGGCTGATCAACTGCTGCGTGGGGTGTAGATACAATCAAATGGGGAGGAGGGTGATAATTATTTTCTAGGTGGCAATAAAACCCAAGAATTTCTTGACGACCTTATAGAGCTTATTAATGTTGTCAGGCTATGGAGTAAGACGGTTTATTTTATTTAAATTCGAGTCGACATCCTGAATAAAACCTATTTTTATAGCCTTGTTGTGGCCATTTTATGGTTTGCAACATTTCTGCGCCCAGTTTAATTGTCATCAACCTCTTTTGAGCCAATAACACTTATATATCGGTGGGTTTTGCGATCATCGGGGTTGTGTGACACCGGAGCCTTGGACGGCAAGGCTGTGGCTGGAGTATGGCTGTTGGAGTGAGGGAGAGATGATTCGCCACTGCGTGGCTCTCCCCTTCGGGGCGGCCTGCGGCCGTTCATCGCAGCTCGCTGCTCTGCTCGAACCCGACGAGGGTTCTCACCTTCCCTCTCGAAGGTCAGGGGGAGATACGAAAAAGGGCCCACCTAGATGGACCCTTTCGAATTTGACGCTGGGTCGGGATTGACTCGGGCCATCCCTGGCGCTCGCCCTGCGGGCGGCCTCTGGCCGTCCAAGCGGGCTATCTTGCCCGCCTGTCGAACAGGGTTCGAACCAAGCCGCCCATCATCGGATAAAGCAAAAGGCCCCGTCTTGCGACGGGGCCTTTTGCTTTATTTGGCGGTGAGGGAGGGATTCGAACCCTCGATACGTTGCCGTATACACACTTTCCAGGCGTGCTCCTTCAGCCACTCGGACACCTCACCAAATTTTGGTCTGTTCTTTAACGTGTTCAGCCAACACTGTGTTCGTCGCGCTGTTGCGCTGGAACGGGGCGTAATGTAGGGGAAAGGGCTGCCTCGGTCAACCACTTTTCCCCTTATTTTTCATAATCTTTATCGAACGCTTAACCCTTGAGCAGAATGCCGTTTTTTTACACCGGCTCAGGGCTTGTCCAGGATGATCAGGCTGTCAGGCAGCTCGTTCTGATCCCGGGTGGCGGGGAAGGCATCGCTCAGGATGGCGCTGGTGCGCTCGATGCACTCCAGAAAGCCCTGCTCGATCTCCTTGTTGCGCACCCGTGTTACGAAGTCATCGATGATCTCCTGCCACTGGACGTTGTCGATGTGCTGGGCGATGCCGTCATCCACCAGGATCTCCACGTAGTGCTCGGCGGCCGAGACGAAGATCAGCACGCCAAGCCGGTCGCGGGTGCGATGCAGTCCCTGTTCGACAAACTGCAGTCGTGCCATCAGGGCGGCCCGGTGCAGGCGCACCCGTTTGGGGATCAGCCGCATCTTGATGGGGGTCCAGTGAAACAGGAGGCTCAGCAGCAGCCAGACCGACCACTGTACCAGCAGGATCTCGTACCAGCCGAGCCAGAAGCCGAGCTGGAACACCAGCAGCGGGGTGAGCATGGCTAGCAGGGCCGCCCAGAGGGTGGGAATGTAGCGATATCCATCGCTGGCCGGGGCCAGCACGGTCACCAGTTCGGCGTCCGTGTCCTGCTCTGCCTGTCTGACCCTGGCCTGAAGCGTGTGATAAAACTGTTTGGAAATCATCTTGTCGTCTCTTAATCCCTGTTACCAACCACCGGAGGCACCACCGCCACCAAAACTGCCACCGCCACCGCTAAAGCCACCGCCACCGCCGCTAAAACCTCCGCCGGAGCGACCGCCAAAGGAGCCGGCCCCCAGTCCCCCGGCCAGGTAGGCCGAGCGGCGACGGCGGCCCGAGCCACCTCCGCCGCCACCTCCGCGCAGGTTATGGATCACGATCATCGCAATCACCATCAGAATGAACAGCCCGGGCCCCTTGCCGCTATCTTGCTGTTGGGTCTCTGCTGGCTGATAGTCACCGGCCAGCGCCAGCATGATGCCCTGACTGCCCGCCATGATGCCGGCCACCATGTCGCCCCGCTTGAAGGCGGGCAGGATCCGGGTCTGGATGATGTTGGCGGCGATGGCATCGGGCAGGGCCCCTTCCAGGCCGTAACCCACTTCGATCCGCACCTTGCGCTCATCCTGGGCGATCAGCAGCAGGACACCGTTGTCTTTTCCTTTCTGGCCGATGCCCCAGTGACGTCCCAGCTGGTAGCCGTACTCCTCGATGGTCTCCCCTTGCAAACTGTCGATGGAGACCACCACCAGCTGTACACCGCTGCGTTTTTCAAACGCGGCCAGTTGCTGGGTCAGCTGGTGGGCCTGCTTGCGGGACATCAGGCTCGCCTCGTCCACCACCCGCCCGCTCAGGGGCGGAAAGTCGGGAGCCGCCTGTAGCGCTGTGGTCCAGAGCAGCAGGCAGGGCAGCAGGATCCGCAGCATCATGGTCATTGGAAGCTCACCTTGGGCGCCTCATCGGCACCTGCCTTGGCGCTGAAGCTGGGTTTGGCTTCCAGATCCGAGTAGAGCAGCTTGTGCCAGATCACCCCGGGGAAGGTGCGGATCTCGGTGTTGAACTGGCGTACCGCCTCTATGTAGTCGCGGCGGGCCACCGAGATGCGGTTTTCGGTGCCTTCCAGCTGGGCCTGCAGGGTGAGGAACTGCTGATCCGCCTTGAGATCGGGATAACGCTCGACCACCACCATCAGGCGGGAGAGGGCGCTGGAGAGCTGGTTTTGCGCCGCCTCGAACTCCTTGAGCTGGGCCGGATCGCTCACCTGCAGGCTGCCAACCCGGGCACGGGCGTCGGTGACCGCCTTGAGGGTCTCCTGCTCATGGGTGGCATACCCCTTGACGGTAGCCACCAGGTTGGGGACCAGATCGGCGCGGCGCTGGTACTGGTTCTCCACCTGTCCCCAGCTCGCCTTGACCTGCTCATCCAGAGTCGGAATGGTATTCATGCCGCAACCGGTCAGACCCAGCAGCAGGGTCAGGGTCAGCAGGGACTGGGTGGCCCTGCGCCAGAGAGATAGGTTCATCTTGTTGTTCTCCATTGAAATGGCTGGCAAATATCGGTTCACCATAACAGCTTGGGGTCAGTGGCGACAATCCGCGACGACACGCTGGGGTGACTATCCGCGACTGCAGCGGGCGGGCAAGACCGGCATCTTGTTGATGCCGGATACCCTGGGCAGTTGCGGCTTGTCCTTGAGCCAGGAGGCGAGCTCCTCCCCGCAGCCATTGCCAGGGGGAATGGGGGGCTGGGGCTGGCAATCCGGGCTGGCGGCGGGGCAGCGCAGGCGCACATGGAAGTGGCTGAAATGGCCCACCCAGGGGCGCAGTTTGGCCACCCAGGGCTCGTGACCCGCCTGCTCACAGACGGCTGACTTGATCACCGGGTTGACGAAGATGCGCGCCACCTCGGGTTTGCTGGCGGCCAGGCGCAGCAGGGTGAGCTGCTGCGGGCCGAAGCGACCCGGCAACATCTTGTAACTGGGTTCGTCGATGAGCGCCCACTCCTTCGGGGCATCCTGCTCCCACTTGCTGATGGGGCGGTTGGCCATGCGAAACCAGATATCGGCATCGAGGCCGGTCTGGTGGCTGCGATGGCCCGAGGTAAAGGGGCCGCCATGGGCCATCGCCAGATCGGCGATATAGAGATCCGGCAGGCCAGCCATGCGGCTCTGGTTAGCCAGCGTCTGCAGGTAATGAATAAGGTCGGGGTGGCCGTAATAGCGCAGCCGCTTGGTACGGATCACCTGATAACCCGGCCCCTCCAGCGGCAGGGCCATGCCGTTTTTCAGGCAGCCGGCGGCATAACCGCCGATTGCCTCGGCGTGCAGGGCGGTAGCCAGTAACAGGGACGTCAGCATCTGTGTGCTCCTTGTCTTGCTTCGAGTCGGCTGAGGAGTGCGAACAGACTCAAACATATCAATAAATAGGCCGCCGCTACCAGCAGCCAGATCTCGTAAACCAGTCCGCTCGAGTTGGCCATCTCGGTGCCGACAAAGGTGAGCTCCTGCACCGAGATGAGGGAGACGATGGCGGTATCCTTCACCAGGGCGATGAGCTGGCCGGTGAGGGGCGGCAGCATCAGCATCAGGGCCTGGGGCAGGATCACCCGGCGCAGCCGCATCCAGGGGGAGAGGCCAAGGCTCTGGGCAGCCTCCCATTGCCCTGCGGGTACGGCAGCGAGACCGGCCCGTACTATCTCGGCGACGAAGGCGGCGCTGATCATCCCGACACACAGGGTACCGGAGATGAGATTCTCCCAGCGTGCCGGCGGGCCGAACAGCGCCTCCTGCCAGGGCGAGATGGCCGTGGTGCCGAGCCAGCGGGAGAGGCCGCTTGCCGGCAACAGCTGGCTGGCGATGAAAAAGTAGAAGATGAAGATAAACACCAGCGGCGGCAGGTTGCGGACAAGCTGGACAAACAGGGTGGCCGGCAGCACCAGCCAGGGGCGGCGGCTGAAGGTGGCAAGGCCGAGAGCGGTGCCGAGCAGCAGCGCCAGCAGCATGCCAAACAGGGCGATGCGCAAGGTGGTGAGCAGGCCGCTGAAAAAATAGGGTAGCTCACCGTGCGGGCCGCGGGTGAACAGCAGCTCGAAGGCCTGATGCCAGTGCCACTGGTAGGCTACCCCGATATGGACGCGGCTGGCGAGCCAGACCGCCGTCAGCAGCAGGAGCACGACAATCGCCCCATCCAGCCAGCCGACGTGGCGAATGGCCCCTCTTATCTTCGTCAGCATCAGGGGTTGGCGACCTGCGCTTCCCATACCAGCGACTTGAACCAGTAGTCATGGCGTGCTTTGAGCCAGCCATCGGCCTGGCGGGCGTCGATCCACTCGTTGAACTGCTCGGCCAGGGCCCCGTCCTCCTTGCGCAGGGCAAAGCCTTCGTTCCCCTGCGCCAGCGGGGTGACGAAGGGCATGAAGAGGGCATCGGGGTGGCGCAGTGCCTCCTGCTCCGGTTTGGGGGAGGAGGAGAGGGCGCCGTGGGCGCGGCCGTTCAGCACCTCCTGAAACACCTGGGACTCGTCATCGAACTGGCGCAGGGTGGCCTTGGGAAAGTTGACCTTGGCCACCTGTACTGGCGAGGCGCCACGGCGCACCGCCAGGATCACCCCGCGCTGGTTGAAGTCGGCCAGGGTTTTCTTTTCGCTTGCCATGGATGTTGAGGCGGCCAGCTGAACGCCGGAGTGGGAGTAAGGGTGGGTGAAGCGCACGCTCTTCTCCCGCTCGGGGGTGATGGTGAGGCCGCCGATGATGACGTCATATTTTTTTGCCAGCAGGGAGGGGATGATGCCATCCCAGGCGGTGGGGACGAACTCCACCTGCCAGCCGTGGTCGGTGGCGAGGCGACGGGCCACGTCAATCTCGAAACCGATCAGGGCCCCCTGTTTGTCCCGCATCGCCCAGGGGGCGAAGGTGGACATGCCGACCCTCAGGGTGCCGCTTTGCTCGATCTGGGCCTGGGTGGCGGAGGGCTGGGTGTCGGCCTGGGCGGGGGCAAACAGAGTGGTGGTCAGCAGCAGGGCTGCGCCCGACAGGGCGGTTTTGATGAATGATGTCATGGTTAACGTCCTTGTTGGTCCGGAGCAAGATGACGGGCCAGAGCCCGCGAACAGGCTGACAGGGTCAGCGTCAACAGCAGGTAGAGGGCGGCCACGGTGAACCACACCTCGAAGGTGAGAAAGGTGTCGGCTACCAGGGTGCGCCCCTCGTTGGTGAGATCGAAGATGGCGATGACGCTCACCAGAGCCGAGTGTTTGATGAGCGACACCAGCTCGTTGGTCAGCGGCGGCAATATGATGGTCATGAGCTGTGGCAGGATCACCTTGCGCAGGGTCACGGCTCTGGGCAGGCCGAGGGCGTGCGCGGCCTCCCACTGCCCCCTGGGTATGGCCAGCACGCCTGCTCGCAACACCTCGGCAGTAAAGGCGCCCTGATAGAGGGAGAGGCTTAGCACGGCGCAGGCCAGCGGCGCCAGCCCCAGCATGGGACCCAGCAGGAAGTAGAGAATATAGAGTTGCACCAATTGCGGCGTGGTGCGCACCAGCGCGAGATAGGCGAGGGCGAGCCAGGGGCCCAGGCGCGAGGGGAGCAGGCGCAGGCTCGCCACGCAAAGACCGACGACCAGGGTACCCACCAGGCTGAGCAGGGCTACTTGCAGGGTGACCAGCAGACCATTTAGCAGCGGGCCGGCATAGAATTCTCCCTCATCCCACTCCCCGAGAAATGGCAATACCCGCGGCCATTGCCACTCATAGCCCATCTGGCGGGCACCACTGTAGAGGGCCCAGCCAAGCAGCAGGAGCAGGACCAGGGTGCCGAGCAGCCAGCCGAGCGGGGAGAGGCGGCGTGCGCTAGCCATGGTAGCTCAGCACCTGTTCGAGAAAGGCCCGGGTGCGCGGGTGGGAGGGGGCGCCAAAGAGCTGCGCCGGCGGGGCAGACTCGATGATCCTGCCCTCGTCCATGAAGAGCACCCGATCCGCCACCTGGCGGGCAAAGCCCATCTCGTGGGTGACGCAAACCAACGTCATCCCCTCGTCCGCCAGCTCGCGGATCACATCCAGTACCTCGCGGATCATCTCGGGGTCGAGGGCCGAAGTGGGTTCGTCAAACAGCATCAGCTCGGGCTGCATGCAGAGGGAACGGGCAATGGCTACCCTCTGCTGCTGGCCGCCCGAGAGCTGGTGGGGATACTTGTCGGCCTGGGCCTGGATGCGCACCCGCTCCAGCAGCGTCAGGGCCCGCGCCTTGGCCTCGGCCGGGCGCAGCCCCAGGGTGTGCACCGGCGCCACCATCAGGTTTTCCAGCACCGTCATGTGGGGAAAGAGGTTGAACTGCTGGAACACCATGCCGACCCGTCCTTGCAGCCGGCGCAGATAGGCGGGGGTAACGGGCTCGCCAAACAGGAACAGCTGGCCGCCGTCGATCCCCTCCAGGCCGTTGATGGTGCGGATCAGGGTGGATTTTCCAGAGCCAGACGGGCCGCAGATCACCCACTTCTCACCCCGCTCTATGGTGAGATCGATCTGGTGGAGAGCCTGAAAATCGCCATAGCGTTTGTTGACGCCACAAAAACGGACGCAAGGGGGCGTGCTGGTCAATGAATCGGTTCCATTGAGAGTCGTTGATGCCATGGTATTGATTTTGTGGGGACATGACAAAGAAAACCCCCTTGTCAGCACCCTGATGGCTGTTCACAATGACGCCATTTTTCGATGGCAGGAGTCTCTCATGCGTATTACATCCTTGCTGGCCTCGCCGGGTCTACACCTCTTGATGCCGCCGGTGGCCCGTTATCGCCTCGTTATCCTGTTGCTGTGGCTGGTGAGCTGGGGCGTGGTGGCAGCCTCTGTGTGGTATGGCCGGGAGGCCATGGCCCTGATCCACTGGGTGGGACTGATCTTTGGCGGCATCACGGGCCTCATGGTGTCGCTGCCCCGCAGCTGGCAGCCCTGGCGCATGGCGGAACTGGGCTGGGACGACGCTCATCTCTATCTGCTCAACGGCCCGAAGGACAAGGCGCTGGCGCTGCCTCGCGATCGGCTGGTGGCCTTCGAGCGGGAGCGGCGGGTCGGCCATGATGGCCAGTGGCTCGACTTCAGTCTGGATCTGCAGTTGAGCGAGCAGGAGCTGGCTGAGGCCATGGCGCTGCTGGATCTCAGGCAGGAGTCGCTCCATCTGGTGAGCTCTGGTGTCTACCGTTTCGGGTTCAAACGCGCATGGCACGGCCGGCGCGCCCTGGCCCGACAACTGGCGACGCTGCAGCCGGACTGAATCGACTATTTTCTCGACAATCCCGGACAAAGCTCGGATACTGCCAGTGACTCGAATTGATCTTGTCTGCATGTTCGCCCAAGAGATCAATCACTTGGGCTACTGTGCGGGGAAGGCCATGGCATGAAGCCCTGGCAGGTCCGGCATAGGGGTTGTGCCCTTACCGTTATGCCGGGAATTGCATAGAGAAGGCACCTTGAATCGAGAGTGGATGGCATGAAGATTTACGTAGGTAATCTGTCGTACCGGATGACGGCCGACGAACTGAAGACCCTGTTCAGCCAGTTTGGGCAGGTCGACAAGGTTGATATCATCATCGACCGCGATACCGGCCAGTCAAAGGGGTTTGGCTTTATTGAAATGCCGGTCAACGGAGAGGCCGAGAAGGCCATCGCCGACCTGCACGGCACTGAAGTCGCTGGCCGTACCATCACAGTCAACCAGGCCAAGCCGAAGACAGATGCCCCCCGTCGGCCGCAGCAACGCCATCGCTAAGGTGTTTCAATAACGCAAAACGGCATGGGATCTCCCATGCCGTTTTTGTTTCTGCGCTAGTTGGCGTCGGTCTGCCCATTCAGGGCACGTCGTAGCCCAGCGCCGCCTTGCGAATGCGGAACCACTGCTGGCGGTTGAGGGTGATGGACTCCGAGGCCACGGCGGCGGCAATCCGTTCCCGCTTGCCGGAGCCTATCAGCGGCAACGGCTGGCTTGGCAGCATCATCACCCAGGCGTAGACCACCTGCTCGATGGTCTGTGCGCCCACCTCCTGGCGGATCTGCTCGAGCTCGCCCCGCAGACCCTCGCAGGCCGGATCGCTGAACAGTCGGCCGCCACCGAGGCAGGACCAGGCCATCGGCTTGATCCCGAGCTGCTGGCACTGATCCAGAGAGCCATCCAGCGTTCCCTCCTGATGGAGCGGCGAGATCTCGAGCTGGTTGGTGACCAGCGGGAAGGGCAGACGGGATTGCAGCAGCTCGAACTGGCGAGCGGTGAAGTTGGAGACCCCGGCATGCTTGATCTTGCCCGCCTGCTTGAGGGTGATAAAGGCATCCGCCACGTCGTCTGCGTTCATCAGGGGATCAGGGCGGTGGATCAGCAGCAGATCCAGATGGTCGGTGCCGAGCTTTTGCAGCGAGGCCTCGGCGCTGGCGATGATGTGCCCCTTGCCGGTGTTGTAATGATTGAGAGCGTGCTCAGGGTTGGCAGTGAGGGCGATGCCGCACTTGCTGACGATTTCCATCCGATCGCGCAAGGAAGGCTCAAGTCGCAGGGCCTCGCCGAAGGCCGCCTCGCACTGGTAGCCGCCGTAGATGTCGGCGTGGTCGATGGTGCTCACCCCCAGATCCAGATGGTATTTCATCAGATTGAGCAGGGCGGTGGGGGAGAGCTGCCACTCCATCAGGCGCCAGTAACCCATAATGAGGCGTGAGAAAGTGGGGCCTTGCGGATGCAGGGCAACGCGGGATACAGACATGCATGACTCCTTGGCAAAACAGGAAGTAAAAAAGGGGCTGCCGGCATCTTGGCCTGATGAGAGGGACAAAGCAATAATGGCGCCGGGCAAGATTCGAACTTTGGTTCTGACAGGGGGATAGCTCAGGTGGAAGGGTTTGCCGAACGGTTGCAGAGTCTGATCGGGGAGATGAGCGTGAGCGCCTTTGCCCGCAAGGTGGGGTTGAGCGAGGCGCTGATCCGCAAATACCTGAAAGGGGCCGAGCCCGGGCTGGCACGGGCCAACCAGATAGCGATGGGGGCCAACTGTTCGCTGGAGTGGCTGGCCACCGGGTGCGGCTACCTCTACCGTCAGGCGGAGGTGGTGGACAGGGAAGCGCTGGGGGCGGCGCAGCAGCTGCTCGAGGAGCAGCGCAGCGGGCTGACTTTGCCCGACGAGGAGGCGCTGGTGACCCTGCTCGCCTACTACCAGTTTTTACGTACCCATAAAAAGGCGGACGGTTATCTCGATCTGGCGCTGGCGCGGGAGTTTGGCCGCCAACTGGGGGAGGCCTGACGGCGCGCGTATTACCATTTAGTCGGGTCACCACGGTCTGATTATTCTGATACGCTCTAAGCAAGTGAACGGTCCAGGGAACGGGCAATGAGTTACTTGATCCTCGGGAGTGGTGCGCTGGGCTCTGCGCTGGCAAGAGAGCTGATGAACAGGGGGGAATCCTTTCTGCTGGCGGGTCGCAGCTGCCCGGCCGGGATCGACCCCGGGGCCTGCTTCCCCATGCTGGAAGTGGACGAGCTTTCATTCAGCGCCCTCTTTACCCTCTACGACACCGAGCCACTTCCCCGGGTGGTCATCAACACCATTGGCCTGCTGCATGGTCTCGATTTCATGCCGGAACAGCGGGTGGAGCAGGTTCATCCCAAATGGCTGTGTGACAGCCTGCTGGCCAATGCCTGGCCGACCCTGGCCGTGGCAGCCCATTTCAGCCGCCTGATGAGCCCGCAACATCCATTGTGGCTCTGCGCCATCTCCGATATCGCGGGCTCCATCGGTGCCAACGAACAGGGGGAGCGCTACAGCTACCGGATGAGCAAGGCGGCCCTCGACATGGGGGTGAAGAACCTGGCCCTGGAGTGGGCAAAGCGTTTCCCGCAGGCAGGGGTGATTGCCGTGGCCCCCGGCTTGATGGACTCCCCGATGAACAACCCCTTCCTGGACGAGCTGCCAGACACATCGCTGCAAGCCCCTGCCGAGGTGGCTGGCAAGTTGCTGGATCTTATCGATAAACTTGCGTTGAGCCAGTCCGGCCAGCTGATCGATCTCGATGGACAGCCGCTGCCTTGGTAGCGGGGCGGCAGACCTCCATACGCTTCACAATATGCTCATGTCACCCTTGCCAAGGAGGGGTGGCATGGCTACCGTCATCCCTCTGCCTAGGAGGGATCTCATGCGCTATATCGATTTACGAAGTGATACGGTTACCCAGCCCACCGACGCCATGCGCCAGGTCATGCTTCATGCCGACGTTGGCGATGATGTCTATGGTGAGGATCCGAGCGTCAATGCACTGGAGGCCTATGGTGCCCGTTTGCTGGGCAAGCAGGCGGCGCTGTTTGTGCCCTCTGGCACCATGTCCAACCTGCTGGCGGTGATGAGCCACTGCCAGCGCGGCGAAGGGGCCATCTTGGGGAGCGCAGCCCACATCTATCGTTACGAGGCTCAGGGGAGTGCCGTGCTGGGGTCGGTCGCGTTGCAACCTCTGCCCATGCAGCCGGATGGTACCCTGGCGCTGGCGGATATCGAGGGGGCGCTGGCACCCGACGATGCCCATTTTGTCCAGACCCGGCTCATCTGCCTCGAAAATACCCACAATGGCAAGGTCTTGCCGCTTTCCTATCTGCAGCAGATGGGCGCCTTCGTCGCCGAGCGGGGATTGAAGCTCCATCTGGACGGAGCCCGCCTGTTCAATGCCGCCATCGCCAGCGAAACCCAGGTCGACACGCTGGCCGCGCCGTTTGACAGCATTTCGATCTGCCTCTCCAAGGGGCTGGGGGCGCCGGTGGGCTCCTTGCTGGTCGGAGAGCAGGAGTTTATAGCCCGCGCCAGACGGCTGCGCAAGATGTTGGGGGGCGGCATGCGCCAGGCGGGGATCCTGGCTCAGGCGGGGCTGTTCGCCCTGGAGCAGCATGTGCACCGGCTGGCTGACGATCACCGCCGTGCCCGTCGTCTGGCCGAAGGGCTGGCCGTCTTACCCGGTATCGAGCTGGATCTTGCCCAGGTGCAGAGCAACATGGTGTTCCTGCGCCTGAAAAACGGGGAGTCCCATACGCTCCTTGCCTTTATGAAGGAGCGTGGGATCCTCTTCTCCGGCTACGGCGAGCTGCGGTTGGTGACCCATCTGCAGATCAATGATGACGATATCGAAGAGGTGATCGACGCCTTTACCGAGTATCTGGGGGCGTGAAAAACATGGATAAACAATCAGGGCGCCGCAGCACCCTGATTGTTTTGTATGTCGATTGAGGTGGCATCAGCCCTGGCGCTGCCCTGTCATCAGCATGGCTTCGTCGGTGGCGTCGTAGATCATCACGGCGATATGGGTCACCTGGCCGCCAAAATCCGCCAGCGGCACCAGGGTCAGGTTCTGGAACATATGGGGGGCCGAGCCCGTGATGGGGCGGTAGTTGGAGAAGCGCAGCAGATAGGGCTTCTGCTCCCAGGTGCTGAAGGCCCGGTTGTTGAGCTTGAACACCATGTTGGCCTTGCGCTCGAACCAGGCCCTGTCCACATCGGGGAAGAGGTCGAACAACACGCCATCGCGCACTTCACCCGCCAACCGGCCGCTGTGGCTCTCCATAAAGCCGTTCCACACCTGTACCTTGTACTCCTTGTCGAGCACTACCAGGCCGACGTCCAGGTTCTGGACTATGTTCATCAGCCAATGAAATTCACGGATCTCCATAGTCACTCCTAGAGCATGTGCATGATTTTGTTGTTCATGGTGGCGATGGAATCTTCGGTAAACAGCAGCAGCAGATCACACTGCACCGCGTAGTCCTGGATCCGGTAGTTGATCTCGATGGCCAGGGTTCGGCGCCAGCGGCTCTTGTTGGTGTTGATGAGCTCGTTGATGGGCCTGTGCTGGCCGAGTACCACGGGGTGGCCCTGGCTGAAGGGGGTATCGAGCTGGCTGGCGTAACCGCGCAGAAAGGCGCCGATCAGCACGTTGGCGGTGTCCATCAGCAGCTCCAGCTCGGCGGTGCGATCCAGCACCCCCTGGTGATTCATCAGGCGCGCCAGATCCTTGAAGCTGGAGTCGTGGAACAGGAGCAGGGCTTCACCGGCGATCCCGGCCCCGATAAAGCCCTGGCAGACGGCGGAGAGAGTGTCCGAATCGGCTGCGGCCGAGAGGGCCATGTGTAGCTCGGAGACCTCCAGCACGTTGACGTTGGGAATGGGCAGCACCACGAAGGCGTTGAGCAGCCGGGCCAGCAGATCGGCGGCCTGGCCCATGGAGACGTTGGCGAGCTCCTGATAGACGTCGCGGATCTCCGGGGTGATCTTGACACCGGCATCGGCCAGCTCGCTCTCGGGCTGTGTTGCTGCGACGGGCTGACCGCTGGGGGCGCTATGCCAGAAGCCATGTTGCTTGAGCAGGGCGCACAGGGTTTCCGGCGATGCGGGCTTTTTGATGAAATCGAGGGCACCCAGACCCATGACCTTCTGGTAGGCTTCGGGTTGGATATCACCGGAGACCACGATCACCTTGCTGCGAAGCCCCTCCCGTTGAAGGGTCTCCAGCACGCCATAGCCATCCATCTCCGGCATGGTGAGATCGAGGAAGATGAGATCTCCATGTCCCATCAATACCTGTTCTATCCCTTCAAGACCGTTGGCGGCGTAGTGCAGGTTGACGTTCCAGTCGGCGGGGAGTGCCCGCGCCAGCTGTTTGCGGGCAAACCCCGAGTCATCACATATCAATACATTCATGGTGCGTGGCAGGCTCTGTTGGCAAGTATTGCTATTAGTGTTGCCCGCTAGCGCTCAGATGCAATGGGGGAGGGCATTTGCCTGTGAAAATTGATTGTCCCACTGCCGGTTGCGATAGCGTGCCGAGTATTTTTCAACAAATTCTGCAAACATGTTAACACGCAGCGGGGCGAACTGATGTTGGCAGTGCAGCATGTAGAGGGGCCGGTTGCCGGTTTGCCAGTCGGGCAGTACCGGCACCAGCTGCTCATCGTGGAGAAAACTGGCCACGTAGTGCAGTGGAGCATTGACGATCCCCAGATGCCGTCTGGCCGCCCTGACGGCTGCCTGGGTCTGGTTGACCGTCAACCTGGCAGGGCGCTTGATGCAAACGTGCTGGCCATCCTTGTCGGTCAACTGCCAATGCTGGTGGGGCCAGCAGTAGATGAGATCGTGCTCTTCCAGCTGGTTGGGATGGGCGGGGGTGCCCTTCTTGGCCAGATAGAGGGGGGAGGCAAACAGGCCGTACTCGATATGACCGAGGCAGAGGGCGTTGGGCAAGGATTGGGGCAGTTCGCCGTTGAAGAACACCAGATCCCGATCGTTGTCGAACAGGTGCTGGTGATCATTGGTCTGAGTGATCTCGAACTGCACCTCGGGGTAACGCAGCCCGAATTCGGCCAGCATGTCGACCAGTATGGTATTGGAGATGGCCACGGGGGCCGCTACCCGGATCTGGCCGGTGATCTCCTCCTCCTTGCCCTGGATCTCGCTGGTGGCCTGCTCGATCTGGGCGAGGGGAGTGCACAGACGCTCATAGTACCTGAGCCCTTCGTCAGTGAGCCGAAGCTTGCGGGTAGAGCGATGGAGCAGGGGGTAACCAAGGTGCTCTTCCAGTTGGGAGATGCGTCGACTGATGGTGCCTGTTGGCATGTCCAGTGCGGCTGCCGCGTGGGAAAATCCCCCTTCTTGCACCACCTTGACGAACAGGTAGAACTCTTCGATGTGTTTCATAAACGCTGTTCTGGGTGTAACAAGGGGGTCACCATAGAAAGAGCCTTTGCCCTTGGCAAGCGCAATTCAGCGTTTAATTGATCTGGGTTCTATTTCTGCTGAAACCTCTTTTATAACAGTGCTGCACCCGCATGCGGACTTGTTCGAGACAATTTTATCCACTTATTTAACCGGGACAGCGAGGAAGTGTCTGGTTTCAACGTCGCTGGTATTCGCACCTGCACGGGATCTTGATGGCACTTAAAACCGTGAGTTTTTGTTCTAAGGTGATGGTTTTATGAGCACCACATATGTGATGGTGATCATATATTTCAAGTTTGGCTGGTGACTGGTCGAAAAGTAGCAGAGTGGTATATCAGAAACTGCTTAAGGAACGGATATTAACCGTATTGCCGTTTTTTTTGCCGCTTTGTCCAGCCAATTGGTTAATTAATGGAAAGTTGGCGGCATAAATTGACAGGAAATTTTTGAATTCAACAGTTTGTCAATTGAAAATATCTTGAAAAAAGTACCAAATTGTTTCAAACAGTGTCAGCTGGCTCACTCTTAGTGGTTGTTTTTGCTGATAAAAAAAGATAAAAATCGATATTGCAATTAACCTGTAATAACCAGGTTCTTGGCTGAGTCCTATTGTCGTTTCAGCATATCGCCATCCGTTGCCGATATCTGAAATGGTATTTTCTGCTCGAGGCCATCTTGATCAAATGTGGGCACAAATTATGTGCACCCGGCATTCGACAGATGGCAGTGTGCGTTGTCTGTTGTTCGGTTAACCAGTGATCATCCAGTATGAATGACCTTGACCAGATGAATACCCTTGACGAACGGTTACTGAAAACGATGGATGTTCTGCATACCCCCATATGGGTCTATGACATCGAGCATCACCATATTTTCTGGGCCAACAACGCCGCGCTGCCGGTCTGGGAAGCAACTTCCCTGGATGAGCTTTGCGCTCGCGATTTTTCTGCCGACATGGCTACCGCCATCGATCTCCTGTTGCAGCGCTACCTGGGGGATTTCAAACAGGGGCGCAGCTACAACGAGTGGTGGACCCTCTCTCCCAAGGGGGTCAAAAAGCAGATCTATCTGCGTCTTTCCGGTATCCGGCTGGCGGGTCGTCTGATGATGATGACCGAGGCGGTACTGGACTCCGATTCCCTCTATCAGGAGTCTTCCCTCGCGACCGGGGATACGCTGGCCTGCCTGTTTGACAGCCAGGGCAGCTTCGAGAGCGGCAACTATCACTTCGAGATGTGCTTTGGCCGCAGCATCGAACAGCTTGCCCAGATCTTTCCCGGCAACGATGACAGCTTTTACCAGAAGCTCTCCCGCCTTGATGAAGTGGTCACGGAAGGGGAGTGCCGCACCCTCAAGGGGATGCGCTGGTTCCAGTTTCAATTCCGCTATATCCAGCAGGGGGCGCGGATCCTGCTCACCATGCGGGATATTACCGACCGCAAGCTTGAGGAGCTGGAACATCGCCACCTGGCCTGGCATGACTCCCTGACCGGCCTGCTCAATCGCTATGGTCTGATGAAGTCACTGGAGGCCTACTGCGGGCTGGGGGAGCGTTTCGCGCTGGTGTTCATGGATCTGGACAACTTCAAGCTGGTCAACGACAACTATGGCCACAAGGCCGGCGATCGCTTGCTGGAACGAGTGGCGGGCAGGCTCAGGCAGATCTGCCCGCGGGATGTGGAGCTGGCCCGTCTCGGCGGGGACGAGTTTACCGCTCTGGTGCCTCTGGGCGGTCAGGCCGATCGGGCCCAGGAGGTAGCCGATCTGATGCTCTCCCAGATGACAAGGCCCTTGCAGCTCAACGGTTTGCCAGAGGTGACCATAGGAGGGAGCATCGGCATCGCCATCTATCCGGATGATGCCGACGATGGCGACAATCTCATCACCCGGGCCGACATGGCCATGTATCAGGCCAAGCAGATGGGGCGGCTGCGCTGGCAGCGCTTTACTCCCAGCATGCAGCAGACCCTGCAACGCAAGCTCAATCTCAAGCAGTTTCTGGCCAAGGCCATCGGCCGCCAGGAGCTGAGCCTCAGTTACCAGCCTCAGGTCGATGTGGCGAAAGGTCGTCTGACCGGTTATGAGGCGCTGCTGCGCTGGCACAGCCCGGTACTGGGCCATGTCTCTCCCATTGAGTTCATCCCTCTGGCCGAGGAGATGGGGCTGATCCGCGAGATTGGCAGCTGGGTGCTCACCACGGCGCTGGCCCAGATGGCATCTTGGCAACGACAGTTCCACAAGCGGGTGCCTGTCTCGGTCAATCTTTCGGGTTTCCAGCTCTCCGCCGCCTTGCCGGAACAGGTGGCCCAACAGCTCGCACTGCACGGGGTCGAGCCTTCGCTATTGACGCTGGAGCTGACGGAGACGGTACTGATGCTCGACATGAAAGGGTGCCTCGACATCCTGGATGCCTTGAGCGAGCAGGGGATCAAGATCGCCATCGATGACTTTGGCACAGGCTACTCGTCCCTTGCCTACCTGAACCGGCTTCCCATCGACACCATCAAGCTGGATCGCTCCTTTGTGGTGGGCCTCAATTTGCCGGTGATCCGGGCCACCACCGCCATGGCCACCAGCCTGGGACTGGGGATCATGGCCGAAGGGGTGGAAGAGCCGCACGAACTGGCAGCCTTGAAGGCACAGGGGTGTCATGCCTTCCAGGGCTATCTGTTCAGCAAGCCCCAGACAGTGGCCGAAGTGGAAGCGAGCGACTTCACGGTTGAGTGTCAAATGGGGAGCTACCCATTGGTGGGAATTGCTTCGCTGATTAATTAATGCGCTGTGAATCGTGTTTTCGCAGTTTATAATGTTAGTTTTTTCGCAATTTAGTGCACTTTTTTGCTGTGCGTCATAGGACTTTTTAGCAGAGATTGCTAGCATGCGGCCTCATTTCATGGGAAAGGAGTACCGCAATAATGAGTCAAGCCGAAGTCCATGCCAGCCCGGGTAATCAATCCAACGGCTGGTTGAACCGCTTCCTGAATGGTGTCGAGAAAGCCGGGAACAAATTACCCGACCCCGCCATGCTGTTTCTGTATGCCCTGCTGATCGTCTGGGTCGGATCCTGGGTGTTGTCGCAATTCCAGTTTGATTTGGTCAATCCCCGCACTGGCGAAGCCGTGGTCGTCAACAACCTGCTGACCGGAGCCGGCCTTGCCGAGTTCCTCTCCAGCATGGTCACCACCTTCACCGGCTTTGCCCCCCTTGGCATCGTGCTGGTCGCCATGCTGGGGGTCGGGGTGGCCGAACAGTCCGGCTTCATCAACACCGGGCTCAAGAAGCTGCTCAAGGTCACGCCGGCGCGCTTCCTGACCCCCATGCTGATCCTGGTGGCCATCGTCAGCCATACCGCTGCTGATGCGGGTTATGTGCTGGTGATCCCCATCGGCGGCATCATTTTCCACGCTGCCGGTCGTCATCCGCTGGCGGGGATTGCGGCGGCGTTTGCCGGCGTGTCCGGTGGTTTTGCCGCCAACTTCCTGCCCTCCGGTGGCGACGCCCTGCTGCAGGGTTTCACCCAGTCTGCCGCCCAGCTGCTTGACCCCGAATACATGGTCAACACCCTGTGCAACATCATCTTCACCGGGGCCTCCTCCCTGCTGATCATCTGTGTCGGCTGGTTTGTCACCGAGAAGATCGTTGAGCCGCGCCTCAAGCACGTTCCCCTCAACGACGATCTGGAGAGTGCCGACGAGATGGGACGCTACAGTGCGCAAGAGAGCCGCGCTTTCAACTGGGCCGGATTTGCCATGCTGGCGGCCATCGCGCTGCTGGCCCTGGCGCTCTCGCCGGCGGATTCCCCCCTGCGTGCCGCAGACGGCTCGCTGACCACCTTCGCCGCCCCCGTGATGAAGTCCATCGTGCCGCTCATCTTCCTGTTGTTCATCCTGCCCGGTATCGTCTACGGCTTCGTGGCCGGTACCTTCAAGAGCGGCAAGGACGTGATCGATGCCATGTCGGCCACCATGAATAAGATGGGCTCCTACATGGTGATGGCCTTCTTCTGTGCGCTCTTCATCAAGGCGTTTGGTGATTCCAACCTGGGCACCCTGCTGGCCCTCTCCGGTGCCGAAGTGCTGCACGCTCTGGCGCTACCGGGTGAAGTGACCATCGTCGGGATGATCCTGCTTACTGCCACCGTCAACCTGGTGGTGGGCTCGGCTTCCGCCAAATGGGCGCTGATCAGCCCGATCCTGGTGCCCATGCTGATGGCTGTCGGGATCTCCCCCGAGCTGACTCAGGCGGCGTACCGGGTAGGGGATTCAGCCTCCAACATCATCACACCCCTGATGGTCTTCTTCCCGCTGGTGGTGGTCTATTGCCAGCGCTATGTGAAGAGCACAGGTATCGGGACCCTGGTCTCCATGATGCTGCCATACTCGCTGGCCTTCCTGGTGAGCTGGACCATCTTCCTGTTGGTCTACTGGGCGCTGGGCTTCCCTCTCGGGTTGCAGGCCCCCTATGTCTATCCGGCCCCTTGATGGGGTGAGTGCGAGGGAGCCTTGGGCTCCCTCGTTTTTTTGGTTATGGTGTTACCTCATTTTGGAGGTGCCATGAATCCGACCATTGATCTCATCCTGTCCCATCGTTCCATTCGCCAGTTCAGCGCCGAGCCGATAGCGCCCGAGCAGCTGGATGCCATCCTCGCCGCCGCGCAATCAGCCGCCAGCTCGAGTTTTTTGCAGGTGACCAGCATTATCCGGGTGACAGAGCCGCAGGCGCGTACCCGGTTGGTTGAGCTTGCTGGCAACCAACCTTATGTGGCCCAAGCCGCCGAGTTTCTGGTGTTCTGCGCCGACTACTATCGCCATACCCAGATCGTGCCCGATGCCAGAACCGGCTACGCGGAGCAGTTGCTTATCGGTGCCATCGACGGTGCCCTGATGGCGCAAAATGCCCTGCTGGCCGCCCAGTCTCTGGGCTTGGGCGGTGTCTATATCGGTGGTATTCGCAACCATCCGGTCGAGGTGAGCGAACTCTTGGGGTTGCCTTATCAGGTGATCCCGCTGTTTGGTCTCTGTCTGGGCCATCCTGCCCAGCAGCCGGAGCAGAAACCCCGTTTGCCAAAGGCGCTGGTGGTACATCAGGATCGCTACCAACAGACGCTGGATCGCGATTTGCTGGCACAATACGACGAGCAGATCCTGGCCTATTACCAGGCGCGCAGCATCAATAACAAGCATCAGACCTGGAGCAGCCAGATCCGCGCCATTCTGGGCAAGGAGTCCCGCCCCTTCATGCTGGGGTTCCTGCAATCCCGGGGCTTTAATCTCAAGTAATCATCCCGCTGGGCGATACTAAGGGGGTGGCCATTTCGGCCAGCCCCCAGATCCTGCCCTGAGACCGGGGACACAGCTTGATGACAAATCGTGGACACGGGGGCTCTGCAGGCTACCTTAAGTAGGTAAGCTGTTGTAGGATCACGCAATTGGATTGGGACAGGGGTTTGGACATCCTATGATTATCACTTTGGTATTGCTGTCTATTGGCGCGCTCCTGTTTTTGGTCATCGCCTATAACGTGGTGCAGCAATATAAGCAGAAGGCAGAAGCGGACAAGCGCAATGCCGTTGCCAGACACAAGACGATGGCCGACGAGACCGAAGAGGTCCTGCTCAACGTCAATCTGGTGCCTTTCTCCAAAAACATGGTGCTGCTGCTGCAACACCGCATTCTCGACGCCTATCGCGCCATTGCCCTGTTGATGCCCAATACCCAGGTCAAGCAGCGGATTGCCGATGTGCAGACCCAGATCAAGAACGTGCAGGAGAATTACAGCAGTCAGGATGAAGGGCACTTCAAGACACCGGAGTCGGATCGCCAGGCGATCCAGATGCTGCAACTGGTCAAGAAGATGCGCGCCCTGCTGCGGGTCGAACACAACAAGGGCAAGATAGATCCGCAAGGATTTGCCCAGGAAGATCGCCGCCTCGAGCTGATGCAGCTCAAGATCAATATCTCCAACCTGGTCAAGCGGGCGATGGATGCCCAGATCCAGGGCCAGTACGGTACCTGTCGCCAGCTCTATACCAAGGGACTGTCCGTGATGGCGGGGGTGAGCGACAAGGATCCTTATCTGCTGGCGCGGGAAGAGGATATGCGTCAGGGGCTCATGGCTCTGGATGAGCTGCAGCAACAAAACAGTGCTCAGGATCTGCAAAACATCAAGGACAGGGAGACCGACGAGCTCGATGTCCTGTTCCAGCCCAAGAAGAAATGGTAACCATGTCTCACCCACTCGATTCCACACTGGGGCCAATGGCCCCATTTGTTTCTCAGCTGTTGACCGAACTGGCCGCCCTTGGCGTCAACATGACAGCTCCCCATATCGATCACCTCTGCTACCGCGCCGCCACCCTGCCCGAGTATCTGTCTCTGTGCGAGGTACTGGCAGGAGCGGGGGAGCTGCTGGTGGAGGGGATGATTGGTGGGCGCCCCATCGCGACCTATCGCTTGCTCCAGCCTGTCAGGGTAGGGGACGTCGAAGTGCCCTGCATCGAGCTGGCAGCCCCCAAACCGGGGCGCAGCCACCAGGCGGGGCTTGAACATATCGAGCTGGTGGTGCCTTCGCTGGCGGCTTTGGTGGCGCAGTATCCGAGCCTGCCGTTCAAGACCGGCAATATGATGGATGAGCGCAACCCGGACATAGGCCTGATGCTGCCGTCGGGGCAGATCAAATTCCACCTGCGCTCCCTGGCCGAAGTGATCGCCGAAGAGGTGGCCACCGGCGCCGTGATGCTCGTTCCCGCCGATTATTTCTCCCGGGCGTAATTAGCCTTACCCCGTGGAATCGTGAGCAAGATTGCCAGCCGGGCAGAGCGCTGCGCTTTTTACGGCTGGCAAGCGAATACCATCTATCCCGATGGGGTGGGTGCCTTGTGGCATACCTTGTGCCACACTGGCGCCCTGCCGGGAGTCCCCCGTAAATGACCCTCATGCTGCCATCACGGAGTGAGTTTCCAGCATCATGTCCTCGCCACACCCCGTCCCGTACCACTTCACCCGAATTGAACGGGTGCTCGACTACATCCACTCCCATCTGGATGAACCCTTGTCGCTGGAACAGCTGGCGGAACAGAGCTGCTGGTCGCGCTGGCAACTGCAGCGGATGTTTTTGCACGAAACCGGGCTGACGGTGGCCAGCTATGTGCGCGAGCTCAAGTTGAGCCTGGCGGCGGAGGCGCTGTTGTCGGGACGGCAACGAGTGCTGGATCTGGCGCTCTGCTACGGTTTTGGCTCCGAGGTGAGTTTTAGCCGCGCCTTCAAGCAGCAGTTTGGCTGTTCACCGCTGGCCTATCGCAAGCGGGGACTGAGACAGGGGTTGCGTACCCCGCTAGTGAGGGCAGCGATGGCGGTTGCAAGTCCCCCCAAGCTGGTGCAGTTGCGAATAGAGAGCAGGCCTGGTTTCACCCTGCATGGGATCAGGGGGCAGATCAGCGGTCTGTTTGCCGAGGCGCCCGATTTTCAGCAGACGGTGCCCGCCATCTGGCGGGCCTTGCGTGATACCGGTGCGCTGGATAGGGCAAGGGAGCTGATCGGTGTCGTGGATGTCTCGGCGGCGGGCGCCATTTTGCCCTACTGGGCCTGTGTGGCGGAGGAAGGTGACGAGGTCACACCGGGACTTGCGTCCTTGACCATCCCAGCCCAGACCTATGCGGTACTCACCCACGTGGGCCCCATCAGCCAGCTGGGAGAGAGTCTCAACTGGTTCATTCTGCACTGGCTGCCATCTTCCAGTTATCGCGGGTTGGACGGATTCGAGCTGGAGCGCTATGGCGTCGGGTTCGACGGCCAGCAGCCGGATGCCAGCATGGAGTACTGGTTGCCCATCTCACCGCGCTGATCCCAAAGTGCTCGAGGGGGCTGTCTGGGAACGAGCCGCCGTCCTGGTGGGCACTGATCATCTACCCATTGCCTCTTACCTGACTAGATAGTCATTTGAATTCAAAGCCATTTTCACTCGACACGAAGGGTTTTCGGTTGAGGCTTTTTTGTCTGTTTTTCACCGCCTTGCCTGCCAACATGCCCCAAATTGTTAATTTCGGGACCAATTAGCGCAATAAAATGCAAATGAGATTTGTTACTATTAACGCGCATTAGGCAGTCGAGGATCAGATGCAATTTGTTCGCCCTACATTGACCGTGGTCGCCGCGACCATTTCCACCCTGTTGACCGGTTCCGTGCTGGCCGCCCCTGCCCAGCGTTCGCAGGAGGCGCAGGCCGATGAGACCCTGACCGTGCTCGGTCAGACTTATCGCAACACAGCGACCAAGACCCGGCTCGACCCTATCGAGACACCCCAGGCCATCTCGGTGGTGGACGGCGAGACACTGGAACAGCGAGGTGTCAGTTCGGTGAGCGAGGCGCTGCGCTATGTGCCCGGCGTCAACACCGAGCTGCGCGGGGGTGCCGTCAACCGGCTGGATCTATTCAACATCCGCGGTTTTGACAACTACCAGAATTTTTACGATGGCCTGCTGCTGCAGTACAACGAGTGGAACCTGCAACCCCAGATAGATCCGGTGGCCATCGAGCAGCTGGAGGTGTTCAAGGGGCCAACCTCGGTGCTTTATGGCAGTATGCCCCCCGGCGGCATGGTCAACCTTATCGCCAAGCGCCCCCAGCGTGAGGCAAGCCACAGTGTGAACGTCGCCACAGGCACGGGCAATCTCAAGGAGATGAGCCTCGACAGCACGGGGGCCATCAGCGAGACCCTCGCCTACCGCATGGTAGGGCTGGCCCGCCAGAAAGAGGGGCAGGCGGTTACCTCACAGGAGGAGCGCTACGTCTTTGCGCCATCGCTGGACTGGCAGCTGGGCGAGCGCACCCTGCTCAACCTGAATCTCTACTACCAGCGGGACCCGGCGGCGGGCATCTACACGACGGTACCGGCCAGCGGCTCGGTGGAGGCCAATCCCCTGGGCCAGCTTGGCAGTGACACCTTCCTGGGGGACGAGCAGTGGAACCACTACAGTCGGGAGGTGACCCTGCTGGGCTACAAGCTGAGCCACGACTTCAACGACCGCTGGCAGCTGCTGCAAAATGCCCGCTATATGGATGCCTCGGCCGATCAGCGCAACACCTACAACGGGGCGCTGGAGGCGGATCACCACACCCTGACCCGCAACGCCTATCTGACGGATGAAGACTCCCGCGGCTTTGTCATCGACAACCAGCTGGCGGGCAGGGTACAAACCGGCGCCGCCCAGCACAACCTGCTGCTCGGGGTCGACTACCAGTATCTGGATGCCCATGTGCTTTACCGGGATACCCTGGACTATTCGGCGCCCGCCATCGACATCTTCGCCCCGAACCACAACCAGCTGGCCTCGGTGCAGCCAACGTTCAACTATCAGGACAAGAAGGTGATCCGCCAGCACCAGAGCGGTCTCTATCTGCAGGATCAGCTGCGCCTCGATCGACTGGTGGTGATTGGCGGTGCGCGCTACGACAGCTACCGGATGGACACCGACAGCCACTCCCTCTATCAGGGGGCGGCGAGCCATACCCTGGCCACCGTGGATCAGAACAATCTCTCTTTGCGCCTCGGCGCCCTGTACGAGCTGGACGGCGGTTTCTCCCCCTATGCGAGCTATGCCGAGAGTTTCGAGCCGGTATCGGGGGCGGACAAGCATGGCAAGGCGTTTGAGCCGGCCACCGGCCAGCAGTGGGAGGGGGGCGTCAAGTACCTCTCCGATGACATGAGCAAGACGGCGACCGTCTCGGTGTTCCACATCACCAAGCAGCACGCGCTGGTGACGGATCCGGACAACCTCTACGGCCCCATGCTGCAGACCGGGGAGATGGTCTCCCGCGGCGTCGAGCTGGAGGGGAGGGTCGATCTCACCAGCCAGCTTGATCTGGCGCTCAATTACACTCGCCTCGATATGGAGATCACCCGCGATACCACGAGCCTGCAGGGCAAAACGCCGGTCTGGGTGCCCGAGCAGACCGCCTCCTTGTGGAGCAACTATAGCTTCGAGCGGGGTCTGCGGCTGGGGGCCGGCGTGCGTTATGTGGGCAAGGCCCAGCTCGATGCCGACAACAGCGGCACCGTGCCCGATTACTTGCTGATGGACATGAGTGCTTCTTACGATCTGGCGCACCTCAGCCAGCGTTTCAAGGGGGTGGAAGCCTCCCTCGTCGCCAGCAATCTGTTCGACAAGACATACTACTCCTGCTACGACCGGAACAACTGCTGGTTCGGGGCCGAGCGCAACCTGGAGGCTCGACTCAAATACGCATTCTGACCCTGCGCCCCGGAGATCGTCCGGGGCTTGCCAGCGCACCCTCTTATGCTCCATCAGCCCCGCGTCATCCGACCGGGGCTGATGGGGGGCGCACTGTGCTCGCCATGCCTACTCTGGAAGCACTGCGGGGAGCGCCTCGGGATGAGATAGCGGCGGAGCATCGGGCCCTGTTTGCGGCGGCCGCCAAGCTTATCCCGTCGCTGACGGGACGCATTCGGGAGGCGGAGGGGAGCGCTCTGTTGACGGCCTCCTCGCCGATGGCGCCTGCCCGGGTGGCGGCCGAGCTTCACGCCTACTGGCAACAGGTACATCCGGAGGCGGGGCCAGCTTACTGGCTGACCCGCAGCTGGAGCATGCTCAGCTGGCAGTCCATCTATCTGGCCATGGTGGCCGTCTATCGCCAGGGGGCCGTGCCTGCGCTGGATAAGCTGGAACTGGACTATCGGGAGGGACTAGTCAGTGGCATGACCCTGCCGGTGGCGCCCATGATCAAGGGGGAGACAGAGACCCTGATCGAGGCTGCGGGCGAACGGTTGCAGGTGCACTGGCAGGCACTGCTTGCGCTGCTGGGCGGAGTACAACGGTTGCGGCCCGGTTTCGTGCGCCCGCTCCTGGCCGATGATCTGCTGGCGGCACTGGTGCGAGTGCCGGACTTTTTTACCGAGGTGAGCCGCGAGACGGTGACGGCCCACGCACCGCTCTGGCTCGCCGCCTGCGCCCTGCCGGATAGCCATCTGGCGGGGTGGCGTCCGGCCTCGTTACCGCAGGATGATGCGTCCCCCGGCTATGTGCGTCAGCGCTGCTGCCTGCACTACAAGCGCCGCGATGGCACGCTCTGCGGCAACTGTCCGCGGCGCCAGCATGACAAGAGTGTCTGTGCACATGCAGAGGTGCAGGCTGAGCCATAGTCATAGCCGCTTGGCTCGCCTTGCCTCTGGCAAACACCTGTTTCCGATATAGGCCGCCATTATGGCGCCCTTGTTATGTCTATTTCTGATCGCCCATCTTGCTGCGAATGCGGGCAAACAGGCTCTGCAGGCAGGCCTGATCCCGATCGGCGGCGCGCACCGCGCCATACATATGGCGGCGTACGCCATCCCCGAGTGGCCGTGTTTCGAGCAGCCCCTGGCGGACAAACTCGTCGCTGGCCCAGCGCGGCAGGGCGGCGACCCCCAGCCCGGCGGCAGCCATCTGCAACATGACCGAGGTGTTGTCCACCGGCTTGCAGCGGGCGGGCTCGATGCCGGCCGGCTGCAGGAAGCGGCTGAACACATCCATCCGGGTGCGCTCCACCGGGTAGAGCAGCAATACCTCTTGGCGAAGATCCTTTGGCGCGATGCGCGCTTGCCGACAGAGCGGGTGATCCGGTGCCATCACCAGGGTGAGATCGAAGGCAAACAGCGGCTCGAAGTGGAGATCGCCGCGGGCCAGCACGTCCGAGGTGAGCAGCAGATCGAGTTGGCCGCCGAGCAGGGCGGCCAGGGCATCAAAGCCCGGCACCGACTCCACCTCCAGATCCACACCGGGCCACTGGCGGCGAAAATCAGGCAACAGCGGCAGCAGCCACTGGATGCAGCTGTGGCAATCAAGCGCCAGGTGCAGGCGACCGGCGTCGCCGCTGTGCAGGGCCTGTAGCTGCTTCTCGGTCTGGGCCAGGGCGGGCAGCACCTGACGGGCCAGGGTCAGCAGCTGGTTGCCCGCCGCCGTCAGCACCAGGGGCCGGCTCTTTCGCAAAAACAGCTCCAGATTGAGGCGGGCCTCCAACTCTTTGAGTTGGTGGGAGAGGGCCGACTGGGTGAGGTTGAGGGTGAGCGCCGCCCCGGCCAGCGACCCTTGCTCGGCCAGTGCCGTCACCGTCTTCAAGTGTTTGATCTCGATGCTTGAATTGCTTGGCAGCGCCATGACATGGCTCCTTGTGGCATCGGCTGAAGATGCGCTTGCGTGTCAGTTGAGGATTTCTTGAGAAGCTGTTGAAAAGGATTCAATAGCCAACGCCACCTTATCTTGTCATTTTGGATGTGTAAACATCTGGATGGCCAAATCATCCAGTTTCCCATCAGATGAACGAGCATAAGGAATTGGAACTATGACCCGAGCACATACCCTGGGTTTCCCCCGCATCGGCGCCAAGCGCGAGCTGAAATTTGCCCTCGAATCCTACTGGCGTGGCGAAACCAGCCAGAGCGATCTCATCGCCGTGGGCAAGAGCCTGCGTGAGCGTCACTGGCAGGCCCAACGCAGCGCCGGGGTCAACCTGCTGCCGGTCGGGGATTTTGCTTGGTACGACCAGGTGCTCGGCACCAGCCTGCTGGTGGATGCGGTACCGGCCCGTCACCGTCACGGCGACACCGATCTCGATACCCTGTTCCGGGTCGCCCGTGGCCGTGCGCCGACCGGCCCTGCCGCCGCTGCCGCCGAGATGACCAAGTGGTTCAACACCAACTACCACTATCTGGTGCCCGAGTTCAGCCGCGACCAGCGCTTCAAGCTGGGCTGGAGTCAGCTGTTTGACGAGGTGGAGGAGGCCAAGGCCCTGGGGCTGCCGGTCAAGGCGGTGCTGCTGGGCCCCGTCTCTTACCTGTGGCTTGGTAAGGAGAAGGAGAGCGGTTTCTCCCGCCTCGAGCTGCTGGAGCGCCTGCTCATCGTCTACCAGGAAATTCTGGCGAAGCTGGCGTCCCAGGGCGTGGAGTGGGTACAAATAGACGAGCCGGCGCTGGCGCTGGATCTGCCGGACGAGTGGCGACTGGCCTATCTCAAGGCGTATGAGCGCCTCGCCGGCCCCTGCAAGCTGCTGCTCACCACCTATTTCGGCTCTGTGGCTCACCAGCGCGACATCATCACCAGCCTCAAGGTCGACGGCCTGCACCTGGATCTGGTGGCCGCCCCCGAGCAACTGCAGACTCTGCTGCCCTATCTGCCGGCCCAGTGGGTCATCTCGGCTGGCGTCATCAATGGCCGCAACGTCTGGCGCGCCAACCTGCTCAAGCTGGCCCCGACCCTGAAGGCCCTCAAGGATAAATATGGCGAGCAGCTCTGGGTGGCATCATCCTGCTCCCTGTTGCACAGCCCGGTGGATCTCACCCTGGAGCAGGAGCTGGATCCACAGACCCGTAGCTGGTTCGCCTTCGCCCTGCAGAAGTGCTACGAGCTGGGGTTGCTCTCTGCTTATTTGGATAACAAAGAGCCGGATGGCGGGGATCTGGACAAGATCACGGCCTACAGCCAGCCCATCATCGCTCGGGAGTCCGACAGCCGGGTGCACAAGAAGGCGGTGCAGTCGCGCCTGGCAAGCCTCACCAACAGCGATTTTGATCGCCACAACCCCTATCCGGTGCGGGCAGAGGTTCAGCGCGCAGAGCTCAAGCTGCCACTGTTGCCCACCACCACCATCGGCTCCTTCCCGCAGACCCCGGAGATCCGCGTGCTGCGTCAGGATTGGCGGGCCGGTCGCATCGACAACGGGGCCTACGAGGCGGGCATTCAGGCCCAGATCAAGGATGCCATCCTGCGCCAAGAGGCCATCGGGCTGGACGTGCTGGTGCACGGCGAGGCCGAGCGCAACGACATGGTGGAGTATTTCGGGGAGCTGCTGGACGGCTTTGCTATCACTCGCTTCGGCTGGGTACAGAGCTATGGCTCCCGCTGCGTCAAGCCGCCGGTGATCACCCGTGACATCGACCGTCCGACCCCCATGACCCTGGAGTGGACCAAGTTTGCCCAGAGCCTGACCGACAAGCCGGTGAAGGGGATGTTGACCGGTCCCGTGACCATCCTCTGCTGGTCCTTCCCGCGGGAAGACGTGAGCCGCGAGCAGTCCGCCCTGCAGATCGGTCTGGCCATTCGCGACGAGGTGGCGGATCTGGAGGCCGCCGGCATCAAGATCATCCAGATCGACGAGCCGGCGATCCGCGAGGGTCTGCCCCTGCGCAAGCAGGATCATCAGGCCTACCTCGACTGGGCGGTGCGCGCCTTCCGCCTGAGTGCGAGCCCGGTGGTGGACAGTACCCAGATCCATACCCACATGTGCTACAGCGACTTCAACCTCATCATAGAGGCGGTGGCCGCGCTCGACGCGGACGTCATCACCATCGAGACCAGCCGCAGCCAGATGCAGCTGTTGGGGGCGTTCGAGCGCTTCAACTACCCCAACGAAATTGGCCCGGGGGTCTATGACATCCACTCGCCCAACGTGCCGAGCCAGGGCTGGATTGAGGATCTGATCCGCAAGGCCGCCAAGCAGATCCCGGCCGAGCGGCTCTGGGTCAACCCGGACTGCGGCCTCAAGACCCGCGGCTGGGAAGAGACCACCGCCGCCCTCAGCGTGATGGTGGAGGCAACTCGGGCGCTGCGGGCCGAGCTGGCCTGAGCCACAGTACCCTGTCGGCCAAACAACACACGCAGGCCGTCGGTCTGAATCGGCAGCACTGATAGCGACGCAAGAGAGAGGGGAGGCCACGGCCTTCCCTCTGTTTTTTCCGCTGTTTGGTTGTTGTGGGCAGTCAGGATGGTGACAAGACCGGATCTGACCCCGGCAGCGCGGACTGTGCTGCGCCTATTCCTGTGGTTAGAGTGCTGACCGTCTGCCAGAAGGCGTCGATCAGCGGCCCCTTGCTGTGGGGCGGGCGGATAAGGCCTATGGTCCAGCAGGCTTCTCCTTCGGTCAGCGGCAGGGTCAGCACGTCCGGGTGCTCTATGGTGGTGGAGGAGGGCACCAGGGTCCAGGCGATATCCGCAGCGGCGGTGGCGACGCCGGCGGCAAAGTCGTTGACGTACTGGATATCGCGAAAACGCAGCCCGCTCTGGGCCAGGTAGTGCATTAGGTGATCGTAAAACGAGGGGGCCTTGTCCCGGCGCAGGATCGCCAGCGGCTTGTCCACCAGATCAGCCAGCTTGCTCACACCGGCGTAACTGGCGGGCAGCACGGCGACAAAATGGGCCCGCACCACTGGCAAGCACGGCCACCTCTTGGGGGCGGGCAGGCGGCAGAAGCCGAGATCCAGCTTGCCCTCGCTCAGCGCCAGCAACTGATGGTGGGTGGAGAGATCGTTGAGCTCTATGGTCACCTGCGGGCGTTCGGCCCGAAATTGCGCGATGGCGGCGGGCACCAGCAGCTTGGTGGCGACGCCAAAGCCGATGCGCAGGGTGCCGCTGTTGCCGGCCAGCACGTCGCGGGCGTTGCGGCCGAGTTGCTCGCTGGCAGCCACCAGAGCGCGGGCATCCTCATAAAGGGCGCGCCCCAGCACGGTGAGACGGGTGCTGTTTGCGTTACGCTCGAACAGCTCGCCGCCCAGCTCCTCTTCCAGCCGGCGGATCTGCTTGCTCAGCGCCGACTGGGTGACGTGCTGGCGCACCGCCGCCTGACCGAAGTGCAATACCTCCCCCAGGGTGACGAAGGCCTTCAGATCCCGCAGCTCCATGTCAGCTCCTGTGATTCCTGTTTGGAATGTTGAATGGTTAAATTTGTCATTGGACGGAATTTTAGAACTGTTCGATGCTAATGCCAATTCCATTGGGCACCGCCAGTCGGTGCGATCAAGGTGGCCAGCCCACCGCCGTAGAAGGAGCAACCCCAGATGCATCACCACAAGTTCAACGACTTCCCGAAAGATTTTCTGTGGGGCGCCGCCTCCGCCGCCTATCAGGTGGAAGGGGGCTGGGACGCCGATGGCAAGGGGCCCTCGGTGTGGGATCTGTTCACCAAGCTGCCGGGCAAGACCTTTGAGGGGAGCAACGGCGACGTGGCGGTGGATCACTACCACCGCATGGAGGAGGACGTGGCGCTGATGGCCGAGATGGGGCTCAAGGCCTACCGCTTCTCGGTGAGCTGGCCGCGCATCTACCCGACCGGCCGCGGCGAGGTGAACGAGGCGGGGCTCGCCTTCTATGAAAAACTCATCGATATCCTCTTGGCCCACCAGATTGAGCCGGTGCTCACCCTCTATCACTGGGACCTGCCCCAGGCACTGCAGGATGAATACGGCGGCTGGGAAGACAGACGGATCATCGCCGATTTCGAGCGCTACTGCGTGACCCTCTATCAGCGCTTTGCCGGCAAGGTGAAGTACTGGGTGTCGCTCAACGAACAGAACTACAACCTGACCAACGCCTATCAGCTCGGCACCCATCCGCCCGCAGTACAAGACCGCAAGCGCTTCTTTGCCGCCAACCACATCGCGTTTCTGGCCAACGCCCGGGTCATCAAGGCGTTTCGCCAGCACGTGCCGGGGGGGCTGATCGGCCCAAGCTTTGCCTATTCTCCCGCCTATCCGGCCTCGTGCGACCCCAAAGACATGCTGGCTTACGAGAATGCCGAGGAGTTCACCAACCTCTGGTGGCTGGATGCCTACTGCTTCGGCCGCTACCCCCAGGCGGCGCTCGCCTACCTGCGGGAGAACGGCGAGGCGCCGGAGATCCTGCCGGGCGACCTCGAGTTGTTGCGGGAAGGGACGCCCGACTACATCGGCGTCAACTACTACTACACCCTGACCTATACCGACAACCCCCTCGGCGGCCAGACGATGCAGCGCATCAACACCACGGGCAAGAAGGGCACTACGCCGCCAAGCGGCATTCCCGGCCTCTACAAGACGGCCCCCAACCCGCACCTGGAGACCAGCAACTGGGACTGGGCCATCGACCCGACCGGGATGCGCATCGCCCTGCGCCGACTATCTTCTCGCTACGGCCTGCCGCTGATGATCACCGAGAACGGCCTCGGCGAGTTCGACAAGCTAGCGGCAGGGGACAGGGTGCACGACGACTACCGCATCGACTATCTGCGCAGCCACGTCAAGGCGTGCCAGGAGGCGCTGCAGGACGGGGTCGAGCTGCTGGGCTATTGCGCCTGGTCGTTCACCGACATCCTGAGCTGGCTCAACGGCTACCAGAAGCGCTACGGCTTCGTCTTCGTTGAGCGGGACGAGCAGGGGGGCTCCCTGCGCCGTCTCAAGAAGGACAGCTTTTTCTGGTATCAGTCGGTCATCGCGAGCCAGGGCAAGCAGCTCTAACTCACCATCGCGGTGATCCCTTTGCACGGGATCGGGCGGCAGCCCGGTCCCGTTTACTGATGAATGCGGCGCCCTCATCGCCTCTCTCTTCTTTCTCCCTTCTGTTTGCGTCCGGCGCTGATTTTTGTCCTGCCAAAGCCGTTGACCCCTGCTATTATCTGCGGCCAAACATGAGCCAATAAAATCAGGACATTGTGATGACCGACCACACTTTTATTCCCGGCAAGGACGCGGCGCTGGAAGACTCCATCGAACGCTTCCAGACCAAGCTGCAAGCCCTGGGGTTTGATATCGAAGAGGCCTCCTGGCTCAACCCTGTGCCCAACGTCTGGTCCGTGCACATCCGTGACAAGGAGTGCTCCCTCTGCTTTACCAACGGCAAGGGCGCCAGCAAAAAGGCCGCACTGGCCTCGGCCCTCGGTGAGTACTTCGAGCGTCTCTCCACCAACTACTTCTTCGCCGACTTTTATCTGGGCGAGCAGGTAGCGAACGGTGATTTCGTCCACTACCCGAACGAGAAGTGGTTCCCCATCGAGGGGGATCAACTGCCTGCCGGTCTGCTCGACTCCTTCACCCGCAAGTTCTACAACCCGGATGGGGAAGTGACCGCCGACATGCTGGTGGATCTGCAGTCTGGCAACGAGGAGCGCGGCATCGTCGCCCTGCCGTTCGAGCGCCAGTCCGACCATCAGACCGTCTACATCCCGATGAACATCATCGGCAACCTCTATGTCTCCAACGGCATGAGTGCCGGCAACACCAAGACCGAGGCCCGCACCCAGGCGCTCTCCGAGGTGTTCGAGCGTCACGTGAAGAACAAGATCATCGCCGAGGCCATCAGCCTGCCGGAGATCCCTGCTGAGGTGATCGCCCGTTACCCAGGGATCCAGGCCTCCATCGCCGCCCTTGAGGCCGAAGGTTTCCCCATCTACAGCTTCGATGCGTCCCTGGGTGGCCGCTATCCGGTCATCTGCGTGGTGTTGCTCAACCCGAGCAACGGCACCTGCTTTGCCTCCTTCGGTGCCCACCCGCGCTTTGAAGTGGCGTTCGAGCGCACCGTCACCGAGCTGCTGCAGGGGCGTGGCCTCAAGGATCTGGATGTGTTCGTTCCGCCCTCGTTCGACAACGAGCAGGTAGCGGATCACCACAACCTGGAGACCCACTTCATCGACTCCTCCGGTCTCATCAGCTGGGATCTGTTCAAGCAGGATGCGGACTTCGAGTATGCCGACTGGGATTTTCACGGCACGTCGCAAGAGGAGTTCGATCACCTGATCGGCATCTTCCACGAGCTGGAGCAGCCGGTCTATATCGCCGACTACGAGCACCTGGGCGTCTATGCCTGCCGCATCCTGGTGCCCGGCATGTCCGACATCTATCCGGCCGAGGATCTGTTGCTGGCCAACAACACCATGGGGGCTCACCTGCGGGAAACTATTCTGGCGCTGCCGGCGCTGGAGTGGGATGCAGAGCAATACATGGCGCTGTTTGACCAGCTGGATGAAGAGGGGCACGACGAACGCACCCGGGTGCGAGAGCTGCTTGGCATCGCCGCCGCCAAGGGCACCGCTCTGCATACCCTGAGAGTCGGTGAGCTCAAGGCCATGCTGGCACTGGCCGCAGGCGAGCTGGAGACGGCGCTCGATCTCATCGACTGGACCATGGAATTCAACCAATCGGTGTTCCCGGCCGAGCGGGCCAACTACTACCGCTCCCTGCGCGCCTGTGTCGAGCTCTTCCTGGACGAGGAGCGAGATCCCGAGCAGTACCGCACCGTGTTTGCCCGCATGTTCGGCGAAGATACCTTGGCCGAGGCTTGGGCCCACGCCAGCGGCGAGGCGCGCTTCCACGGTCTGGAGGCGGCCGATCTGTCGCTTGAGCAGTTCCCGCTGCACCAGAAACTGCTGGCGGCTTACGAAAAGTTGCAGAAAGCCAAACGCACCCACCAGTGGGCGTAAGGCCATAACGTGTTAAAAAGGGGCCGTTCGGCCCCTTTTTTATGCAAAAGACAGAGTGTGATGCGTTATTCAAAGATGAAATAAAAAACAAAAAATACCCCTAAGGGGGTTGACGAAGGGGAGGGGAGAACAGGGTTGTCCCGCAAAGATATCTTGCCGATAATACTTTGAGGTGGATATCAATAAATTCTTTTAAATCATTGCATTAAAAAAAATACGCTTCTGTTTCAGCTGAAACCTGGTGTAAACTTATGGCTCCGCAGCCTTAAAATCTTTGTAGTAAAATTACATTCGCACACTGATAAATTTGATCAATGTCAATTTTGGCCATTTGCCCCTTTGTTATGATTTCGGCAGGCAAAACGTTCAGGTACAAAATAATTGAAAACTGAATCTCCATTCGATTGTCTCAAACCCGAAGCCATCGCAGCACTGGCTGAAGACATCACTTATGCCAAGGCCACCAAGCCGGCATACAAGGTCATTCCACTGGCCATTACCGCAGGCGCTTTCATCGCCATCGCGTTTATCTTCTACATTACGGTGACCACAGGCTCCTCTTCTATGTCATGGGGCATGGCGAAGTTGGTCGGCGGTCTCTGCTTCTCCCTTGGTCTTATTCTTTGTGTGCTGCTCGGTGCCGAGCTGTTCACTTCCACCACCCTGACCCTGGTGGCCAAGGCAGCCAATCGCATCAGCTGGGCACAGCTGTTCAAAAACTGGGGCCTGGTCTACTTTGGTAACCTGATTGGTGGCCTGCTCATGGTGGGGCTTATCATCATGTCGGCGGAATACACTGCGGCAGATGGCCAGTGGGGCCTCAATGCCCTGAAAGTGGCCCAGCACAAGATCCACCATACTTTCTTTGAAGCGGTTGCCCTTGGCATCCTGTGCAACCTGATGGTCTGTCTTGCCGCCTGGATGGCATTTGGTGCCCGCAGTGCCACTGACAAGGTCGTGGTGATGTTGCTGCCGGTTGCCATGTTCGTCGCCTCCGGCTTCGAGCACAGCATCGCAAACATGTTTATGATTCCGGTTGGTATCGCGATTCACAGCGTGGCCAGCCCGGAATTCTGGCAGGCTATCGGACAGGATCCGGCAAGCTTCGCCGATCTGACCGTATCCAACTTTGTCCTACACAACCTCATCCCTGTCACCATTGGCAATATCATCGGTGGTGGCGTCATGGTTGGTTTGACTTACTGGTTTATCTTCCGTCGTCATCATTAAGGATGATTGCGGGATACTACATCAATACCGTGTGAGGTAATGAAAAATGGCAGAACTTAACGAACAGTTCCAAAAAGCATGGGAAGGCTTCGCGGCCGGTGAATGGCAGACTTCTGTCAACACCCGTGACTTCATCCAGAAGAACTACACCCCGTATGAAGGTGACGAGTCCTTCCTGGCTGGCGCGACCGAAGCGACCACCAAGCTGTGGGACAAGGTCATGGAAGGCATCAAGATCGAGAACCGCACTCACGCGCCGGTTGATTTTGATACCGACCTGCCCTCCACCATTACCGCACACGATGCCGGTTACATCGATCAGAGCCTGGAGCAGATCGTTGGCCTGCAGACTGACAAGCCGCTGAAGCGCGCCATCATCGCCAACGGCGGTATCAAGATGGTCAAGACTTCTTGCGAAGTGTACGGTCGTCAGCTGGACCCGATGGTCGAGAAGATCTTCACCGAGTACCGCAAGACTCACAACCAGGGCGTGTTTGACGTTTACACCAAAGACATCCTGAACTGCCGCAAGTCCGGCGTCATCACTGGTCTGCCGGATGCCTACGGCCGTGGCCGTATCATCGGTGACTACCGTCGTGTTGCCCTGTACGGTATCGACTTCCTGATGGCCGACAAACTGGCCCAGTTCAAGTCCCTGCAGGAAGATCTGGAAAACGGCGTCAACCTGGAAGCCACCATCCGTCTGCGCGAAGAGATCTCCGAGCAGCACCGTGCTCTGGCCCAGATGAAAGTCATGGCTGCCAAGTATGGTTGCGACATCTCCGTACCGGCCAAGAACGCCAAAGAAGCCGTACAGTGGACCTACTTCGCCTACCTGGCGGCAGTCAAGTCCCAGAACGGTGCAGCCATGTCCTTCGGTCGTACCTCCACCTTCCTGGACATCTACATCGAGCGTGACCTGCAAAAGGGTCTGATCACCGAACAGGAAGCCCAGGAGCTGATGGACCACATGGTCATGAAGCTGCGTATGGTTCGCTTCCTGCGTACTCCGGAATACGATTCACTGTTCTCCGGCGACCCGATGTGGGCCACCGAGACCTTGGCCGGTATGGGCGTTGATGGCCGTACCCTGGTCACCAAGAACAGCTTCCGTATGCTGAACACCCTGTACACCATGGGCCCGTCCCCTGAGCCGAACCTGACCATCCTGTGGTCCGAGAAGCTGCCGGTCGGTTTCAAGAAGTACTGTGCTAAGGTATCCATCGAGACCTCTTCCGTTCAGTACGAGAACGACGACCTGATGCGTCCGGACTTCAACAACGATGACTACGCCATCGCTTGCTGTGTGTCCCCGATGATCGTGGGCAAGCAAATGCAGTTCTTCGGTGCTCGTGCCAACCTGGCCAAGACCATGCTGTACGCCATCAACGGCGGTATGGACGAGAAGATGAAGCTGCAGGTCGGTCCGAAGACCGAGATGATCACCTCCGAGTACCTGAACTACGACGAAGTGATGGATCGTCTGGATCACTTCATGGACTGGCTGGCCAAGCAGTATGTAGCGGCCCTGAACATCATCCACTACATGCACGACAAGTACAGCTACGAAGCCTCTCTGATGGCGCTGCACGATCGTGACGTGTATCGCACCATGGCTTGCGGTATCGCCGGTCTGTCCGTTGCTGCCGACTCCCTGTCTGCCATCAAGTACGCCAAGGTCAAGCCGGTACGTGATGAAGACGGCGTGGCCATCGACTTCGAAATCGAAGGTGAATACCCGCAGTTCGGTAACAACGACGCTCGCGTCGATGACATCGCCTGCGACTTGGTCGAGCGCTTCATGAAGAAGATTCAGAAGCTGAACACCTACCGTGGTGCCGTGGCTACCCAGTCCGTGCTGACCATCACCTCCAACGTGGTGTACGGCAAGAAGACCGGTAACACTCCGGATGGCCGTCGTGCCGGTGCGCCGTTCGGCCCGGGTGCCAACCCGATGCACGGTCGTGACCAGAAGGGTGCGGTTGCCTCTCTGACTTCCGTTGCCAAGCTGCCGTTCGCTTACGCCAAAGATGGTATCTCCTATACCTTCTCCATCGTGCCGAACGCACTGGGTAAAGACATGGAAGCCCAGAAGGCCAACCTGGCTGGTCTGATGGACGGTTACTTCCACCACGAAGCCAACGTAGAGGGTGGTCAGCACCTGAACGTGAACGTGATGAACCGTGAAATGCTGCTGGACGCCATGGAAAACCCGGAGAAATATCCGCAGTTGACCATCCGTGTATCCGGTTATGCCGTTCGCTTCAACTCTTTGACCAAAGAGCAACAGCAAGACGTCATCACCCGTACCTTCACCGCTTCTCTGTAATCGAGAACGCGTGATTAAAAACCGGTGCCAAGGCGCCGGTTTTTTTATGCTTGTCATTCAGAGGACGGGTTGATTTTCTGCCTCTGCCTCTGCCTCTGCCTCTGCCTCTGCCTCTGCCTCTGCCTCTGCCTCTGCCTCTGCCTCTGCCTCTGCCTCTGCCTCTGCCTCTGCCTCTGCCTCTTACCGTTACCGCTATCTCAGGCGCTTACAAAGGGATAGATGAGTGCGGCATGAAAGAAGGGGATGGCTGACGAAAAACGGGAGAGATCAAAAAGGGCTGCATGGGCAGCCCTTGGTCTAGCTCGATATATAGCGCTATGGCTATGCCTTGGGCTCAGCTTGCCCAGGTGATGATGTGATCGGCCCACTCGCCAGCATCGACTTCATGGATGACTTTGCCCCGTACCGATTGCCCTGCCTGGTGCATGGCAGAGCGGCTGCCGGTGATAAGGGGATGCCAGGCCGGCAGGGAATTGCCTTCTGCCAGTAGACGATAGGCGCAGGTCGATGGCAGCCAGTCATACTCGGCGATCTTGTCGTGCGTGATCTGCAGGCAGTCAGGCTCTTTTTTGAAGCGATTCAGGTAGTCAGAACACTGGCAGGTCTTGGTGTTGAGCAGGTTGCAAGCGACATTGGTGAATACCAGCTCTTCGGTGTCTTCATCGATAAGCTTGTTGAGGCAGCACTTGCCACAGCCGTCACAGAGGGATTCCCATTCTGACTCGGTCATCTGTTGCAGACTCTTGGTCTGCCAAAAAGGGGCTTGCATCATACTGCTCACTTAATACACCTGATAAAACGCGTGGTTATACCCCTTGTTACCTCATATTTCAAGGATGACGGCCCATTGCCAGTGGCATGTGCTTTCCAAGGGCAATGGCTTGGCTCAAAAGAACCTTGCTCTGATCCGCAAGTTGTTATCGCCGGGCTCCATCTCCATCCTTACCGCTTCCATCATTTATGGCGATGACCTATCTCTTGGCGAGAAGCAGGCAGTGTTGACTCACTGCATAGTGCTCTTTGGCCGAGTCTCGCCATAGCCGACTTTTGTCAGTGATTGAGGTAGATATCCTGCTCTGCATAGGCGACCTGGGGCTTGGCTGCTCTTGGCGTCACGTCGCCCAAATAACGGATGAATACGCCAGATTGCTGTTCCAGCCGTTGCAATTTGGCGTGATCCAGTTCGATCGCTTCGGGTAACCAGGTGAACACGGCAGCACAATGGCCCAAGCCGAGGCTGCGCTCCAGCGTCTGCTGCCAGTTCTTGATCTTGGTGTTGTGTACAATCAAGACCCTGGCTGGATCAAGTCCCTGTTCCTGCAGATGGAGAGCAGCAGGGCGGCCTGGCGGGGCGATCAGCAGGATCCACCCTTTGGTCGGGATTGGCAGGGCATCCAGGTTCCTTGGCAACTGGTCATCTGGCTGAAAAGACGCGCGAGCGTGAGTCGGTCCCGCTTTGCAAGCCGTTCTGGTTGGCCAGGGATTGCTCATGGTGCGGGTCATTCCATAGAGAGGTGAGTGCTGGGGCTGGTTCATCTACGCATCCTGTATAAAAACTCAAGCTGTATGTGTATACAGTAGTTATATCCTGTTACTCTGACAAGGCATTTTTGCCAAAAAATGTGATGCCTTTGGCAGGATGGGAGAAAAAGATACTGATTTATCAGGAAAATTTTTTTAAAAGCAGTGGTCGTTTTTTATTCGATGGACAAATGGAATGGAACCGCCCATGGTTATACAGGGTTAATGCAGGGGAGGTGACGTCATGGATATCAGTACTTTGCAGCGTCTGGATGCCAACATCTTGTTGGGCATCATCAACGAAAAGCTGAGACTGGAGTGTGACGGGCTGGAAGAGTTGCTGGCTTATTACGACATGAGTGAGGAGCAACTGGCGAACAGACTGGGCCAGATTGGGTATCACTATGATCCCTTGACCAACCAGTTCAAGGCTCATCCCTGAACAACGAGGATATCGTGTTGGCTTCATATTACATTTCGGCGCATTGAAATCGCTTTCAATGCGCCATTTCATGGCTTATTTTCAAGGATTTTCAAGACTTGGCAATCTCTGAAAACCTATTCATATTTCATTATTTTTATGATTTCATTAACTTGTTGATTTGTATGGTTTTGATTGGTTTTTAAAAGAATTTCAAGGAAAGGGTTTTCATACTTTTCTTGCGTTTCTCGTGGGGTAAAGTGTGACTTGCGTTAACTTTTAATTCAGCTGCTTTCGTTAGTATTCTCACGCCGGTAAATATTTGAGATAACAACAGCGCCGGACCCGTTAACCGGGATAACAATTTTATTTGTAACGAAGGAATATGGTTTATGGCTACCAAGAAGAAGACAGACCAGGATCTCCAACTGGATAAAGATCAGCTCAAGGCGAGTATCGTGCGTCACCTGCGTTCTACCTTGGGTACAAGCGAACAGAAAGCCTCTCCCGAAGCGTGGTGGAAAGCCACCGCTGCGGCCGTCAACGAACAGGTGTACGAGCGCCTGACCCGCACTCAGCAGACTCACTTCAAGAAAGACACTCGTGCGATTCACTATCTCTCTGCTGAATTCCTGATGGGGCGTTTGACCTCCAACAACCTGCATAACCTCTCCCTGTACAAGATCTGCGAAGAAGCGCTTGGCGAGCTGGGTCTTGAACTGACCGATCTCTGCGAGCAAGAGCCGGATATGGCCCTTGGCAACGGCGGCCTGGGTCGACTGGCGGCCTGCTTCATCGATTCGCTGGCGACCCTCAACTATCCGGCCGTTGGCTACGGCATTCACTACGAGCACGGCCTGTTCCGTCAGGAAATTCAGGATGGTCGCCAGATTGAGCGTCCGGACTCCTGGCGTGAATATGGCAACCCCTGGGAGATCTGCCGCCCGGAATCGGTGCAGGAGATCCCGCTCTACGGCTACGTGGAAACCGTGTTTGGTGACAAGGGCGGCCTGAAGAAGGTGTGGCACGCTGGTCGCAAGATCAAAGGGGTGCCCTGGGATATCCCGGTGGTTGGCTTCGGCGGCCACACCGTCAACATCCTGCGTTTGTGGGAATCCCGTGCTTCCGAGTTCTTCGACTGGGACGTGTTCAACGCCGGTGGTTACATCGACTCCCAGGCCGAGAAAGCCCAGGCCGAGACCATCTCCAAGGTGCTCTATCCGAACGATGATACGGATGCAGGCAAGGAGCTGCGTCTGATCCAGCAGTACTTCTTCTGCGCCTGTTCCATCAAGGACATCATGCGCCGCTACAAGCGGGTACACGGCAGCGACTTTGGCAATTTTGCCACCCAGATTGCCATTCAGCTCAACGATACCCACCCCACAGTGGCGATCCCCGAGCTGATGCGGGTGCTGGTAGATGAAGAGGGGATGGACTGGAATGCCGCCTGGGATATCAGTTATCAGGTCTTCTCCTACACCAACCACACTCTGCTGCCGGAGGCGCTGGAGAAGTGGTCGGTCAGCCTGTTCGAGAAGGTGCTGCCGCGCCATCTGGAGATCATCTATGAAATCAACGCCCGCTTCCTGAATGATCTGGTCGAGCCCAAGTGGCCGGGCAACGATGCCATCAAGGCCAAGCTTTCCATCATTGAAGAGGGGAGTGTGCGCAAGGTGCGGATGGGCAACCTGTGCGTGATTGGCTCTTCCAAGGTCAATGGCGTGGCCGAGATCCACTCCAAGCTGGTGAAGGAAGATCTCTTCCCCGAGTATGCCGAGTTGTGGCCAGAGAAGATGTGCAACGTCACCAACGGGGTGACCCCGCGCCGCTGGCTGCTGGCCTGCAACCCGGAACTGGCCGAACTCTACAACGAGGTAGTGGGTAAAGAGTGGCCGCTGCAGCTCGACAAACTGCGCAGCGTCACCAAGTTTGCCGACGACAAGGCATTCCAGCAGCAGTTCATGACCATCAAGCGTCACAACAAGGAGAAGCTGGTCAAGGTCATCAAGGCCGAAACCGGCATCGACGTCAGTGCCGAGGCGATCTTCGACGTCCAGATCAAGCGTCTGCACGAATACAAGCGCCAGCAGCTGAACCTTATCCACATCATGGCGCTCTACCGTCGTCTGCTGGCGAACCCCGACTACGACATGCATCCGCGGGTGTTCATCTTCGGCTCCAAGGCGGCGCCCGGCTACAAGCTGGCCAAAGACATCATCTATGCCATCAACAAGTTGGCGGAGCGGGTCAACAATGACGTGCGCATTCAGGGCAAGCTGAAGGTGGTGTTCATGCCGAACTACCGCGTGAGCCTGGCCGAGAAGCTGATCCCGGCGGCCGACGTCTCCGAGCAGATCTCCACCGCAGGTTACGAGGCATCCGGTACCGGCAACATGAAGATGGCATTGAACGGCGCCATCACCATCGGTACCCTGGATGGGGCCAACATCGAGATCGCCGAAGAGGCAGGTGCCGAAAACTGCGCCATCTTCGGCTTGAACGTGGACGAGGTGAAGTCACTGAAGGGGCGCGGTTACAACCCTTATGACTTCTACTATGCCAACTCCGAGCTCAAAGCTGTGCTGGACTGGTTCGATACCGACTACTTCACGCCGGGTCGCCCGGGGGAGCTATCCTCCATCAAGCGTTCCCTGCTGGAAGGGGGTGATCCCTACCTGACCCTGGCAGATTTTGCCTCCTATTCGGAAGCGCACAAGCTCATCGATACCTGGTATCGGGATCCGGCACTGTGGGCCAAGAAGGCCATCATCAACTCGGCTACCATGGGCAAGTTCAACTCCGACCGCTCCATCCAGGACTATGTGGATCGGATCTGGAAATTGAAGCCCTGCAATATCGGTTAACAACGACCCGAGACCAAGCCCCACCATGCGGGTAATGCAAGTCAGTTAAGAGAATTTGAGTCCCAACCCGCGGGGTATAAGGGCTAAAGAGTGAGGGAGGCATGATGCCTCCCTCTTTTTCTTGCATGCCAATCAGGGCAAGGGTTGGAGCCAAATTGACTCTTTAATCATGGAGTCGCTTTGGATATTCAATATATCGAATACTTAGTCACAAAAATGCTTAACTGACTGGCATTACGCCATGCGGGGACTGTTTTATTCAAAGTGGTGCGGTTTTCTGGTTCGCATGAGCAGAGATACAAGGAGGGGGAGGTAGAGGTCTGACATTTTCGCGGGGAGAATGACAGATATGAAAAAGGCCCCGTCAGGGGCCTTGGCATACATAGATTAACTCAATGGAGTATGTCGCCCATGAAGTAGGCAAGCATAGTCAGAATGACAGTGAAAACCAGGTTCAGCACCAGGCCTGCGCGCATCATTTCACGCTGCTGAATGTGGCCGCTGGCAAACACGATGGCGTTGGGCGGCGTGGCGACAGGCAGCATGAAGGCACAAGAGGCACCGACAGCGATCAGCACGGAGACGACGATAGGCGACACCCCCAAGGCTTCCGCAACGCCGGCAAACAGGGGCACCAGCAGGGCGGCGGTGGCAGTGTTGGACACCAGCTCGGTCAGGAACACCACGAAGGCGGTCAGGCACAACAGGATGACGAAGATTGGCATGGCGGCGAGACCGTTGGAGAGGTGCTCCGCCAGGAAGGCATTAGCGCCGGTTTGCTTCAGGATGGCGCTCAGGGTCAGGCCACCGCCAAACAGCATCAGCACACCCCAGTCGGTATTCTGGTTGATATCATCCCAGCTGGCCACCCGGCTGATGGCAATAGCCAGGATGGCGCCCATGGCGATCAGGGTGTCGAACTGGGGAATGCCTCCCAACGCCTTGGCGATGGGTTGTGAGCCAATCCACAACAGGACTGTGGTCAGGAAGATGCACAGGGTCACCTTGCGCTGGCCGGTCCACTGGATGGTCACCTGTTCGGTGCTGACCTGATGGGAGAGATTGGGGCGCGTCACCAGATAGAGCAGGCCGATGCCCACCGGCATGAAGATGATGACCACGGGGATGCCGAATCTCATCCAGTCGGTGAAGCCAAGACCCATCTGGGCTGCAGCGATGGCATTGGGGGGGCTGCCGACCAGGGTGCCGATCCCGCCGATGCTGGCGCTGTAGGCGACGCCCAGCAGGACGAAGACCAGGGTGCGGCGATCCTTGTGAATGTCGAGGCCTTTTAGCATACCGAGGGCCAGCGGCATCATCATGGCGGCGGTGGCGGTGTTGCTGATCCACATGGAGAGGGCCGCCGTGATGGTGAAGAGTACCATGGAGGCCCAGCCCAGATGTCCCTTGGCGAGCTGCATCACCTTGGCGGCGATCTGGGTGTCCAGCCCCTGTTTGGAGAGGGCGGCTGCCAGGGCAAAGCCCCCGAAGAAGAGGAACAGGACGGGGTTGGCGAAGTCCGTCAGGGACTTGCTCATGTCAAACACCCCGAGCAGGGTGGCGAGTACAGGAATGGACAAGGCCGTGATGGTGATATTCACCGCTTCGGTCAGCCAGAGGATGGCGATGAAGATCAGGATGGCGAGGCCCTTGTTGACCATGGGGTCAAACGGGAGCCAAGCCAGCATGGCACAAAGCAGCAGGACATCCAGGATCACGATCCCTGATTTGATGTCCAGCCAGCGTGATGGTACTGAGGGTACAGCAGATGTGTGCATAGCATTCTCTCGGTTAATTTATGGTTGTTGTTGTGTTGCCGAGATTACATTCATTCACCTGTTTGAAACAGTGGTGTGTGCTGGAAATCTGCCTCTATTCACAAATTACGGACATGAAAACAAAGTTTAAAACAAATAAAAAACCATATAGCAACATCAATTAAACATCTTGAAACTGTTCCAGCCACTGTTTAAACATGCTTTTTGGCAATGAGCCATTGATCTGGGTCAGGACCTTTCCTTGCCTGAATACCATCAGGGTGGGAATGCTGCGAATGGCGTAGCGTGCGGCCAGGGCAGCCTGTTGTTCGGTATCCACCTTGACGAACCGCAAACCCGGTTCAAATTCGTGCGCCACATCGTGGAAGACGGGGGCAAATTGTTGGCAGGGGCCGCACCAGCTAGCCCAAAAATCGACAACCACCGGGATATCGGACTGGATCAGGGTATCAAACTGCGCCTCTTGTCCGATGCAGGGGGTCTGGCTGAACAGGGGAGATTTGCAGTGACCACAGTTGGCAGACAGGCTGAACCGGTCTTGGGGCAGGCGGTTTCGTTTAAAGCAGTGACTACAATAAGTAGTGATAAATGACATAATAAGCTCCGGTGTGCTCGATGCTGCGCGAAATATTGTCACCAGGTCAGGGACATATAACGGTAACATGGTGACTGGCCGGTGTGGATCATTCACTTCGGGATAAAAGTGACAACGGCCGTATCTGCGACCTAGAAATGAGAGACGGGATGAATAAAGGATCACGGAAGAACCGTGTTGTGCTGGGGCTGATTGTTGCCTTGTTGCTCGCCTTTTCCGGCTACTGCTGGCAGTTGCTCAGCTGGCAGCAGCAGGCTCAGGAGCTGAATACGGCGGCCGAGGTGGTACTCAACCGTATCAATTCGGATACCGTCTATCTGCTGGGGCGGGAAAAGGCCAACGATGAAAGTGTTCAGCAGCGGCTTGGTCAGCTCTCTTTTACCCTCGATGGGTTCGCGCGCAAGGTGCGCAGTGATCCGGACAAGACCCACGCCCACCTCGCCAAGGCGCTGTTGCAGGATATGGACTCCTATCTGATGCAACTGGCCCGATTGCATGCCATGGAGATGTCCATCAGGTACATGGCGCAGCCATTTGAACGCCAGTTGCAAAAAGTGCGTGAGCTCGGTGCGACCGACAGCCTATTGCAGAGGGATGTGCATGAGCTTGCGCAATTGAACGGTTATCTGCAACACAGCTGGGATCAGAACGAGCAGCAACAATTGCTCGCTTTGCAGCAGCAGCTCGCCTCCCGCTATCACAACCGCCCCGAGGTCATGAATCTGCTAGAACTCAGTGAAGAGATGGCCCGTCAGGTGGTGGGCTATCACTCGCTGCGTTACCAGTTGATCGACATGCATGTGAGCGACAGCCTGGTGCGCTGGAAACAGGGCAAGCTGGAGCGGGCCTCTGCGCTGATGAGCCACTTTTATTTGATGGTGCTGTTGGGAGCGCTCATCTGCTTTGGACTGGTGGCCGCAACCTTGTGGCGCCGCAACCAGAAGCTGAGCGAGCTATCACGCCAGACCGGGTTACTGGCGCAGGCCAAGAGCGATTTTCTGGCCAACATGAGCCATGAGATCCGTACCCCCATGAACGCCATCATCGGCTTCAGTTCGCTGGCATTGCAGACCGAGCTGGATCAGCAGCAGCGGGATTACCTCGGCAAGATAAAATCCTCCTCCGATACCCTGTTGCTCCTTATCAACGATATCCTCGATCTGACCAAGGTGGAGTCCGGCAAGCTGACGCTGGAGGAGATCGATTTCGACCTGAGCGAGCAGCTCGACTCGCTGGCGGGCATGTTTGCCGATCTGGCCGAACGCAAGCATATCGAGGTGATCATTCGCAAATCCCCCGAAGTGCCGCTCTTCTTGCGTGGCGATCCCCTGCGTCTGGGCCAGGTGCTGGTCAATCTGGTCAACAACGCCATCAAGTTTACCGAACGTGGCGAGGTCGAAGTCTCCATCGAACTGGCCAACCTGCATCCGATGCGGATCCGTTTCAGTGTGCGGGATACCGGGATCGGCATCGCCGAAGAGAAACAGGGCCAGTTGTTCCAGGCCTTTACCCAGCTGGAGGCGGGCAATACCCGCAAATATGGTGGCTCGGGGCTGGGTCTGAATATCTCCCAGCGCCTGGTCGAGCTGATGGGGGGGCGGATCACGGTGCAGAGCAAACCGGGCGTGGGTTCCCTGTTCCAGTTCGAGATCCCCATGGCCCAGGCCATGTACGGTGTCGCCGGCCACAGAGTCTTCTTCGAGAACCAGCCGCTGGTGATGGTGATGGATGACAACGAGCTGGTGCTGGAACTGGCCAGGGATATTCTGAGCCGCGCCGGCATGCGTGTGCTGGCGGTCAACACCCTTTCCCGTGCCCGCCAGGTGTTGCGCGAAGAGGGACCGAGTCTGCGACTCGCCATCCTCGACTGGCGCATGGGGCAGGAGGATGGTCTGGATCTGGCGCTTGAGATGTCCCAGCATCCCCAGTGGCGTCAGATTCCCATCCTGATGATCAGTGCCTGGGCCAGGGAGGGACTGCATGCCCGAATGGAGGGACTGGGGCTGACCCACTTCCTGGCCAAGCCGATGACCGAAAATGCCTTGCTGGCCAAGGTGGATGAGCTGCTCAACGGCAGTGCCTACGACCACCATATCCGTCAGGCCGAGGCGCAGGGGGAACAGCAGTACTTCAAATCCTTGTTGCAGGGGACCCGTGTCTTGCTGGCCGAGGACAACAGGGTCAACCAGCAACTCATCATCGAATATCTGCGCCGGGTCGAGGCCGTAGTGACCGTGGTCAACAATGGTCGGGAAGCGGTGGAACGGGTCTCCGAGCAACCCTTTGACGTCATCCTGATGGACTTGCAGATGCCGGTGCTGGACGGGCTGGATGCGACCCGCCAGATCCGTAAGATGGTCGACAAGCATGACGTTCCCATCATAGCCCTGACCGCCAGTGCCATGCCCGGTGACAAGGAGCGTTGTCTCGGGGTCGGGATGAATGGTTATGTGACCAAGCCGGTGAGCAAGCTGGATCTTTACAACAACCTGCTGCAATGGGTGAAACGCCAGGGGAGCGCGCAGAGTGGCCTGCTTGAGGTCAAACCGCCGGACATGATGGGGATCCTCGATCTGCAGGACGCCCTCAAGCGTCTGGATCAGGACAAGGAGGCGTTGCAGATCCTGTTCAAGCTGTTCATGTCGGAGCACAAAGACGACCTGTGGGAGATCCGCTCCGCCCTGCGTCGGCAGCAGCCCGAGATCGCCAGCAAGTTGCTGCACACTCTCAAGGGGGTCTCTGCCAATATTTCGGCATCTCGCTTGCAGATGGTGGCAGGAGAGCTGGAGTGGCGGCTGCGGCAAAACGAAGTGCTGGAGGATGTGGATCTGGAGCAGTTGCAGGCTGTCTTCAGCCAGACGCGGGAAGAGGTATCCCACTTTCTGCTCACGGGCGAACAGCATGAAAATTCGTATGGTGCCTATACCCTGGCAGATGATCGCATGTCTCAGGGGATCAAATAGTAATTATTCTCAACCCTTCCGGTTCGGGATATGATTAGCCTTCATTCGAGTCGCCTCCAGCCGGAGGCGACTGTTTCCTTTCTTCCTATTTCGAGGCATCCCCATCGCTGCCCAGACGGCGGGCTGGTGGACGTCAAAGGTCGGTGGTGTGAGCGTATTTCTACGATTGGGCTGGTTTTTCAAGGAGCAGTGGCGGCGGTATCTGATCGCCATCACCCTGCTGATGATGGTCGCCATACTGACGGTGATCCCCCCCAAGGTGGTGGGTTGGGTCGTGGATGGTATCGCCAAAGGGGGCTTGGATAATGACACCCTGTTGCGTTACCTGGCCGGACTGTTTGGCCTTGGGTTGCTCATCTATCTGCTTCGTTACGTGTGGCGGGTGATGTTGTTTGGTGCCTCCTACCGGCTGGCCTATGTGCTGCGCAATCGCCTGTTTGGCCACTTCACCCGCATGAGCCCCGATTTTTACCAGCGTCACCGTACCGGTGATCTGATGGCCCACGCCACCAACGACATCCAAGCGGTGGAGATGACCGCCGGGGAGGGGGTGCTGACCCTGGTGGACTCCATGATCGTCGGCATCCTGGTGCTCTCCATCATGTGCAGCCAGTACTCCTGGCAGTTGACCCTGCTCTCCCTGCTTCCATTGCCTGTGATGGCATTTTTCATGAACCGTTTTGGCAAGCAGATCTACAAGGAGTTCAAGGCGGCGCAGGGGGCCTTCTCCCGACTCAACAACAAGACCCAGGAGGCCCTCTCGGGTGTCCGGGTGCTCAAATCCTATGCGGTGGAATCCCTGGAGGATCAGGGGTTTGCCGAGCTGACCCGTCAGGCGGGGGAGCGCAACATGGCGGTGGCACGCATCGACGCCAAATTCGATCCCGTCATCTATCTGTGTATCGGCTGCTCCTACTTCCTCGCGGTGGCGGGGGGCAGCGCCCTGGTGCTTCGCGATGAACTGACCCTAGGGGAGCTCACCAGCTTCACCATGTATCTTGGCCAGCTGATCTGGCCCATGTTTGCCATCGCCTGGCTGTTCAACATCATAGAGCGGGGCAGAGCCGCCTATTCGCGTATCGAGAGTCTGCTTGCCGAGCGCAGCGACATCGAGGACCCCGCGCAGCCGCAGGCGCTCGCCAGTGCGTTTCCGCTCAGTGCATGCGGGGTCGGCTACCGGCTGGAGCAGCGCGACCTGTTGCAGGATATCGATTTTACCTTGCAGCGGGGCGGCATGCTTGGCGTGGTGGGGCGCACCGGCGCGGGCAAGAGCTCGCTGCTCAAGCTCTTGATGCGCCTGGCCAACCCGAGCGCCGGGCAGCTCACTATGGGGAGCGTGCCTATCGAGCGGCTGGCGCTTGGCGAGCTGCGCCGCCAGTTTGCCTATGTGCCGCAGGAGCCATTCCTGTTTTCCACCACCATCGCCGCCAACATTGCCCTCGGCAGGCCGGACGCCAGCCAGGAGGAGATAGAGCGGGTAGCCCGTATCGCCTGTGTTCACGATGACATCGTCCGCTTCCCCAAGGGATACGAAACCGAGGTGGGGGAGAAGGGGGTAACCCTCTCCGGCGGACAGAAGCAGCGGCTCGCCATTGCCCGGGCCCTCTTGCTGGAGGCGCCCATTCTGGTGCTGGATGATGCCTTGTCTGCGGTGGATGCCCATACCGAGCAGCAGATCCTGCACGCCCTCAAGGCTCATCGCCGCACCCTGATCCTGGTCAGCCATCGCATGACGGCGGTGGAGCAGGCCGACGAGATCCTGGTGCTGGATCAGGGACATGTCAGCGAGCGGGGCCGCCACGGTGCCCTGATGGCCCACAATGGCTGGTATGCGGATATGGTCCGTTACCAGCGTCTCGAACAAGACGTGGAGGAGAGCCTGTGAACCCGGCTATTGAACGGCTACTGAATGACTTGTTGCGCCCGTCTTGCGCCCCTGAAACACGCAGTGGGGAGTGTTTGTGAATCCAACGATTAAACGCCTGCTGGCTTATTGCGCCCGTTATCCAGCCTGGCTGACCCAGGCGGGCATCTGCCTGCTGCTGGCCACCGGTGCCGAGGTGGCTGGCCCTCTGCTTATCAAGCTCTTTATCGACGACTATCTGGCTCCGCGCCGGCTGGAGTGGGGCATGATCGCCGCCATTGCGGCGGGCTATCTCGGCCTGCAGGTGGTGTCGGCTGCTGGTTTCTACCTGCAGTCACTGCGCTTCAACCGCATCGCCCAGGCGGTGGTGCAAACTCTTCGTGAGCAGGTATTCGCCACCGCCATCCGTCTGCCTGCCAGCTACTTTGACAAGCATCGCTCCGGCTCGCTTATCTCCCGCATCACCAACGACACTGAGGCGATCATGAACCTCTATGTACAGGTGATTGGTCTCTTGGTGCAGAAGGTGGTGCTCCTGTGCGGCATCCTCATCTCCATGGCGCTGCTGGATCTGCGCCTGATGCTGGTGTGCGCCATGTTGCTGCCGGCGGTGGCCGGGGTGATGTGGCTCTATCAACGCTTGAGCGTGCCCGTGGTGCGGGCGACTCGCAGCCTGCTCTCCGATATCAACAGCCGCCTCAACGAATCCTTGCAGGGGATGCCGGTCATTCAGGCCATGGTGCAGGAGCAGCACTTCGCCAATGTCTTTGCCGGGGTCAACCAAGAACACTGGGCCGCCAGGCTCAAGAGCCTCAAGATCAACGGCATCCTGTTGCGCCCGCTCATCGATCTCTTCTACATGATGGTGCTGATCGGCCTGCTGGCGCTGTTTGCTCATGAAGGGTTGAGCGCGGGGGGCGCCATCCAGGTGGGGGTGCTCTACGCCTTTATCAGCTATCTGGGGCGGATGATCGAGCCCCTCATCGAGATGACCAACCAGCTCAACCAATTGCAACAGGCCATGGTGGCCGGAGAGCGGGTCTTTGCCCTGCTCGACGAAACCCGTGAGAGCGCCCAGGGCAAGGCCGCCTCCCTGCAGGGACGGGTCAGTTTCGAACGAGTGAGCTTCTCCTACGACGGTGAGCAGCAGGTGCTGCACGAGGTGAACTTTGCCGCCCGTCCCGGCCAGATGCTGGCGCTGGTGGGTCACACCGGCAGCGGCAAGTCCACCATCATCAGCCTGCTGATGGGCTTCTACCCGCTGGATCAGGGCACCATTCGCTTCGATGATCACCCCATGGAGAGCCTGTCGCTCTCGGCGGTGCGTCGCAGTATAGGGCTGGTGCAGCAGGATCCCTTTATCTTCGTCGGGACTTTGGCAGAAAACCTGCGCCTCGGGCGTGACGGTATCGATGATGCCAGGCTCTGGCAGGCGCTGCGCGACGTGCAGCTCGCCGATTTTGTTAAGCGTCTGCCAGCAGGGCTCGAGACCCTGATGGAGGAGGGGGGCAAGAACCTCTCCGCCGGTCAGCGCCAGCTGCTTTCGTTTGCCCGTGCCCTGGTGGGGGATCCGCGCATCCTCATCCTGGACGAGGCGACCGCCAGCGTGGACTCCCAGACCGAGCTGGCGCTTTCCCAGGCGCTCGCGGCGGCGCGCCGTGGCCGCACCACCATCGCCATCGCCCACCGCCTCTCCACCATCGTCGATGCGGACGAGATCCTGCTGCTCTCTCGTGGTCAGGTGAGCGAAAGGGGCACCCATGGCGAGCTGATGGCGCTCGGGGGGCACTATGCCCAGCTGTTCGAGATGCAGAGTCAGGGGGCCTGGCTCGAGGAGAAGCGGGCCTGAGCACGGGTCAATTGCAAGCAGTGAAAACGACATCACCGGCCATGGGCCGGTGATGTCGTTTCTGGGGTGTGCTCTTACCCTTGGCTCGGGGCAGGTTGAGGAACTTCCCAGTCTCCCCCCAGGGCCTTGTGCAGCAGGACCACATTGGTGGCGCTGTTAAGCCGGGCCACGATTTCGGCATCCTGCACGCTGTTTTGCTGGCGCTCGGCGTCCAGCACCGAAAGGTGGTTGACCAGACCGGCCCGGTAGAGGGCCTTGGCCTTGGTGAGGGCGGTTTGCGCCTGTTGGTTCGCTTCGCCCAGATGCTTGCTGTATTGCAGGCTGTTGCCGTAGGCGACCAGGGTGGTTTCCACCTCGTTGAAGGCGCTGTTGACCTGGTTCTGGTAGGCCAGCGCCGCCTCTTTCAGCCCCGCCTCCTGAATTTTGACCATGGCCTCGCCGCGGCCGCCGTCGAACAGGTTCCACGACACACCGGCGCCAAGGGCCCAGGTGGTCGAGCCCGATTCGAACAGGGAGCCTGTCTCGCCGGAGACCAGACCGGGGGCTCCGGTCAGGAACACTTTGGGATAGCGGTCGGCGATGGCCGCGCCCACTTCCTGATTCTTGGCAGCGATGGCCCGCTCGGCGATGGCGATGTCGGGTCGACGGGTCAAGAGCGACGCGGGCAGGCCGGTTGGCACCAGCGCCTTCATGCTCGGCAGGGGCGCAGGCGAGAAACGGGCCCGGGTCTGGCTGACGGGCTCCCCCAGCAGCACGGCAAGCCGGCTCAGGTGCACGCTCCTGGCCGTCTCCAGCATGGGGATGCTGGCCTTGGCGGCGGCAAGGCCGGCGCGGGCATTGGCCACATCAAGTTCCGAGCCGTAACCGGTGCGCTGCAATGACTCGACCATGGCCAGCGTCTCCTCTTGCTCGCGCATGTTCTTGGTGGCGATGGCGATGCGCTCCTCGGCGCCGCGATATTGCAGGTAGTTGCTGATCACATCGGCTGTCATGGCGGTGTTGAGCCCCTGGCGCATGATCTCGGCCTGCTCGGCGCGAATGGCGGCGGCCTGGCTCAGGCTGTCGATGCGACCGAACAGGTCCAGCTCCCAGGCGGCATTTATCCCGACAAACGTCTCGGTGGGATCCCTGTCCATCAGCTTGGCCGTGCCTCCCCCGAGCGCCGGGGGCAGAGCGATGCCGCTCACCACCTGTCCCATCAGCGCTTCGTTTTCGCTCAGGCGGATGTCGGCATAGCCGGCTCCCAGGGTCAGGGTTGGTACCTTGAACGACGCCACGGCGCTCTGGTAGGCCTGGGCCGCCTGAATGCGTTGGCTTGCGATCTTCAGGGTGATGTTCTGGCGCTGTGCCCTCGCCACCAGGTCGTTGAGTTGGGGGTCGTGGAACTGGGCCCACCAGGTGTGGCCGGGTTTACCCCGGGGCGTGGTGCCCTGGGCCCCCTGATTGAGATAGACGTTGTTGAGGCGGCTCTCGGGGGGCTGGTAATCGGGGGCCATGGCACAGCCCCCCAGCATGATCAGGGTCGCAATCGCGCCCATGCTGCGCTTATTCATGGCGGTTTTCCTCTTCGGTAATCTGTTTATGGGCTGTGGCTTCAGCTTGTTGCTCCGCCCGGAAGAAGAGCATGTAGAGCGCAGGCATGATGAACAGCGAGAGCGCGGAGGCCGCGACCAGACCGCCAATGATGGTGGCCGCCATCTGATCGAACAGGCTGTCGGTCAACAGCGGCACCATGCCGAGCACCGTGGTCAGTGCCGCCATGGAGATCGCCATGGTGCGGTTGAGGGTTGCCTCTTTGACCGCCTCGGCGATGGTGCGGCCACTGCGCCGTTCCAGCTCAATCTGATCGAGCAGCACTATGCCGTTTTTGATGATCATGCCCGAGAGGCAGATCATACCGACGATGGCCATGAAGCCGAATGGCTTGTCAGTGAGCAACAAGGCCCAGATGATGCCAATCGATGCCAGCGGCAGCGTGGTAAAGATGATGATGGGCTGACGATAGGCGTTGAACAGGGCCACCAGTATGATGAGCATCATCACCGCCGCCTTAGGGTTCTGCTCCATCAGATCGTCGATGGAGCGCTTCTCGTCGTAGTACTCGCCGCCCCAGTGCATCTCATAACCGGCGGGCAGTTTGATGGCCTCCAGCTGGGGGGCTAGTTCCTTGCGCACCTCGGAGGCTGTGGTTCCCCCCTTCACGTCGGCCTGCACCGTGATGGCCGGGAGCCGGTTGCGGCGCCAGATCATGCTCTCTTCCCCGGTGATCTCGATGCCGTCGATGACCTGGCCAAGCGGTACGCTGTGCTGGCCGAGGACGGATCGTACCGGCAGGCTCTCCAGGTTTTCCAGGGAACCGTTGGCGCTTCGCAGTTTGATGGGGATCATGTCGTCCTGATGGCGCAGGGTGCCTATCTGTACTCCTTCGGTGGCGCGGCTGATAGCCAGGGCGATATCGGTCCGGGTGACGCCCGCCTGGCGCGCGGCTGCCTGGTTGATGATGGGGGTCATCACCTTGCTCTCCTGACGCCAGTCATCACGGATGTACTTGGTGTCGGGATGGGCCTGCATGATGGCTTGCGCCTGTGCCGAGAGTTGTTTGAGCACTTTGGGATCCGGCCCTTCGAAACGAGTCTCGATGCTGAACTTGTCCTTGGTGGCCAGCTTGAGCGGGCGGAATCTGGGTTCGGCATAGGGGAAGCGGCTTGCGAGCCAGGCATCGCCCCGGGCGACCAGCGGTGCTATGTCGTCAAACTGTTTGGTGTTGATCAGGATCTGGCCGTAGCTCTGATCCAGCGGCTCCGGCTCTATGGTCACCGAGAAACGGGGGGCGCTCTCGCCCATGTAGCTGGAGATGCTCGCCACCTCGGGTTGCTGCAACAGCCACTGTTCGATCACCTTCATATCCTGGGAGACGTTGTCGATGCGACCGCCGCTCGGCAGCCAGTAGTCGAGAAAGACAATGCTGCGATCCGAGCTCGGCATGAAGTTGACCTTGAGCAGGGGCGCGCTCAGCACGGTGAGCAGCAGCAGGGGCAACACCAGGGCAAGGGCGCTCTTGGGGTTCTCCACCGTCCAGTTGACAGCCTGGTGATAGAGGCGGGCCACCTTGCTCTTGGGCGCGCTGCTCTCATCCTGGCTCGATGCCTTGATGAAGGCCCAGCACATCAACGGGGTGACTACCATGGCGACTACCCAGGAGAGCAGCAGGGAGCTGCACAACACCTGGACGATGGAGAGGGAGAACTCCGCCGAGTCAGTCTGGGAGAGCAGCACGGGGGCGGTCCCGAGGGAGGCGATCACGGTCGCCCCCAGGAGCGGCAACGCCATCTCCTGTACCGACTCCTTGACGGCGGTGGTGCGTTCTATTCCCTTGCGCAGCTTGGCGGCAAACAGATCCACGATGACGATGGCATTGTCGACCAGCATCCCGAGCGCCAGGATGAAGGAGCCGAGAGAGACGCGCTGCAGATCGACCCCGGTGAGGTTCATGTAGACCAGGGTGAACAATATGGTCAGCAACAGGCTGGCCCCGACGATGGTGGCGCTGCGCCAGCCCATGAAGACCAGCAGCACCACCACCACGATGACGATGCTCTCGATCAGATTGAGCACGAAGTTGTTGATGGACTTCATCACCTCGGTGGGCTGGTAGGCGATGACGCCAACCCCGGTGCCAAGGGGTTGCTCGGCCTCGAATTGCTGCAATACCCGGGTCAGTTCGTCGCCGATGCTGACCACGTTGATCCCGTCCTGGGGGCTGACGGCGAGGGTGATGGCCTGCTGGCCGTTGTAGCGACTCTCGGTCAGGGCCGGGCTCTGGTAGGAGAGGTAGACATCGGCCACGTCCCCCAGGCGCAAGGTGCCTGTGCCGGCCCCGGGCTGCCCCGTGGTGAGCATCAGGTTGCGGATATCCTCCACGTTACGGTACTGGCCGCTCTGGGCGACGCGCAGATTCTCGATGCCGAGGTGATAGTCGCCGGTCTGCACCGGGACGTTCTGGCTGTTGAGCTGGGTGACAAGCTCCGCCAAGGAGATGTGGCTCTCGGCCAGGCGCTCATCGGAGACGTCGATGTTGACTACCTGTTCGTTGACCCCATGCAGTTGCACTTTCTTGACCCCGGGCACCGCCTTGATCCTGCGCTGCAGTTCACGGGCCTGATCTTTCAGCTGGTGCATGGGAATGTCATCGCCATAGACGGCGAACAGCATGCCATACACCTCGGAGAACTCGTCCTGCACTATGCTGACCTGGGCCTGGACGGGCAGCTCCAGCTTGACGTCCTGGATCTTGCGGCGCAGCAAGTCCCACTGCTGGGGCAGCTCGTCGGTGCCGTATTTCTCCTGCAGATCGACGAAGATCATCGAGCTGCCGGGACGGGAGAGGGATCTGAGTTTCCATAGCGACCCCATCTCCTGGATCTTGGTCTCTATCTTGTCGGTGACCAGCTGTTCGACCTCCTGGGCGGTAGCGCCCGGATAGAGGGTGACGACGACGGCGCTCTTCACCGTGAAGGAGGGGTCTTCCAGCTTGCCGAGATCGAAATAGGAGTAGACCCCTGCGATGGCGCAGAGGGTGGCAAAGAAGATGACGAAGGTCTTTTGCCGGATGGCGAACAATGAGAGATTCATGACTGCCCATCCACCTGGTTGATGACGGCGATGGCCTGACCCTCTTTGAGCAGGGCGCTGCCGGCGGTGACGATCTGATCGCCCGCGTTGAGTTCGCCCTCCACACAGAGGGTGTCGTGGCGCTGGCTGACGATGGTGACGGGCACGTGGGTGGCCGCCGCGGCCTTGATGGCCACCACCTGGGGTTGTCCACCCAGGCTCTTGATAGCCGTGGCGGGCAGGCAATAGATGCGCTCGCTGGCGGGCAGGGCCAGCTCGACGTTGATGGATTTGCCGGGCACCAGCTCGGGCGAGTTATCCAGCAACTTGAAGGTCACCTTGTAGGTGCGCTTGAGGGGATCCGGCAGGCTGGCGATCTCGGTGCTGACTGCTTTGACGCTGGCCTCTTGGCGATACCAGGTTACATTGGCCTGCATCCCGCTTCTCATCTGGCCGATCTGCTGTTCCGGTACGTCGACCACGGCATCGAGCGCGGTCGGCTGGTGCAGGGAGAAGACAGGCTGACCCGGCGAGGTTTGTTCGTGTTCCTCGATAGAGCGCTGGCCGATGATCCCGTCAAACGGCGCCTTCAACTCGCTGTAGGCGAGAGCGTCTTCGGCTTGCTTGAGGGATTGCTGCAGCATCTGGACCCGGGCATTGGCCTGATTCTTGGCGCTGGTGGCGCGCTCCAGGTTGATGCTGGCCATGGCTCTGTCCTGCACGGCCTGGCGGGTGCGGCTCAGTTCGACGATTGCCAGCTTGTAGGCGGCTTTCGCCTCGCCAAGCTGGGCCTTGATGGCATCTCGCTGAACCCGGAAATCATGGGGGTCGAGGCGTGCGATCACCTGTCCTTCACTGACCCTGTCTCCCTCCTTGACCAGGATCTGCTCCAGGGTGCCCGGCACACGAAACGCGAGGTTGGCATTCTGGTGCGACTTGATCTCGCCGCTGAACTTCAGGCTGTAGAGGCTCTTGCTGTCGGAGAGCTGCATGGCATTCACCGGCCGCGGCGGCTTGACCACTTCGGTGGCCGTGTCGGTGCCGCAGCCGGCGAGCAAGCTTCCCAGTATGAGTACCGAGAGGCAAGGAGGGGAAAACAGGGGGTATTGCATGGGGAAAATCCAGTTATTCAGGTGTGATGGATATATGTTATCGAATCCAATTAGTGAGATAATCAGGGCGAAATTATCATCACTGTCTCAATTTTCGTGACAATGAAGAGATAAGGGATGCAGCCGACGTGTTGCGGGGCTGGATGAAGAGGCGGGGGCCGAGATGAAGATCGACGATCTCAAACTGTTTTTGTCAGTAGTGGAGCTGGGGGGCTTTACCAGTGCCGCCGATGCGCTGAATATTCCGCGCTCCAACGTGAGCCGGCGGATAAAGGATCTTGAGGACGAGCTGAATGTGAAGCTGCTGACCCGCACGACCCGCCGGTTGACTATGACCTCGGTGGGGCTGGAGTATTACAACAGCTTGCAAAACATCATCCCCATGCTGGATCACACTCATGAGCAGATCCGGACCCAGAGTCACGAGCCCACCGGCAACATCAAGATTGGCCTGCTCAATGAATCCGACATCTTCATCCACGATCTGCTCAAGCGCTTTTTGGAGAAATACCCCAAGATCAACATAGAGCTGCATCTGAGCAGTGTCGGCTACCGGGATATCTTCAATTACGGTCTGGATGCCAGCATCCATATCGGCGTGGTGAACGATGGCAGCTTCGTCGCCAGGCCCATCATGCCCTTCACCCGCAAGCTCTATGCAACCCCCCACTATATAGCGCGGCACGGCAGGCCCGAGTCCCTCGAGGATCTGCACCAGCACAATGTGCTGACCCTGCGACTGCTGGATGGCCAGCTGGACAACCGGCTGATCTTCAATCGGGGCGAGGTGGTGATCCACAGCAGGGTGATCTCGAACAGCTCCTATTACATCCGTCATGCGGTCTTTCAGGGGGATGGTATCGGCATCTTGCCGGAGATCATCGTCAAGTCGTTCGTCGAGAGCGGCGAGCTTATCGATCTGCTGCCGGAATATGAAACCACCCTGGACAACATCTGGCTGGTCTATCCCGGCAAGAAGGGGCTCTCCTACGCGGCGCGCCTCTTCATCGACTACATCCTGGCCGAGATGGCGAGCCTGCTGCCCGAGCAGAAGCCGCGGCAGGTGGCGGTGAGAGCGCCCCGCGAATAGCAGGTGGCCGCAGTTGCCTTGAATCCGGCGAGCCATGCTGGCAACATGTTGTTTACATCAACTCATCGGATCAGTTTGCATATGGACTTGCAACGTTTGAAAGCCAACCTGTCGCTGCGGCTGTTTGCCTGGCGCTATATTCCCGTCATCGGATTTTGTGCCCCCGTCATCGAACAGATGGACGCGCGGGCGCTGCGCGTTCGTATCCCGCTGGGCTGGCGTACCCGCAATCACCTCGGCAGCATGTATTTCGGGGCGCTGGCGACCGGCGCCGATCTGGTGGGGGGGCTGCTGGTGATGGAGAAGGGGCGGCAGCGGCGCAAAAAGGTGCACTTTGCCTTCAAGGATGTACAGGGGGAGTTTTTGAAGCGCCCGGAAGGGGACGTGCAATTTGACTGCGCAGCGGGGGAGGAGATCGATGCCATGATTGACGAGTCGCTGGCGAGTGGTCAGCGCATCAACCGCCCCATCCGGGTGGTGGCCACCTGCCCGTCGCTAAACGGGGATGAGGCGATGGCGCGCTTCGTGCTGACCCTGTCGATCAGGGCCAGCTAAGTTCAAGGAAGAGGGAGTACCTCTTCCATCAAAGGCGGGGATCAGCCGATTTGCGGGCTCATTCCCTCTTTGACCACCACCTTCATGCCGTTGAAGTTGACCACCTGCTCGGCCACTATCTTGCAGCGCTTGCGGGTTTCAACCTGACCGTCCACTTCCACCAGACCTTCGGCGATAAGCGCCTTGGCGGCGCCGCCGCAATCGGCCCAGCCCTGATGCTTGATCAGATCACACAAGGCAACGAAGGGGTGACCTTCGAGCAGAAACGTTTCCATGGGAAATCCTCTAGATGGATGAATGCCGAAACAGCAGGGCGGCCATTTTAGGCAGTTCAGGCAGGCAAGGAAAGGGAAGGGCGGCCTCACGATGGAAAAAGTGGCCTCAAATATGTGGTCCTGCTCATGGAAGCGCGCCTGATCGGACGCAAGATGACGCAACCCGTCAGACCCGGTATGCGCTGATTTGTGCTTGTTGTTAGGATCCTCACACTATTCAAATGACTCAAGGAACGACCCATGACTTTTTCTCGCGTATTGCTCGCCTGTGGTGCACTGACCCTGTGTGGCGTGGCCCAGGCCAGTACGCCGGTGCAATTTTCCCTGCCTGGCGTCAATCTGCCTGCGTCCCATCAGGTGGAAGGGGGGAGAGCCTCTTTTCTCTATGGCCGTACCGGGCAAGTGAAGGGGATTGACTTGCCGATCTTCGCCCTCTCCGACGTGGATCAGTTTACCGGTTTGCAGCTCGGGGTCTTTCTTGGGGCCGGGCGGGTGCGCCACCAGTTTGGCGGGGTGGCCATCAACGCGGTCAACTGGCATGACGGGCAGGATACCGGCGTCAACCTGGGGTTCGTCAACCTGACCAACAATGTGAAGGGGCTCAACTGGGGGGGAGTCAACATAGCCCGGGGCAATGCGCTGGCCAACATCGGCTTCATCAATTATGCCGAACGTACCACCTTCCAGATTGGCTTTGTCAATGCGACCAAGCATCTTGATGGGTTGCAGATCGGGTTGGCCAACTATGCCGAGAATGGCGTATTCCCCATTCTGCCACTGGTGAATTTCCAGAAATCCTTCTGACGGCACAATCCGTTTTGCGTTAAGGGCCGGCGCTGATTACCCTGTGCCCCTTGAACCCGCGACAGGTGAAGAGGTAACAGATGACGGCAGGGCAGATGAACGCAATCGGAATTGGCTGGGATGTGCGCGGCTGGCAGGGCAGCGCCCAGGCGGTCGCCGTGGTGGGATGGCGGTCGCAAAGCGACACCCTGCACTGGCTGGGGGTCTCGCCGCTGTTTCGCCTGAGCTCGCGGGTGGCGCCGGATCTTGCTTCCTTGCTGCGTCCGGCCCTGCAAAACGAGCTGACCCTGATGCAGGTGGAGGCCTGTTCGCACTTAGCCCTTGGCATCGATGCGCCGCTCGCCTTCCCGCGTGCGCTGGGAGATCTGCTTGCCGGCAAGCCGCTCTCCTGCGCCGTGCCGGAGCGGGAAATAGACAACCCCTACGCCTATCGTGACTGCGAGCGCTGGCTGCACCAGCAGTATGGCAAGAAGCCCCTCTCGGCCACCTTCGACCGCCTGGGCAACAACGCGACCCTGGCCCTCTCCATGCTTCCCCACCTCGCGGATCTGCAACTGGTTCCCAAGGTGCAGGCGCGGGCCGAGCGCGCCGTGCTGGAAGTCTATCCGGCCCTGGCCAAACAGGGAGGAAAGGCCTCGACAGCGCGCCCCGAACTGGCCGCCTTGCTGCCAGAGGGGGTGGTAGCAGGCACAGATCGTTACGACGCCGCCCTGTGCGCCCTGATGGCGCTACAATATGCCGCCGCTGGCAGGGTGAGCCAATTGCCACCTCTGGTGATGCCACCCGTAGGGATGGCCCGCGACGAAGGCTGGGTCTATCACTTCAACGCGTCCTGCGCCTCATAGCGGGCAGGCTCTGATCTGCCCCGTTTTGGCGGGGCCGACAAGTGGGCACCAGCTGGCATCATGCTGGCAGACAACTTTGAGCGGAGCGTTGAAATTCAGTGGCGATATTTTGCTCGTATATGCCATCAAACAAGAGATGACATTCCCCAACTCAATGCCTGTTAACACGAGGCAGCGTTACAGAATGTCGCTTGGCAAGCGCTAAATTGGTCAATTCGTCTGCAGTTGACGATTTTTCTTGTTGTTCGTGCCAGAGAGTGGTGGTGCGTCACTCTCTTCATCCGATATATTGCTTTTTCTCCTGGCTCTTCTGTGTGGTGGTGTCGATGAAACGCATTCTCTCAATCCAGTCCCATGTGGTGTTTGGCTGTGCCGGCAACAGCGCCGCCGTGTTTCCCATGCGTCGTCTTGGCATGGAGGTGTGGCCCATCAACACGGTGCAATTTTCCAACCACACCCAATATGCCCAGGGGTGGCAGGGGATGGCGATGCCTGCCGGCCATATCAGCGCCCTGATCGAGGGGCTTGGCAATATCGAGGTGCTAAGCCGCTGCGACGCCGTACTGAGCGGCTATCTGGGATCGGCCGAGCAGGGGGATGAGATCCTGACAGTGGTTCGGGCCGTCAAAGCCGCCAATCCAAATGCCATCTATTTCTGCGATCCCGTGATGGGCCATCCGGAGAAGGGATGTATTGTCGCCCCCGGTGTTACCCGTTTTCTCACCGAACAGGCATTGCCGGTCGCCGACATCATGGCCCCCAATCTGCTGGAGCTGGAGACCCTGTGCGACACCCATCTGACGGATCTGGCCCAGACCCGTGCCGCTGCCCATCGGTTGCTGGCCCGGGGCGTGAACATGGTGCTGGTTAAGCATCTGGGACGGGCAGCCCAAGACCCCGGCCGCTTCGAGATGCTGCTGGCCACTCCCGAGGGGGATTACCTCATCGCCCGTCCGCTCTATGAGTTTGCTCGCCAGCCGGTCGGTGTCGGCGATCTTATCAGTGCCCTGATGCTGGCCAATCTGCAGGCAGGGTTTGATGCGGTGAGTGCCTTTGAACGTACCAATGCGGCGGTGGATCGAGTGCTGCAGGAGACCTGGCGGGCCGATGCCTATGAGTTGCAACTCATTGCGGCGCAAGGCGCCTTTGCCGAGCCGGTTATCCAGGCCCGTGCCGAACGACTGGCGTAAGGAAGAGTGTTGGGATGGCGGTGAGGCCTGTGTGAGCGCAGTGACCTGGGCTCGGATAATCAAGTCAATTAACTGGACAGGCATGCCGCCTTCTCAAGACAGTGCATCCCCCTGATGGGGCAAGCAGCTTTTTGGCGCGTAGTGGGTAGCGATACTCATCAGACGAGAAGCTGGGGAAACTCGTCATTTGGATCAATCAGTCAATTTGTGCGGCTGCCAGCTTGAATTTAGAAGTTGTAATTAACCCCCATGATCAACAACGGGATATAACCACCGAAACGCCGGTTGTCACCATAATTATCAAAAGAGATATTTTTGTAGCTAAATTCACCAAATAAGCTCCAATTTCTATTTAACTTTAGATTGGTTGATAAACCATACTTGGCATATTTTTCACGCCATATTTTATTACCGTTTGTATTATTGTCCTTTTTAAATTCACCAAACTCTCCCCATAATGAAGCGCTCAATTCCCCCCAGTTATAAAATACACCAGGTTTAATAAACCACTCAGTTTCATTTTCCTGGTCACCAGCCTTTGGTGACCATAATCCCTCTTGATAGCGAAAATTAAGCCATATGCCACTGTGCTCTGATAGTTTATAGGCAAGGCCTGGTTCAATTTCCCAGTAAGAAAAATCACCGGTATTTCGCTTATACTGAATTTGATAAAGTCCATAACCATTAAAAGTAAGATTATCACTAATGTTATAACCACCGAAAATTTTAACCTCTGGCATTGTTCGTTTGTCCAGACTCTCTTGTGCTAATTTCACTCCCCAGCCATAATAGCCATCATCTGTGTTATAAGCACGATTGGCGTAAATTTCATTAATAGAATTAACACCACGGTTATAATCTGCATGCGTTAGGGGACCACTATATAGCTCTTCTCGGCCAGAATAAAATCCTACATCCCAACCAGGCAGATCATCATGACGGAAATTACCTTGGGCTAACGTTATTTTGACTTTTCCTTCGGTAACGCCATCCTCTCGCTCTATATGTTCCACTTCAACGTTGGAGCCAAGTGAACCGTGGAAGCTGGAATCTGATTCTGGTTTTTCTCCCAAGGCAGACATTAACTCGGCAATGGAGTATTCACGTTTAAGCGCTTCTATTTGAGATTTTAATTTGTTATCTCGGGTAGTTTTATCTGTACCCGCTATCGCTTGGTTATAAAATAGTAAGCCAGTAATGCCAAAAATAGCATAAGTGAAATAATTCATCGATTTGCTCCTGAGTATCAAACTAGCCTGAACGTTTTTTAAGTATTGATTTTATTGGTGTGTCAATATGCAAGTTGTGGTAACAACAAAGTGGCCTGTAATAATAGGTTATGCCAGATTATTTAATCTGGAGGATAACTGAATAACCAAGAATCAACTCATACTCGCCCCCCCGGCGTGATCGGCTGTGTCATGCTCAAGCATCTTTTAAATGCGATACCTTTATTATTGAATAAATGACATTTTTCTGCAGAGATTTGAATTTTCAGGTTCTGATTGACTGAATGTTGAACGGTACCAGGCACACGGATCAGCAGTTTATGATCACTCCTTTCCAAGCGAGTATAAATCAGTGACTCTGTTCCCAGTCGCTCTATACCTTCAATCATGGTAGTCACTCCGTGATCATCAATATGAATATCCTCCGGGCGAATTCCCAATGTCATCATGGCCCCTGTAGTAGCAGTGGATAATCCAAGGTCTACATCAACGTCGAATGAATGATTACCTACCACAACGCTAGCTTTACCGGGTCGGGTCGCGTTGAGAGTTGCGGGCAATAAATTCATTTTTGGTGAGCCGATAAACCCAGCCACAAATAACGTCTGTGGGAAATAGTAGATATCCAATGGTGAGCCGACTTGCTCAATCACTCCTTCATTCAGTACCACTATTCTATCTGCCAGTGTCATCGCCTCGACTTGGTCGTGGGTAACATAAATAATGGTTGAATTGAATTTTTTATGATATTCGGACAACTGTCGCCGCATCCGTACTCGCAGTGATGCATCAAGATTGGACAAAGGCTCATCTAATAAAAAGAGTCTGGGGTCCCGGGCAATTGCCCGACCAATGGCAACTCGCTGACGTTGTCCACCCGATAATTGACTGGGCCGCTGTTTGAGCAAACTGCTGAGCTCCAGCATATCGGCAACACGCTTGACTCGGGTTTGAATTTGCTCACGGCCGCTCTTTGCCATCCTTAGACCAAAGGCAATATTTTCATAAACTGTCATATGAGGGTAGAGCGCATAGGATTGGAAAACCATGCCAATGCCACGAGCAGTGGGTGACAGATCATTGATTGTTGCTCCATCAAGGCTCATATGTCCGGAACTTATCTCCTCCAGCCCGGCAATCATGCGTAGCATGGTTGATTTGCCACAACCGGAAGGACCAACAAATACAGTGAATTGACCCTCCTCGATAGTCAGATTTGCATCCTTGATGACATGGGTGCCGTCAGGATAAATCTTATTGATATTGCTTAGTTCCAGCTTGGCCATATCTTTATCCTTATGGTTATCGAACGGTTGAATTATCCCAGCATCATATTTGGCTCCGCGTTTTCGAGCACAGTGGTAAGGTCAAATGTTGCTGTGTCATTAAAATGCCAGTCGGCTTGGCCAACTCGCGCACTCGGACCTATCCCCACAACCTGCATACCGGCAGCTCTGGCTGCATGAATACCAGCCTCGGCATCTTCCATAGCAATGCAATCACAGGTATTGACTCTCAATTGTCCAGCCGCATAAATAAAAATGTCTGGCTCTGGTTTGCTGCGAACTACAGACCAACCGTCACAAATAGCATCGAATAGCGGAATGAGGCCCAACTGATATAGAACGTAGCGCGCATTCTTGCTCGCGGAAGCCACTGCGACTTTAATTCCTCGTGCGTTTAGTTCCAGCAATAACGAACGAATACCTGGTAAAATGTCTTTTTCAGAAAGACTTTCCAATTGCTCCAGGTAATATTTATTCTTGCGAGCCATCAAAACGGTCGTCTGTATTTCAGAGAGTTTGGTACCAGCCAGAATAATGGATAGCGATGTCCGGCGAGAAACGCCCCGCAGTTGCTCATTGATCTTGCGATCGAAGTAATAACCCTCTTCATTTGCCATACGCAACCAAGCTTGAAAGTGCAATTCAGCCGTATCGGTGATGACGCCATCCAGATCAAAAATAAATGCCTTACACATGGAATATTACCTCAGTGCTGTCAATAGTGCGGTCTTGACCGGCTATTTCAATGGAGAGGGAATTGCCGGGTTGGCGGCGAATAGAGATAGTTTTATGATCCTCGCTTATTTCCAAACGTTGACCTTTATAAAACAGCGGGAAGTTAATTTGTTGCCACTCTCTGGGTAAATTTGGTTTGATGCACAACTTGTCATCCAGCAAACGGACTCCGCCAAAGCCGAATACTACGCATTGCCAGGTTCCCCCCATGGAAGCAGCATGAATACCGTGATCGGAACTTTTCATGTTTTGGCCAAGATCAATGGTGGCCGCCTGGCGAAACAGTTGGTAGGCGTATTCTGTGTGACCCATGTCGGCAGCCAGTACGCAATGGGTTGAGAGACTCAGGGAAGAGTCATGCAGGGTCTTTGGTTCATAATAATTCCAGTTGGCCAATTTGGTTTCCAGGTCAAACATGGACCCCAGCAGGAAAAACAGCATCATGATGTCGGCCTGCTTGGAAACTTGAATCTGGTTCACTTGATCCAGGCTATAGTCCTGAAAAAGGCCTCCGACAAATGGCTGTTGCTTGTATTTGGTCAGATCGATGATCGCTTTTTGCAGGTAGGTATCATCTTGCGCAATGACCTTGTCTTCCGTTCGTGGTTGGGGAAGATAGATATTATCGACTCGTTTTCGCCAAAGAGTAGGGTCGAGAGTCAGATTGGCATTGAGCTTGGCCAGCAGCACCGGGTTATCCATTGACAGTGTATCGTAGCAGCGGATTGCCAATCGGATATTCTCTGCCGCCATATAATTGGTAAAAGCATTATTATCAACATGCTCTTTGTACTCATCCGGCCCGATGACGTTACAGATGCCCCACATATTGCGATCTTCTAGCCAGTCGAGGCGGCTGCACCAGAAAGTAGCAGTATCGAATATAATTTCATAACCCATCTCATCCATGAATAGCTGATCGCCGGAGAGCTGGTAATATTGCCACACGGCATTGGCGATATCACAGGTGATATGTTGTTCAGTAAATCCCGACCATATTTTGGTGGATTGACCAGTTATTATGTCTACCGCCCCCCATATAGGGGTGACCTCCTCACCCGTCAGGGCTGATTCCCACGGGAACTGCACGCCCAGATAGCCATTGGCGCGGGCTTTTTTACGCCCCTCAGGCAGCGTTCGGTAGCGATACGTCAGTAGACCACGGGCAACGTCGGGCATGGTGTAGGTGAAAAATGGCAGCATAAACACTTCTGTATCCCAGAAAGTGTGCCCCTTGTACCCCTCACCAGAGAGTCCCTTGGCCCCTATGCTGAAACGGGTGTCATGCATCGGGCAGAAGATGTTTAGCTGATACAGGGCAAAGCGTATCGCCAGTTGGTCAACATCAGGTCCGACAATGGTGATATCCATGCTGTTCCAGCGTTTTGCCCATTCGTTCGCACTGGCCGCGAGCAGGACATCGAAGCGCTGTTTCGCGCACGTTTTGAGATGGGCCAAGGTGTGATCGCGCAGGGCTTGCAACTTATAATCTGGCGTATCGAACTCCTTGTCACGGGAGGTGTGCACAACCCCCAGCTTGTCGAGGCCAAAGGTGTCACCCGCCTTTAACTCGCATCTGATGCCGGTCCACACCTTGCGGCGTGCCATGACGAGTGTTGGAGTCAGCTCAAGCTCGCGACCGTTGAGTTCATAGCGATGGGTAGTGACAAACACAAAGTCGATGCCGCTTTCGGTGGTGCGTTGCAGCAGTTCGACATAGCGCTTGTCATAGAAGCGCTTTTCGCCTTCGTGGAAGTGTTGTGCCCCCGAGTTGGTGAGCTGGGCATCAATCCCTGAATGGATCTCCACCTCGGCGTCGCTATCGATGGCCTCGATGTGCACGGAAAACGCTATCAGATGCAGATCCACCATGGAGATAAAGCGACGAAAGCACAGGTGAAAGCGCTTATTGCCTGGGCTGGTCCAGGTAAAGTCACGAATGAGTTCACCGTTTTTTACATTGAGGCGTCGGGAGTAATTAGCAACCTTGCCTTGTTCAAGATGAAACCGCTCACCATCGATAAATATTTCAATGGCACTCATATCGGTGGCATTTGGCAGTTCGGTAACTTCTGCTTGGTCAAACTTGTTGAAGGTGCCTGCAACAAAGAAATTGCGCGTCTGGCCGACATACTTTTCTTCTGTGGCACTGCGTGCGCTCATATAGCCATTACCTTGGCTCATGACCACTTCGCATTTCCCCTGATAAGCGGGCTTGAACTGTGTCTCTTCAATAACCCAATTTTTCAGTTCTGCTTGCCCGGCATCGTAGCGCATGAACATGATGGAGAATCCTCATCCTAACCTTTTACTGCGGAAGACATTGCGTTGCCGACGAAGTGACGCTGAAAAATGATAAACACGACCAATATGGGAATAGTTGAGAGAAATGCTCCCGCAAGAATGGATTCCCAATCACCCACTGCACCATAGGAGTTGCGCAGGCTGAGCAAACCAACGGGAAGGGTAAAGGCTTCTGGCGGACTGTTAATCACGACCAGGGGCCAGAAGAAATCATTCCATGCCCCTTGGAATCCTAAAATGGTGACGGCCAATATGGCTGGTTTTGCGAGCGGGATAAAAATTTTCCACAAGATAATAAAGGGACTCGCACCATCAATAATTGCGGCCTCTTCAAGCTCTTTTGGAATACTTTCAAAAAACTGTTTCATTATCAGCACCTGCACAGATGCCACCACTGCCGTGATGACTGCCCATGGGGTGTTGAGCAAGCCTATATTGTTGTAAATCAAGTAGTTGGAAATGAAAGTAACCTGCCCGGGGAGCATGGTGCTCAATAGCATGAAGGCGAATATGGCGCGCGCCCCGGTGAATTTGAGACGAGCCAGGGCATAACCCGCAGTGCAGGCAAAAAACAGGGTCAACAGCACTTTCCCGAACGCAATCAGGAATGAGTTGAGGGTCCAGCTCATAAACAGGCTCTTGCCGGTATCAAGACTCACAGATTCAGTGATGACCCGCACATAAGAGCGAAATACATAGCCAATCACGCCGGGAGCCACATTATCCCAGACCGCGATCCGCCCGCGACGTTCCATGCGGCTCGGAGCCAGGGTGCTGTCGATCAACACCTGAGAAACTGGGGCTCTGATATTCAGGGGGAGGGTAGCTATCTCGGGACCATGACCCCGATATTTGATAGTAAACGCCCAAGTCTTGCTATTGCCCTCTGTACTGGTATCTATTTGGCCGCGGCGCTGGATAAATTTGACTCGGCGTTGGTTGTCTATCAGTTGTGGCGAACTGAAGATGGCATAGTCGGCGGCAAAATCTTTGGCAGTCACGGCAGCCATGCCGGCGCCAGGGCGGCGGCGTGGTACTTCGATTTGAGGTTCCGTTAACGGTGTCCCGATTTTGGCGGCATAGGTCACGGTGAACTTGATGTCGGCGCCAGGAGCAAAGCCACCAAAGAAGGGTGCCTGGGCCCCATCTCTTCCCAATTGATAAGCGGCCATCCAGTTAGCGGGCTGGACTTGGGCAAAGTTGAAGTGAAATGGCTGCTCCAGCGAATCATCTTTGAGGCTGGCGAGGAAGGCCACCACGAAGGTTCCCAACATCAAGGTCGCGACCATCAACAGGATCCCATAGACCCAAGCGACCTTGGCCCAACGACGTCGGGCATGAAATTGGGCAATCTGCGCCCTGTTGGCGGCATCGATTTTGTCGTTGTTTTGTGCCACATCCCAATCAGGCATTTACCTTCTCCTTTACACCGAAGGTCTTTTGCAAATAGACCACGACCAGTGTCAGCAGCGCCAATACCGTGGCGGCAGCGCTGGCCATGCCGATTTGCGGTGTCTCCCCTGGCGGGAAGGTATTGTGATAGACGTAATAGGCCATGGTGATCCGCGATTCGAGGGGGGCAATGGGGGCAGAGGTACCCATCAGTGCTACTTGATCAAACATCTGCAAGGTACCGATGATACTGAAGGTGATGACCACGAAAGTCACAGGTGCTATTTGTGGAATCGTGATGTACCAATGCTGTTGAAATTTATTGGCACCATCGATATAGGCTGCTTCATATAATTCGTCAGGAATGCCTTGCAGCCCGGCAAGAAATAGCAACATGAAAGTGGGGATAGTCGTGTAGATATTTTGGATGACAATCGCCCACAAGGTCAGCGGCATTGGTCCGATTTTTTCATGAGTGTTCAGCCAGTTTATTTCAATAATCTGTTTCGTTTCACTCATGAGGCCAAAGCCAGCGAGGGTTAATGTAACCATAGCCGCAATGAGGCAGGCTAAAAAAGCCCACGCAGGTTCACATATACCGGCGGGTAAGCCACGTCTGCGATCACGCATTACCAGCATCAACTGAATAATGATCGCACAGAGGAGGAAGGTCACTATGTATGGGGCATAGCTGAAGATGTCACTGATAAGTCCGTTGAGAAAACCTTTCTTTTGATATATCCAGATGAAAATAATGGTGACAGCCGCGCTTGATAATACGCAGGGTAAATAGAAAGCGACCTTGAAAAAGATTTGTCCATGAACCTTGTAGTTCACCAAAATGGCAAGAGACAATGCAAGCACTGTTTGTACAACAGTAACAAATAATGAAAACCAGATTGTATTTGATAACGCGGTTAAAAACAGATTATCACTCAATAGATTTTTGAAGTTGGCAAGTCCAATCAAGACTGCTTCATTGAACAAGTCATATTCGGTGAAGCTGAAATAGAGGGTGCGAATGAGCGCGTATAAAAAGAAAATGACCAGTGTCAGCAAGAAAGGTCCTATCAGAAGCCATCCATAGATCTGTTGATTCCGTTTGAGCGAATTCACTTCATGCTCCTTTTTTCAGCCATCGCATCGTATTTTTGTTGGGCGATTTTAATCGCCTGCGCTGGCTCCATCGGACCCAACAGTACGGCCGTCAGCGCTTCATTGATGGGTGTTGACCACGCCAAACCATACTCATCGAAGGCGTAAGGCTCTATATGACCGCGACTGGCACCATCAAAGATTTTTTTGGCGAGTTGATTGGATGGGTCGGTTTTGGAGAAATAAGGCGAGTTGGCCAGATCTTGACGGCTTGGTAGGGCCAGACCTGAATCCAGGACCCACTCCTGGGCCTTTTTACTGGTCAGGATTTGCACCGCTTTTTCAGTTGCCGCCATGTTTTTGCTGTTGGCATTGAGCCCCCAGGCGACGCTAAAGAGCAGATTGCCGCGCTGACCTGAGACCGGGTCTTTTGGCATCAGGGTGGTGCCATAGAGGAGGTTGTTCGCATTGTCACGGAGATAACCACTGATCCAGTTGCCTTCAAAGGTAATGGCCGTTTTTTCAGTAGCGAAACAGCCACCGCTCCAGATTTGCCCCAGGTCGGTTGATAAAATGCCAACCTTATCTTTGGTTACCAAACCAGTATAAAACGTAAAGGCCCGTTCGAAATTGGCATCCAGAATGGTTTTGCCTTTTTCATTGAAAGGTTTCCAACCTGTTGCCAAGGCAAAAGGGGCGAAGCGGTTATAATCAGGAATAATACAGATGCCTGATACTTCTGTTCCTAGTGCGGCCTGGACGGCAAGTAATTTTTCACGTAACTGATCCCAATTATCGTCATCCGTGGGATAGGCTACTTTGGCATCATCAAAGACATCTTTGTTGTATAGCAAGGCAAGGGTGTTGAAGTCTTTGGCGATACCGTACAGTTTCCCTGCGCTGAAGGCCTGGTTCAAGTTTGGAATAATAGATTCGGACAGTATTTTGAGTGAGGGGCCGATTGCAGCGACCTTGCCAGAATTGATCAGTGGCGTGGCAAATACCGTATCAATATAAAATGCATCCGGTGCCGTATTGGCCGATAGTGAGTTGATAATATATTGAGAGAAGTCGCCTTCAATAGGCAGATATTTGACCGTGATACCTGCGCGTTTGAGTTCATCGACCATGACTTCACTGACTAATTTGTTGACAACCACGACATCGTTACCACCCCATCCGGCAATGGTCACCTCAGTGGTATTTGCCGCTATTGGCAAGGCGGTCCAGCATGATAGTAACAGCGACCCCAACGTTGACTTGTTCATTCTCACCGCCTCCCTGATTTGAAAAATTGAGAAACATAGTCGAGAAACAGGTCATGACGTAAAAATCTCCTTTTATTACGTCAACGATGCCAGCAGGGAGATGGTTTTTACCTTGTCAGGATCCCATAAAATTTATTTTCGTTTTTTTACGCAAAAATATGCGACGCCAATCACTCTAAAATGCGATTCATGCCGTTTTCGTCCCTGCCGATGAGGTTATGCATGGCAGCCTTGCTGGTGAGTGAGAGTTCACTCGGCCATCCAGAGAAATATGGCGGCAAGCCGGTAACAAGTCGGTAGGAAGAGGACGGGATGGCTCCAGTGATCCGTATCTGCAACGGATTGGATGAGCAAGGTGAATGGCGTGAAGCCAGCTTGCTTCAGATGCAGCCGAGATCAGAGTTGGGGGAGGCGCTGGGCTCAGCCTGGTGACTAGCTGGTTTGTCCCTGTTTGAAGGTGACGGATACCAGGGCGCCAACCGGCGGTTCCCCTGCAATGGCCAAATCGATAAGTGCCGCCGTCCGTTCAGCCAGTTTGGTCATATCCTGCTCAATGGTCGTCAGTTCGTCAGCCAGTCCAGGTAAACCATCATAACCAACCACGGCAAACTGCTTTGGCACCCCATACCCGCGATCTTGCAAGGCGGTGATCACGCCGATCGCAGTCTCATCGCAGGCACAGACAAACCCCTGATATGTTTCCAATTGTGTGGTTGGCAGTTGCATGAAGTGGCGATAGGCCGCGATGTCCACGACAGGGAGTGCGCCAGTACACAACTCGCGGATCGGCAATTCATGGCCGGCCATCACGGAGAGGTAGCCCTGATATCGGAGTTGATAGCCGCCACCACAGGTTGTCGGTGTGACAAAGCCAATGTGCGTGAGACCTTTGCCTATTAGGTGCGAAGTGGCGGCGCGACTGCCATGAAAGTCATCGGGGGCCACCCAAAATGAGCCTTCTGACATACCGATGCAGACATAGGGCTGGTGATGTCGGCGGCAAGCCGAGATGCGAGGGTCACAAGGGGTGATACCGAGCAAGACCACCACATCCACTTCGGGAAGGTTTTCCCCCTCAAAGCTGATTGGTACCAGACGGTATTTGAGGTGATCGATGGCAGTGGCAAGTGCCGGCCAGAGCATTCCCAGATAGCGAGAGGACTTGGCCTCATGGGGACCAAGCGAGAGTGCAATGCTCATCAAGGGGATATTGGTTGGCGCCTTTTTGCTCGGCGGGTGCAATCCCAGCTCCCGGCATACCGCCAGTACCTTCTGGCGGTTTTCTGCGCTGATCCCGGGTTTGTTGTTCAGTGCCCGACTGATGGTTGCGATCGATACGCCAGCCACCTTGGCCACATCATGCAATGTGGTTTTTTTCGGCTTCACGTCACAGCTGTTTTTGGCCAACGCTCCCCCCTCATCAGAAAGGTTTACTTGAGCGCCATTTAAAGCGAAAAATTTTCAATGGTAAACAGCGGCAGACGGGCAAATTGCGGAGCGGCGATCTGCACATCCCCATGCTCTTCTGAATATTTGCAGGGAAAGCCATCTTTTTGCTCCCTATTGAGATACAGCGCCATTGGCACCATCAGGCCGATAAAGTGGGGGATATCCAATGGCAAATGCCCTTCACCGGCAAGGACATTTGCCATATCGGCAGGGAAGATCAGAGTGACTTGTAGAAAAAGAGGGTTGCCGCCAGGCTGCCGTCGGCACTGAGGGCAAAGTCCGGGATCTGGCCCGCCTCCTGGTAGCCCAACTGGCGATAGAGGCGGGATGCCACATCCCCGACCCGGGTATCGAGCACCAGCAGACTGCGCTTGGCCTCGCGGGCGCCTTGTTCCATGGTGTGCATCAGGGCGCGGCCGATGCCCTTGCCACGGGCATGGGTGTGCACCATCAGCTTTTCCACCTCGGCCCTGTGCCGGCCGTTCTCCTTGCTGCAAAGCGCCAGCTGGATGGCGCCGACCGGCTGGCCTTCCTCGAGGGCAACCCACAACTTGCGCTTGCCTGCCGCCAGCTCCTCCTCAACCCCTTGCCAATAGGCGTGTCCCTGTGCCTCACTCAGGGGAGGCAGGAATCCCACCGAGGCGCCGCTGGCCACGCAATCTTGCAGCAAAGTGATGAGGGCAGGGGCAGATCCTGTCGTGCTGTCCAGTTCAACGATATTCATGTCACGTCCTTGTCAAAAGGGGCAAGCCTGCAGGCTCGCGTCGGGTCATATCCATAACTGGCGCCGTTTGGCATCAGCCATCGGCGCCATGCCTTGGTGCTATTTTCCGGGTCTGTGTCGCGTCGCCCATTCTCGGGCGTTGGCGCGCGGTAAAACGCTGTCAGCGGATCAAATGTTGCTCGGCCAGCCAGGTAAACAGCAGGCGGGAGACGGGGGAGATCTCATCAAGGTGGCGGCTGTCGAGCCAGCGCAACTCGGCGATTTCGGCCGATGCCGTGGGGGTGCCCCTGGCCTCGCCCGTGTAGCAGCGTAGCCTGACTTCGACCCCGGCCGGCTTGCCGTCGGCCTGGGCACTGAACTCGCAGGCAAAGCGCAATGTGTCCGGTTGCAGGGTGACGGCCAGCTCCTCTTCAATTTCGCGAACAAGCGCCGCTTCATCGCTCTCTCCCGGTTCGCGCTTGCCGCCCGGGATGTAGTAGATGGATTTGCCGTGGGAACGGGCGCAAAGCAGCTGACCCTCCTTGAAGGTCAACCAGGCGAGTTTGTCGATCATGGCAATGTGTTCTCCGGTTGAGTGGTGACTTGTTCGCACAATGTGCGATAGGAGCTGTGTTCCAGCTGGGCAGGGGAGAGGCCGAGTTGTGTCGCCAGCGCCTGCAACTGCTGGCGATATTCGGGCAGTGCGGTCTCGTCATCGGTCATGATGGCCAGCTCGGCGAAGTCACCGAGTCCTTCCAGATGATCCAGGGTGACGTGGAAGGGGCCGACAAAATAGATGCTGCGCCGTTTTTCAATGTTCAACACCTGCCGGTAGCCCAGGGTATGCAACATGCTGACGGCCTTGTCGGTGTCGGTGATGTTGACCGCCTCGCAGCGATCCGGCTCGGGCCCTTTCACTATCCAGAGGCGGATGCCGGAGGGCTGCATGGTACGGATCACCAGGCTCTTGCCCTGTGCGGCCAGGGTGTGCTCTGGCGTATCGAAATAGCTGTCCCGCTCCCGGTTATCTTCCACCATCACCTGCGGGGTGAGGGCCGCCAGCGCCGCGCGAAAGGCGTCGCTGTCTGCCAGCCGGTATTTGAACTCGACTTCGAAGCGGCCCTGAAAATGTGCCTGTGACATCAAGGGGTTCCTGCCGATTAGAACATGAATGACAGGCAGCCTAGCAAAGTTGGCCGACCGGCCCAAGGGGTTGGCGAACGGAATGCAGAAACACGCTGTTTCCGGTGACGGAGCCTGTTTCGATGAGAGTATCCGGAGTTTTGTCAATGAAAGGGGATGGCGCGCTGGAGAGTCACTGCAGGCGCGTCTCTTGGCAAAGGAGTGGATGCGGGCGTAAAAAGTCGCGCTGGTGCACAGGATGGGGCCGGCAGGCTGGGCGCAGGCGGAGCCCTGTGGTTTAATCCCTGCCACTTTGGCGGTAGCCGACCCGAGTGTGACGGCGACGCTGCGTTGACATATGCAGGTGAAAGAATGCAGATAACAGCACAGAACAACTTTATCGGATTGGGGGTGGCGGGTAACTTCGCCGGTCACCTGGAGCAGGCTGGTGAGGCCTCGGATTTCGTGGCCGTGGTGGTGCGCGATACCAGCGCACCCAAGGCGCTGTTTCCCTTCTATGTGCCGGGTCATCCGGGTCAGCTGGGGGTCTTCCCCTTGAGCGGCGATGCCATCTTTCTGCCACAGGCGGCGATCACCGGTGACGAGAAGGTGCAGATTGAGCCCGAAGTGGCGCTCTGGTGCGAGCTGGAGTACGCCGGAGATCAGGTGGTGGCGATCCATCCCCGTGCCTTTGGAGCCTACAACGACTGCTCCATTCGTCGCCCCAACGCCAAAAAGATCAGCGAGAAGAAGAACTGGGGAGCAGAGAGCAAGGGGCTGGCGGCCAGACTGTTGCCCCTTTCCGGTTTTGCGGCCGGCTGCGAGCTCGATGACTACCGCATCGCCTGCTATCTGGAGCGGGACGGCGAGCTGCACGCTTATGGCGTCGACAGCGCGGCGGTGGATTACAGCTATTTCCACGGCCGGTTGCTGGAGTGGGCCATCGACAAGTTCAATCATCAGCAGGATGAGGGGCCGGCCGAGCATATCCAGGGGCTGCTGGCCCAGGCGGGCCGCCCGTCCCATGCGCTCATCAGCATAGGGGCCACCCGCTATACGCCGTTTGGCGAGACCCACTTCCTCCAGCCCGGTGACACCGCCTGCGTGTTGGTCTACCCGGGCAGCCGTTACGGTGAGGCCGATATTCGTGACGCGATCCGCTCCCGCCAGTTTGCCCCCGACATGTCGGTATTGCTGCAGGCAGTCAGGAGCCGCTGATCCGGGCGCGCCTTGTAGGCGATCTCCCCTGTTACGCTTGCGCGGGCCTGACGGGCGCTGTCTGACATGACCTGTCGCTTACCGGAAAGGAGCTGGAGCATGGTGAACATCAGGGGTTGTACCACGGACGATCTGGCAGGCTTGCTGGATCTTTATCGGGAGCTGCGTCCCCACGATCCTCCCCTGAGTGGCGAAGGGGCGCGCACGGCCCTGGAGGCGCTGTTGGCAGATCCCCGGGTGCGGCTCATCGTGGCCGAGGTGGACGGGGAGCTGGCCGCCACTTGCCAGCTGGGGATGGTCCCGACGCTGACCAATGGGGCCAGACCGTTTGGCATCATAGAGCATGTGATCACGGCGGCCCGCTTTCGCCGCCGTGGCCTGAGCCAGAGGGTACTGGAACAGGCGCTGGCCATCGCCTGGGAGCAGGATTGCTACAAGGTGATGCTGCTGTCGGGGGAGGGGCGCGAGGGCGCTCACCGGCTCTATGAGAAGCTCGGCTTCAAGGCCGGGATCGAGCGGGGGTTTGTCATCAAACAGGTGGATGTGGAGAAACAAGGTGCATTGCCCAAGTAAGGCTTGTTGACAGGTTTTTGGAAACAAAAACGGGGAGGGTAGCGATACCCTCCGCGTTTTTTTACACGGATGGTTGCCAGCGTTGCCGGCAATCCTTATTTGCTGGCTACCTTGCTGACCACCTCGATCAGCTGATAGCGCAGAGATGGGGCATCGGCCGGCACATTGGTGAGCCGCTCCTTGCTGACGGTGAGCTGGTAGCGATAGCCCGGCTCGAACTGGAAGCCTTCAATTTGCTGATAGAAGAGAGTCCAGGGTTGTTGCTCGTCGCTGCGCACCTGCATGCACTTCATCGGGCCGACCCCGACACAGTGCACCAGCTGGCTGTTGACGTAGAGTGTCTCGCCCTGGGAGGGAGCTGGGGCGCTCTGGCAGGCAGAGAGCAACAGGGCGGCAGTGGCACCGAGGAACAGGGGTTTCATGACGGACTCCTTCAAATCGAAAGGGGCATTAGAACGGCAAACAAAAAGGCGGTCAATGACCGCCTTTGTAACAAGTCGTGTCGACGGGCGCCTTAACGCTGGTCGATGGGGACGAATTCCCGCTGCGGATGACCGGTATAGAGCTGACGCGGGCGACCGATCTTCTGATCATCATCCGAGTGCATCTCGTTCCAGTGGGCAATCCAGCCGATGGTACGGGAGATGGCGAAGATCACGGTGAACATGCTCATCGGGATGCCGATCGCCTTCATGATGATGCCGGAGTAGAAGTCCACGTTCGGGTAGAGCTTCTTCTCGATGAAGTAGGGGTCGGACAGCGCGATGCGCTCCAGCTCCATGGCCACGTCCAGCAGCGGATCCTTGATCTGCAGCTCGGTCAGTACTTCGTGGCAGGTCTCGCGCATCACGGTGGCACGGGGGTCGTGGTTCTTGTAGACCCGGTGACCGAAGCCCATCAGACGGAACGGATCGTTCTTGTCTTTGGCCTTGGCAATGAACTCGGGGATGCGATCCACGGAGCCGATCTCTTCGAGCATCTTGAGACAGGCCTCGTTGGCGCCACCGTGGGCCGGACCCCACAGGGAGGCGATACCGGCCGCGATACAGGCAAACGGGTTGGCACCGGAGGAACCAGCCAGACGAACGGTAGAGGTAGAGGCGTTCTGCTCGTGATCAGCGTGCAGGGTGAAGATGCGATCCATGGCGCGCTCGACCACGGGGTTGACCTTGTACTCCTCGGTCGGCACACCAAACATCATGTGCAGGAAGTTGCCGGCGTAGGAGAGGGCATTGCGCGGCTGCATGAACGGCTGGCCAATGGAGTACTTGTAGCACATGGCGGCCAGGGTCGGCATCTTGGAGAGCAGACGGAAGGCGCAGATCTCGCGGTGCTGCTCGTTGTTGATGTCGAGAGCATCGTGATAGAAGGAGGACAGGGCGCCGACCACACCGCACATGATGGCCATGGGGTGGGAGTCACGACGGAAGCCGCGGAAGAAGAAGGCGATCTGCTCGTGCACCATGGTATGGCGGGTCACGGTACGCTGGAAGTCGGCGAACTGGGCCTTGGTGGGCGCTTCGCCGTACAGCAGTATGTAGCAGACTTCGAGGTAGTTGGACTCTTTGGCCAACTGGGCAATGGGGAAACCACGGTGCAGCAAGACACCCTGATCCCCGTCAATGTAGGTAATGGCAGATTTGCAAGAACCGGTAGCCATAAAGCCGGGGTCAAAGGTGAAATACCCTTGAGCACCCAATTTTCTGACATCAATCACATCCGGACCGACTGTGCCGGAGAGGATCGGCAATTCGACCGGATCTTTTCCGGGCAGGTGTAGGGTGGCTATCTTATCAGCCATAGCACGTCTCCTTTGCTCTTTATAATTTGGTTCCAGTCCTACTCTATTACGACTTTCATGACGCTGGCAAAGGTTGTCACCCGTACCAAGGCCGGCTGGAGCGCCTTATTTGAAACAGAGTTCCCTATCAATGTCAATTTAGCTGAATGGCCATTACGGAATTGTTAAATTAAATATGCGATCCGGTTTGCGCTTTTGGTTTTCTTTGTAGCTATTTGATTGTCTTCGGTTAAGCCCATCGATATACTGCGCCACGTGGGTCATGGCTGCTGGTGTTTGAAACGCTTTGGCAAAGCCTGATGTGAAACCGAAAACACGATTTTTGGCTTTTTCAGAGTGTTTTGGTAACAAATAACCAACAATCACCATCCCGTGCCCTCAGGAGTGAGTTAAAACAATAACTAACGTGCTCAATGGAGCTGAGTGGGCAAGCGTGAAAAATAAACAGAGACCGGTCAACCTCGACCTACAGACGATCAGCTTTCCTGTCACTGCCATTGCATCCATCCTGCACCGTGTATCAGGGGTTATCACCTTTGTTGCACTGGGCATCTTGCTGTGGATGCTTGGTACTTCACTCGCCTCTCCCGAAGGGTTTGAAACAGTGGTTGCCATCACGGACAACTTCCTGGTCAAGCTCGTGCTGTGGGGGATCCTGACTGCGCTGGCATACCACATAGTGGGCGGCCTGCGTCACCTGGTCATGGATATGGGCTATTGGGAAGAGCTGGAATCCGGTAATCAGAGCGCCCGTGTGGCCTTCGTGATCACCGCGGTTTTGGCAGTATTGGCGGGAGTACTGGTATGGTAACCAATTCTGCAACCTTCGGGCGCAGCGGCGTTCACGATTACATCCTGATCCGCGCCACCGCCCTCATCATGACCTGTTATGTCCTCTACCTGGTGGGCTTTGTCGCCTTCAATGACATTACCTACGAGGTGTGGACCGGCTTTTTCGCCAACACCTTCACCAAGGTTTTCACCCTGTTGACCCTGCTGTGTGTGCTGATCCATGCCTGGATCGGTCTGTGGCAGGTGCTGACTGACTATATCAAGCCAGTGGGGCTGCGCGGTGCGCTGCAATTCGTGCTGGTGGTGGTGCTGTTTGTCTATCTGATGACGGGTTTCGTCGTGCTGTGGGGTGTGTAAGGTGACTATTCCAACTCGTGAATTTGATGCGGTCGTGATTGGTGCCGGTGGTGCCGGCATGCGCGCCGCGCTGCAGATTGCCCAATCCGGCAAGAGCTGCGCTCTGTTATCCAAGGTTTTTCCAACCCGTTCCCACACCGTTTCCGCCCAGGGCGGGATCACGGTTGCCCTGGGCAATGCCCATGACGACAACTGGCAGTGGCACATGTATGACACCGTCAAGGGTTCCGACTATATCGGTGACCAGGAAGCGATCGAATACATGTGCAAGACCGGCCCGGAAGCCATCTATGAGCTGGAGAACATGGGTCTGCCCTTCTCCCGCTTCGACAACGGCCGGGTCTACCAGCGTCCGTTTGGTGGTCAGTCCAAGAATTTCGGTGGCGAGCAGGCCGCCCGTACCGCGGCGGCTGCCGACCGTACCGGCCACGCCCTGCTGCACACCCTGTACCAGCAAAACGTCAAGAACAAGACCACCGTCTTCTCCGAGTGGTATGCGCTGGATCTGGTGAAGAACCAGGACGGCCACGTGGTGGGTTGTACCGCCATCGACATGGAGAGCGGCGAGGTCGTCTACTTCAAGGCCAAGGCCACCGTGCTGGCCACCGGCGGCGCCGGTCGCATCTACCAGTCCACCACCAACGCCCACATCAATACCGGTGACGGCGTCGGCATGGCCCTGCGTGCCGGGGTCGGCGTGCAGGACATGGAGATGTGGCAGTTCCACCCCACCGGCATCGCCGGGGCAGGGGTACTGGTGACCGAAGGGTGCCGTGGTGAAGGCGGCTATCTGCTGAACAAGGACGGCGAGCGCTTCATGGAGCGTTATGCGCCGAACGCCAAGGATCTGGCCGGTCGCGACGTGGTGGCCCGTTCCATCATGATCGAGATCCGCGAAGGCCGTGGCTGTGACGGTCCCTGGGGCCCGCACATCAAGCTCAAGCTGGATCACCTGGGCAAGGACGTACTCGAATCCCGTCTGCCGGGCATCTGCGAGCTCTCCCGCACCTTCGCCCACGTGGATCCGGTCAAGGAGCCGATCCCCATCATCCCGACCTGCCACTACATGATGGGCGGCGTGCCGACCAACGTGAATGGCCAGTGCCTGACCCAGGACAAGAACGGCAACGATGTGCCGGTAGTCGGTCTGTTTGCGGTGGGCGAAATTGCCTGCGTCTCCGTGCACGGCGCCAACCGTCTGGGCGGCAACTCCCTGCTGGATCTGGTGGTGTTCGGTCGTGCCGCCGGCATGCACCTGGTCAACACTCTGGGTGAGATGGAGCACGGTCGCGAGGCGTCCGAGTCTGATCTCGATGCCGCCCTGGCTCGCTTCAACCGTTGGGAAAATACTCGCAGCGGCGAAGATCCGGTGCAGATCCGCAAAGACCTGCAGCGCTGCATGCAGAACAACTTCTCCGTGTTCCGCGAAGGGGAGGCCATGGCCGAAGGCCTTGCCGAGCTTAAAGTGATCCGCGAGCGCCTCAAGTCAGCCCGTCTGGACGACACCTCCAGGGAGTTCAACACCCAGCGCATCGAGTGCCTGGAGCTGGACAACCTGATGGAGACGGCGTTTGCCACTGCGGTGGCGGCCAACTTCCGTACCGAGAGCCGTGGCGCCCACTGCCGCTTCGACTTCCCGGATCGCGACGATGAGAACTGGCTGTGCCACAGCCTCTATCATCCGGACACCGAGTCCATGACCCGTCGCGCTGTCAACATGTCTCCGAAAACCCGTGAGGCATTCCCACCCAAGGTGCGGACTTACTGATTGCGGAGCCAAACAAGATGAACGTCACTTTCTCTGTCTACAGATACAATCCGGATGTTGATAACGTCCCTCATATGAAGGAATATCGTCTTGATATTCCTGAAGGTTCCGACATGATGGTGCTCGATGCACTGATCCAGCTCAAGGAGCTGGATCCCACGCTGGCCTTCCGCCGCTCCTGCCGCGAAGGGGTCTGTGGATCTGATGGCATCAACATGAATGGCAAGAACGGTCTTGCCTGCATCACCCCGCTCTCCGATCTGCTGAAGAAGGGCAATACGGTGGTCATCCGCCCCTTGCCCGGCCTGCCGGTGATCCGTGATCTGGTGATCGACATGACCCAGTTCTACACCCAGTGGGAGAAGGTCAAACCCTTCCTCATCAACGATGACAAGTTGCCGCCCGTGCGTGAGCACCTGCAATCCCCCGAAGAGCGCGCCAAGCTGGACGGCCTGTACGAGTGCATACTCTGTGCCTGCTGCTCCACCTCTTGCCCCTCCTTCTGGTGGAATCCCGACAAGTTCATCGGTCCGGCCGGGTTGCTTGCAGCCTACCGCTGGCTGGCAGACAGCCGCGACACCGCGACCACCGAGCGACTGGGTAATCTGGACGACGCCTTCAGCGTGTTCCGCTGCCACGGCATCATGAACTGCGTGAACGTCTGTCCCAAAGGCTTGAATCCGACCAAGGCCATCGGTCAGATCAAGTCGATGTTGCTCAATCGGGCTGTTTAGTATCCGGGCCAGCCAAGCACTGGCCCGACTTCTGGATAGCCATCCTGACCGTGTAAGGGATGGCTATTTAAACCCTACAAGCTGCTACGCAGTAACAAGAAGTACAAGGGATAGAAATGCATAACGGCGTGATGAAGGCCTGGTTGGAGTCATCTCACCTGGCTGGTGCGAATGCAAGCTATATTGAGGATTTGTACGAGTCCTTCTTGGAAAACCCCGAATCCGTATCCGATGAGTGGCGCAGCCTGTTCCAGGACCTGCCGCAAGTCAATGGCCATGCGGTTGAACAACCCCACTCCCAGGTCCGCGATTATTTCCGTCGTCTGGCCAAGGACGCTTCCCGTTTCAGTGCCCCCGTCTCCGATCCCCAGGTGGATGCGAAGCAGGTGCGGGTGCTGCAACTGATCAACGCCTTCCGTTTCCGCGGTCACCAGAACGCCAACCTCGACCCCCTGGGTCTGTGGCAGCGCGATCCCGTTGCCGAACTGGATCCGGCCTTCCACAACCTGCAGGGCGCAGACATGGAGGCCACCTTCAACGTGGGCTCCTACGCCATCGGTCCCGAGACCATGGTGCTCTCCGATCTCTACGCCTCGCTGAAGAAGACCTACTGCGGCAGCATAGGCGCCGACTACATGCACCTCACTTCGACCGAAGAGAAACGCTGGCTGCAACAGCGTCTCGAATCCATCGAAGGGACGGGGAGCTACACCCTCGAAGAGAAGACCCGCTTCCTCGAGAGCCTGACCGCCGCCGAGGGGCTGGAAAAATACCTGGGGGCCAAGTTCCCCGGTGCCAAGCGTTTCTCCCTGGAAGGGGGCGATGCCATGGTGCCCATGCTCAAAGAATTGATCCGCCGCGCCGGTGAGCAGGGCTGCAAAGAGGCCGTCATCGGCATGGCCCACCGTGGTCGCCTGAACGTACTCATCAACGTGCTGGGCAAACGTGCCCAGGAACTGTTCGACGAGTTTGCCGGCAAGCACGGTGAATCCTGGGGCACGGGCGATGTGAAGTACCACATGGGCTTCTCGTCCGACTTCGCCACTCCGGGTGGGAACGTCCACCTGGCGCTCGCCTTCAACCCGTCTCACCTCGAGATCGTCAACCCCGTGGTCATCGGCTCCGTGCGTGCTCGTATGGATCGCCGTGGTGACAAGGATGGCTCGAGCGTGCTGCCCATCACCATCCACGGTGACTCCGCCATGGCCGGTCAGGGCGTGGTGGCCGAGACCTTCAACATGTCCCAGACCCGTGCCTATGGCGTGGGCGGGACAGTGCGCATCGTCATCAACAACCAGGTAGGCTTCACCACCTCCTATCACCGCGACCTACGCTCCACCGAATATTGCACCGACATCGCCAAGGCCGTTCAGGCCCCCGTACTGCACGTCAACGGGGACGATCCGGAAGCCGTGGTACTGGTGACCCAGATTGCCCTGGATTATCGCAACACCTTCAAGCGCGACGTGGTGATCGAGCTGGTCTGCTACCGTCGTCACGGCCACAACGAGGCCGACGAGCCGAGCGCGACCCAGCCCTTGATGTACCAGAAGATCAAGCAGCATCCGACCCCGCGCAAGATCTACGCCGATCAGCTGGTGGCGGAAGGGAGCATCACCCAGGAGCTGGCCACTACCCTGGTCAACGACTACCGCGACACCCTGGATCGGGGCGAGCGGGTGAGCAAGGAGTGGCGCCCGATGGAGCTGCACTCTGTCGACTGGACGCCCTACCTCGGTCACGACTGGAATATGCCCTATGACAGTACAGTGCCGATGGATCACTTGAAGGCCCTCGGCGAGCGGGTGAGCCAGTATCCGGCGACCCATGTGCTGCAGCGCCAGGTCGAGAAGATTTACGAAGATCGTCGCCTGATGGCCGCCGGCGAGAAGCTGCTGGACTGGGGCTTTGCCGAGACCCTGGCCTACGCCACCCTGGTGGACAAGGGCTCCCGCATCCGCTTCACCGGGGAAGACTCCGGCCGTGGCACCTTCTTCCACCGCCACGCAGTGCTGCATAACCAGACCGATGCCAGTACCTATACCCCGCTGTGCAACTTGCACGACGAGCAAGGGCCGTTCGAGATTTACGACTCCGTACTGACCGAAAACGCGGTGCTTGCATTTGAATATGGCTACGCCAGCGCCGAGCCGGCCGGTCTCACCATTTGGGAAGCCCAGTTCGGCGATTTTGCCAACTGTGCCCAGGTCGTGGTCGACCAGTTCCTCTCTTCCGGCGAGCAGAAGTGGGGGCGGATGTGCGGTCTGACCATGCTGCTGCCCCACGGTTACGAGGGCCAGGGCCCGGAGCACTCCTCCGCCCGTCTCGAGCGCTATCTGCAGATGTGTGCCCAGCACAACATGCAGGTGTGCGTGCCGTCTACCCCGGCTCAGGTGTTCCACATGCTGCGCCGCCAGGTGGTGCGCCCGATGCGCCGTCCGCTCATCGTGATGACGCCCAAATCCCTGCTGCGCCACCCGCTGGCGGTGAGCAAGCTCGAAGAGCTGGCCGAAGGCACCTTCCAGAACGCCATCGGCGAGATCGATGCGCTGGATCCGAAAGGGGTCAAGCGCGTGGTGTTCTGCTCCGGCAAGGTTTACTACGACCTGCTCGATGCCCGTCGCAAGGCGGAGCAGCAGGACGTGGCCCTGGTGCGCATTGAGCAGCTCTACCCCTTCCCGGAAGAGGAAGTGCGCGCCATCCTGGCCGACTACAGCCATGTCACCGATTTTGTCTGGTGTCAGGAAGAGCCGCAGAACCAGGGCGCCTGGTACTGCACCCGTCATCACTACGACAGCGTGCTGCCAAGCCATGCCCGTCTGCGTTATGCCGGTCGCCCGGCCTCGGCCTCACCGGCCGTCGGTTACATGTCCGTCCACGCCAAGCAGCAGAAAGCCTTGGTGGAAGATGCCCTTACCCTGTAATAAGCCTCTGGCATAGAAGTAAAAAGGAACTGATTAGATGACTATCGAGATCAAGGTACCGGACCTGCCGGAATCAGTGGCAGATGCCACCATCGCCACCTGGCACAAGAAGCCCGGTGATCTGGTTGCCCGTGATGAAGTGCTGGTTGACATCGAAACCGACAAGGTGGTGCTGGAAGTGCCGGCACCGCAAGCCGGTGTGCTGGGGGATATTCTGGAAGCGGAAGGGGCGACCGTACTCTCCCGCCAGCTGATCGCCATGCTCAAGCCGGCACCCGTGGCCGGTGAAGAGACTGCCGAGAAGCCGGTGGAAGTGGTGGCCGATGACGCCGTAGAGGGCTTGAGCCCCTCCGTGCGCCGCCTGATCGGCGAGCACGACATCGATGTCGCCAAGCTGTCCGGCACCGGCAAGGGTGGTCGCATCACCAAGGAAGACGTGGAAGCCTACATCAAGGGGCTGAGCAAGGCGGCTGCCGCTGCCCCGGTCGCCGCTGCGGCGCCGGCCGCACCTGTGGCGACCCTGGCCGGTCGCAGCGAGAAGCGCGTGCCCATGACCCGTCTGCGCAAGCGCATCGCCGAGCGTCTGCTGGAGGCCAAGAACACCACCGCCATGCTGACTACCTTCAACGAGATCAACATGGCGCCCATCATGAAGCTGCGCAAGCAGTACGGCGAGATCTTCGAGAAGAAGCACGGCATCAAGCTCGGCTTCATGTCCTTCTACGTCAAGGCGGTAGTAGAGTCCCTCAAGCGCTATCCGGAAGTGAATGCCGGGCTGGATGGTGACGACATCGTCTACCACAACTACTTCGATGTGAGCATCGCCGTCTCCACCCCCCGTGGTCTGGTGACCCCGGTGCTGCGCGACTGCGACAGCATGAGCCTTGCCGACATCGAGAAGGCCATCAAGGATCTGGCTGGCAAGGGCCGCGACGGCAAGCTGACCGTCGACGAGCTGACTGGCGGCAACTTCACCATCACCAACGGTGGTGTGTTCGGCTCCCTGATGTCCACCCCGATCATCAACCCGCCCCAGAGCGCCATTCTGGGCATGCACAAGATCCAGGACCGCCCCATGGCCGTCGACGGCAAGGTCGAGATCCTGCCGATGATGTACCTGGCGCTCTCCTACGATCACCGTCTCATCGACGGCCGCGAGTCAGTCGGCTTCCTGGTCTCCGTCAAGGAGCTGCTGGAAGACCCGACCCGTCTGCTGCTGGACGTCTGAGTCAACCCGAGCGTAAGAAAGATAACAAGGGGCCCTTGAGGCCCCCCATACAGGGGATTGAGAAACCTCTGCCCCGGACGGAAATACCTACAACACGGATAGAGCATCTATGAATCTGCATGAATATCAGGCAAAACAGCTGTTTGCCGAGTATGGCCTGCCGGTCTCCGAAGGTTATGCCTGTGCTACCCCGCAGGAAGCGGCCGAAGCGGCCGACAAGATTGGCGGCAACACCTGGGTCGTCAAGTGCCAGGTCCACGCCGGTGGCCGTGGCAAGGCGGGCGGCGTCAAGCTCGCCAAGAGCAAGGACGAGATCCGTGCCTTCGCCCAGCAGTGGCTTGGCAAGAACCTGGTGACCTACCAGACCGACGCCAACGGCCAGCCGGTCACCAAGATCCTGGTGGAGTCCTGCACCGACATCGCCAAGGAGCTGTATCTCGGCGCCGTGGTCGATCGTGGCAGCCGCCGCGTGGTCTTCATGGCCTCTACCGAGGGTGGCGTGGAGATTGAAAAAGTCGCCCACGAGACCCCGGAACTCATTCACAAGGCCACCCTGGATCCCCTGGTGGGCCCGCAGCCCTACCAGGCTCGCGAACTGGCCTTCAAACTCGGTCTGGTCGGCGATCAGATCAAGCAGTTCACCAAGATCTTCATGGGCCTGGGCCAGATGTTCCTGGATTGCGACTTCGCATTGCTGGAAATCAACCCCCTGGTCATCACCGACAAGGGTAACCTGCATTGCCTGGACGGCAAGATCAACATCGACGCCAACGCCCTCTATCGCCAGCCCAAGCTGCGCGAGATGCACGATCCGTCTCAGGATGACCCCCGCGAAGCACACGCCGCCCAGTGGGAGCTGAACTATGTGGCCCTCGATGGCAACATCGGCTGCATGGTCAACGGCGCGGGTCTGGCCATGGGTACCATGGACATCGTCAACCTGCACGGCGGCTCTCCCGCCAACTTCCTGGACGTGGGCGGTGGCGCCACCAAGGAGCGCGTGACCGAAGCGTTCAAGATCATCCTCTCCGACAGCAACGTCAAAGCCGTACTGGTCAACATCTTCGGCGGCATCGTGCGCTGTGACATGATCGCCGAAGGCATCATCGGCGCCGTGAAGGAAGTGGGGGTCAAGGTCCCCGTGGTAGTGCGCCTGGAGGGTAACAACGCCGAGCTGGGTGGTATCAAGCTGGCCGAGAGCGGCCTCAACATCATTGCGGCCAAGAGTCTGACCGATGCCGCGCAGCAAGTCGTCAAAGCAGCGGAGGCCAACTGATGAGCGTTCTGATCAACAAAGATACCAAGGTGATCTGCCAGGGCTTTACCGGCGGTCAGGGTACCTTCCACTCCGAACAGGCCATCGCTTACGGTACCCAGATGGTTGGCGGCGTCTCCCCGGGCAAGGGTGGCACCACCCATCTGGGCCTGCCGGTGTTCAACACCGTTCGTGACGCCGTGGAAGCCACCGGCGCCACCGCTTCCGTCATCTATGTGCCGGCTCCGTTCTGCAAGGACGCCATCCTGGAAGCCATCGACGCCGGCATCAAGCTGATCGTCACCATCACCGAAGGTATCCCGACCCTGGACATGCTGGACGTGAAAGTGAAGCTGCAGGAAACCGGCGTGCGCATGATCGGCCCGAACTGCCCCGGCGTCATCACCCCGGGCGAGTGCAAGATCGGCATCATGCCTGGCCACATCCACAAGCCGGGCAAGGTGGGCATCGTGTCGCGCTCCGGCACCCTGACCTACGAAGCGGTCAAGCAGACCACTGACGAAGGTTTTGGCCAGTCCACCTGCGTCGGTATCGGTGGCGACCCCATCCCGGGCTCCAACTTTATCGACATCCTGGAGATGTTCCAGAATGACCCGCAGACCGAAGCTATCGTGATGATCGGCGAGATCGGCGGTAACGCCGAGGAAGACGCGGCCGCCTATATCAAGGCCCACGTCACCAAGCCGGTGGTCTCCTATATCGCGGGTGTCACCGCGCCTCCCGGCAAGCGCATGGGCCACGCCGGCGCCATCATCTCCGGTGGCAAGGGTACCGCCGCCGAGAAGTTTGCCGCTCTGGAAGATGCTGGTGTCAAAACCGTGCGCTCCCTGGCCGATATCGGCAAAGCCCTGCGTGAAGTAACCGGCTGGTAATTCCTTATCGCCCGTTATCTCTAATAAAAATGCCGCCTTAGGGCGGCTTTTTTATGGCGTTTAAACGTTGGGCTTCACTTCGTTTAGCGCCAACTAACATCATTACTGTTTTATTGGTTGGCGCTGAACCATCGAAGCCCAAGATAAGAGATCTTATGGAGATTGGTATAGCTGTCTGAGAGTCATTATATGTTTAGCCATATCACCAAAACCACCACTTGAATCTGGAGTTATTTCTTTTGAAAAACCACTGAGATCGGGTAAAAGTTCTTCCCCTTCACAGTGAAGTCCGCAATTGAATTTAGGATTGTCTTTAATAAAATCATTCAATCGTGTTATGAACGTATCGTCACCTCTATGAGCGAGGCGAAGATAATATGATAGCTTGAGCTTACCTTCACTTGTCGACAAAATAGGAAAAATTTGGCCATCAGAGGAGCCATAACCAGCACATAAAACTGCATATCTAAGAATATTCAATGACTGTGGCCAGATAGATTGAATTTCTTTTAATGCCTTCATCTTACTATCCATAGACCAGATGGTTACATATCCCTCGATAATGCGTTCCCAAATAGGCTCTTTATCTGGATGTGGTATTCCTTGCCAATAGTTATGTGCAGCACTTTCCCAATCTGTAAATAGTTTTCCTTTGCTGTCAAAAATTTCAGAGATCCAATTTGAATCTAATCTGCTGGACTTATTTGCCGCAACACCAACGTCCGCTAGATATTCATCTTTAAAATACGCCCCCCAATCATTATTTTTTCTTATTTTTTCAAAACTGCGTTGATCATCAAAAACAAAAACACCATAAATACGTGAAACATTATCTGGGTAATGTTTTTTTCTTATTTCTTCTAGCGATAGCTCACTAATCAGACGTTCAGCTGTGTCATTCAACAACATTGATGCCATAGATATAGAGAGTAAAGCATTTTTTTTGCTTTCTTCTAAACAGTTAGGGGTACAAAACATACCCCTAACAATATTCCATTGGATAGGTGGATAATGATGGTCTAAATATATTTTCGCTTCAAACCTTCCTTCTCCATGAATTGACATCTTTAATTTCCTATGTTTTTAAATCGTATGGGAGATTGTATGAAAATATCGCAAATGTTCGAAACGCTATAAATATTATAACTACTAATTGAAATTATATCTATTTTTATCCTCCACATTTAATCTATATCTCGTATGTTGGGCTAAAAATGGTAGGTTGGTGCTTCACGAAGTGAAGCCCAACGTTTACCGTGAAATATACCTGTAAATCTGTTTTACGGCTTAGCCACATCCTTGTTTATCCCGCTCTGCTTGGCGCAATAATGCTCGTCTGTTGGGCTTCGCTACGCTCTGCGCCAACCTACAAGTTACGCTATCGCCCTGAGTGACAACTCGTGGGTCGAATAGGCGCGTCGGTTCGAATTGCGGAGCGTAATCGGACGCTTGAGGCTTGAGGTGAGTAATATCATGCTCCGCCTGATAGTCAGTTTGCCCCTTGTTTTACGCTGATGGTCTTGGGGTTTTCACGTTTGGGTTTGATCAACTGGTAGATGCCGCCAGCCAGCGGCAGGATAAAAAGCAGGGAATAGGGGGAGAGGCTGCGTCCGGTGACCACTGCCTCCAGCGCCACGGCAATTACCGGAAAAATCAGAAAGCAGAGCGAGGCCTTGAATGGGGAGGCCAGGGCATTGAGCCTGAAATAGGCGACTATCCCCCCGACCCCTGCGATGCTGCCAAGATAAAGGACGGCGAGCAGGGAGGAGAGCTGCATATCGGCGAGTACCAAAGGTTCTGTCACCAAACCGGCTATTAGCAACAAGAGGGAGGCAATCCCGCTGGGGATGGCGCTAAAGGTGAGCACATGAATATGGCCAAGTCGGTGTTGCTTCAATATATAGATGATTGCATGCAGCAGCACGGCCCCTGTGAGCAGCACAATGCCAACGAGATAGTTGCTACCCGAGATATCCGACTCTATCGAGATAATACTGGCGAGGCTCAACAAGGTTACCAGCAGGGCCAGGATCTGGCGCAGGCTGAAATGCTGCTTTGTGATGAAATACGAGAGCAGCATGATGGCGATCGGCATATAGCTGAAAATAATGGCAGCAAGACCCGATGAAATATATTTTTCTCCCTCTAGCATAAACCAGAACGGAATGGCAAAATAGAAGAGGGCTACGATCGGCATATAATGCCGCTTCCCCCTAGGAAACAGCGGTGGCACATTATCCTTGCGCGCGATAAGTATCAACAAGGGAGACATCACCATAAAACGCAGTGCGGTAGCCGTTAACGAGGGGATAGATTGTCCCGCAATGGCCATCGCAAGCCAGGTGGTGCCCCAGATCAAACAGACAGAAATAAATAACGTTTTCTTCATATAATGCCTGCCCTCTATATGAATTATTTAAAATGCAGAGAGAAGGCTAAACCTTTGGCTATACTCCAAGGTCAATCTCAATATTGTGACAAGTTGTGATAGTCTGTGGTTAGCTGTGACAATGATCGGAAACCGGAATCGCTATTTTCCGGGCACGAAGAGACGGCAGATAATTAAATAGTCGATGGCGACCAATAGTGACGTGATGCGAAACGAGTTCATTGACTTATTATTATCCCTGATAATGAGACCAGAGCGACAAATGCCGACCATCAGGTCGGCACGCTTTATGGTTGTGATAAACGCCTGTCTATCGGCATAGCGGGGCAGGGGTTCTTGGATCAGCCTGTATCGTTAGCATGCATCGAAAACCGTGAGGTTCTCACTTTTTGACAGTGAATGACCTGCGAACTTTGAGATAGCACTGTGTCCGCAAGTCACTCTCAAGGTGTGATAACCAAATCACTCCCCAAACAGCGCAATCTCTTTTTTGCCATCGTTGCCAATCGCACCACGATACATGCCGACCGTATTAAAGAGCATGGTGTAGTTGCCTTTGGCATCCAGCACAATGACTCCGCCACTGCCATCAATGGCTTTCACTTCATTGAGCGCATTGGCTGCCGCTGTTGCCAGAGGGGCTTTGTTGTATTTCACCTGTGAGGCGATATTGTACGCCGTTGCGGTGCGGATAAACTTCTCGCCACTCCCTGTGGCTGATACGGCCACCGTATTGTTGTCCGCGTAGGTGCCTGCTCCAATTAGCGGAGAATCGCCAACCCGGCCATAACGTTTGTTGGTCATGCCGCCGGTCGATGTACCCGCCGCCAGATTGCCTTCTTTATCCAGGGCGACGGCTCCCACGGTTCCAAATTTGTAGTCATACATCAGCGGATCGTAGGTGTAAGCCGATTTGCCATCGTGATCCAGCACCACCTGCTCTTTTTTAATGGCCTCTTGCAATTGCTGCCAGCGATAGTCAGTGCGGAAATAGGCGGGATCAACCGTCTCCAACCCTTCTTGCTTCAGGAATACCTCTGCGCCTTTGGACACCATCAACACATGGGGGCTGCGCGTCATGACGGTATAAGCGGCATTGATCGGATTTTTAATGGTGGTCACGCCAGCCACCGCGCCTGCCGCCAAGGTTTTACCATCCATGATGGATGCATCCAGCTCGTTGCGACCATCATGGGTAAAGACAGCGCCTTTACCGGCATTAAACAGCGGCGAGTCTTCCATCACGTTGATGGCCCGCTGCACCGCCTCCAGACTGGCGCCACCGCTTTCCAGCACTTTGTAACCCGCCTGCAATGCTTCATCCAATTTGGCTTTGTATTCGGCCTCCTGTTGCGGCGTAATGGTCGCTTTGGCAATCGTGCCGGCGCCGCCGTGGATCACCAGGCGAATGGGTGGCTCGGAAGCCAGTGTTGCTGCAGAAAATAAGGAGGTTGCCAGCAAGGCAGACGTGAGTAACGAAAGTTTCATTGCGCATCCTTGTATGTTTTATTGGTTGGAAAGAAAACATGGAATTAAAGCAGTGCACCCAAGATATATGATGTAACTCGTATGCCTTATTTCCTCATAGATGTGGCTCGTATACTTTTATTCACCCATAAAAACTAAAAACGGCCACTCTGGCCAGCCACTATCGATATACAACGACCAAGATAATGATCAGGCGGTCTCATATTTTAAAGGGGCCACACCCCTTATGAACCCATATCCTGATTTAATCAACCATGTCTCCAATCCATCCTGTATCGCACCTTAAGATCGCTAAGGGAAAGAATATGACCCTGTATAGCTGGGAGGCCTAAATAACAGCAAACAGGCGGGCAAAATACGGCACTGAATAAATTGGGCCCGCCCGGAAATTGACGACAGTCATGCAACGCACTGTGCGACAATTTCTGGAAGTCCTGATGGTGTGCAACACATACCACCCAGTCTGTCATGCCCAAAACAAGATTGATGATGGATGACAGCAACATTGGCTGCGCAACCAATGGGGGGAGTGGGAGCAGGGTAGGCAAGCGGGACGCCAGCCCTTGTGACAAGTGGATACCGATTGCTTTTTTACCTTGTATGTGATAGCGACGACTTTGGGGAGAGGAGATTGCGATTGAATTGACGGGGGCGCGTTGTCAGCCTCTTGGCAAGGCGCAGGACAATATTTTGGGGGGAGAGGGAAGAATGAAAAAAATGACATTCATTAGTATCTTTATATTTTCCAGCTTTGTTTTTGCGCAAGAACCATATTTAAGCAAAAGCAATCCAAGAACTTACACGGTAACAGTGAGTGTAAATACAAAAAACAATGGTCTTGCCTTATCGGATTTAATAGTCAATATACCGCTACCACTGCAAAATAGAGTCCAGGATGTCAAGTATATCCAAACAAACAATGGAGTGGTAATTAATGATGGCGAGTTGCGTTACGCATCCTTTGTCTATGATGAAAAAAGCTCGCCGAAAAACGGAGAGAATATATTGTCTGCAGTATCTTATCAGGTGACAACCTATGACCAATTTTATGATCTACTAAAGATAAAAAAGATAGAGCCATACAATAAAAAGAGGGCTGATTTTATTAAGTACACAAGGAATAATTTACCATATGTCAATCTGTCAAATAAGAAACTGCAAGCCATATCAAATAAACTATGGGAAAAGAGTCAAGCAGATATTTTGACTTATGCTCGAATGGCGTACGAGCATGTTCCGCTTAACTTTAGCTATATAAATGCTAATACGGGATTACATCCCTTGAATAAAGTTATGGATTCTGGCGGTGGTGATTGTGGAAACTTGTCGAGTATATATATTACGTTACTCAGGATAAAGCAAATTCCCGCCAGACATGTTGTGGCTATTCGGGCTGACAATACATTCCATGTGTGGTCTGAATTTTATCTCGAGAATATCGGCTGGATACCTGTAGATGTCACATTCAAACAGATCTATCCTAACAAGGATTATTTTGGCAAAATGGATAAAGAATCAAACGGAATAGCTTTAAATAAAGATGTCAATTTTTCTTTGGTAGTCGGGAATAAAGGGCGGTTTAATATTGATTTATTCCAACGATATGGCTATTGGTACTGGTCATCCGGGTTGGGCTCTCTTGACAGTAAATACAAGATCACTGAAACAGAGTAGGGGGAAAGCTCATCTAGCGCCGCATATATTTTTCGTAGTCTCAGTACTTGTTGCATAGAATAATTGACCTGTTCAAGCGTGAAGATATGATAGATGAATCCCCCATGGCTTAGCGAGGTGTTATATTCAATTTGTTCGAGAGATTTTCAGACACTGAATTTATGAAATACGGAAAAATTCCACCTTTGGCCTTGGCCACATCGAAGCTGAGATAGCGTCTGACAAACAAGCATCAGTGCGGATATTAGCCAGGCTTGACCTCTATCGGGAGGGGGTGGCATGTTGGCAGCCGCAACCCTTTATGTCGCAGGTTGGACTTGATGCCGGTGTTGCCACGGTTGCCTACTGGCATGAGCAACCTGAGTTGTTTGCAGAGGCAGAACCGGAATCAAGTCCAAGGTGTGATTGCAAGCCGGCTATTCCCCTTCAGGGGAGCCGAAGCTGCATTGATAGACCCAGGCTGGTGGCATATTGAGCCAGACACGGCGGCGTTGCCAGTCAAAGTGATGGGACAGTTCGCGCTCTATCTGCGAGGTGTACTGGAACTGGATAAAGTACCCCCCAGGATGCAGGGACGCCTTGACACGGGCCAGCACAGCCTGCCGCTGGGCGGGCGTAAATGCCAGCAGGGGCAAGCCGGAGAAGATCACCTCATAGGATTTGTTCAGCTGTTGGGCGGGTTGCATGCAGACCTCCAGCCTGGGATCCGGGATGGTTTCCAGCACAGAGATAAAGCTTGGGTGGATCTCGTAGGCATCGAGCCTGGCATTGTCAGGCAGTGCCTGTAACAGCGTACGGGTGAGCACCCCGGTCCCCGCACCCAGCTCCGCCACATACCTGGCCCGCTGAAGATCAATGCCTGCCATCATGCCGTCGCAGAGCCACTGGGAGGATGGCCAGACAGCCCCTACGTCCCGGGGGGAGCGAACGAACTGCTTCATAAAGGACAGCGATGAGCGCGCGTGACTCACGTATTTCTTCATGGATCTCATGGCCCCTTCCTCCAGGATACGAGGCGTGGCAACACTCCCCACAAGCACAACACGCCTATCCCCCAAACCACCCACAGCAGGGCAGAAGCAAATGGCAGCAGCATCGGGTAAATCTCCATCGCCCAGCTGACCCACTGAGTAGGGATAGGTAACCCTCCCTCGGGCCAAAACGTCGCCGTAGTACTCGCCAGCTCCCCTGACTCGAGACTTGCCACCTTGTCCAGCGCGGCAGACACCCATTGAGGCAGAACTTGTAGCAGCCAGTAAATCCCCCAAATGAGCCCACTCCATAGCGTGACCAGGGTTATCTTCCACACATTCTTCATTGCACCTCCAGATCTCGAATAGGGTGGGATATGGCCCTGTATGGCTTAGGGCGCGTGAGAGAAGCTAAACGTTGGAGCTATATCCAATGTCAAGGGAGGGTTGCCAGGGGCGAGGAGAGATGGCGGTCATCTAGTGCTGGCTACGACAGTTTCAGGAGACGTTGGTGGTGGGCTCGCCTTGCCAGCCTGTCGGCCTCAACGCAATATGCCGACCCTGGGGTCGGCATGGTGGGTAGCTGACAATGCATCTGACCGGGGCGCATTAAAACAATCTTTGCCATGTGCACCAGGAGCCGTATTGGCTGCGTGACAAGTGGGCCGCTGGATCAATGGGAATGGAGGGGCCTATTTATCCGCCTTGCCCGCCGCATCCGCCAGGCTGGCAAGCTGCTTGTCATACCAGGGCACAGGGCGGTTTTCATCCTCCGCCCGCTCTTTGCGCCGAATGGCATTGCGTACCGCCATGGCCCCCAGCCAGCGAAACGGCTCGGGCGGAAAATAGCCGCGCGGGCCGCTGACCAGCGCGCAGTCGCGCCACGGCTTGTCTTCCTCCCGCACTTCATCGCGCACCAAGGCCGCCAGGATCTGGCCGCCCATCCAGCTCTGCGCCACCCCGTTGCCGGAATAGCCGAGGCCATAGACAACGTTGGGCTGCCCTCGCCAGTGGCCGAAGAAGGGGAGGCCATCCACCGAGCGATCGGAGGCACCGCACCAGCTGGCGGCGATGGGCACCTCTGCAAGGGCCGGAAAGAAGCGGCGCAGGGTGCGGGTGAGAGGGGCAAGATAACGGCTCGGCGCATCAAACTCGGCCAGATGGCGGTTGGCAAAGGCGAAGGTGTTGCCCCCCTTGCCCAGCATCAGCCGCCCTTGCGGGGTCGAGCGGTAGTAATGCACAAAGGTGCGGCCATCCACCACGGAGCGGCCGTGCTCAAGCTGCTGGGCAGCCAGTGCATCCGGCGCGGGGTCGGTGATCACCATATCGGAGGAGACCAGCACTATGCTGCGGCGAAACTCGCGAAAGTGCTGCACCATGGCGCTGTTGAGGGCCAGCACTACCTTGCGGGCGTGGACGATGGCCTGTGGCGTCTGCACCCGTGCAGGCTGGCCCCCTTCGAGGCGCTGCATGGGGGAGTGCTCATAGACCTCAATGCCCAATTCCCGTGCCACCCGCAGCAGGCCGCGCACCAAGAGCGCCGGTTGCACCGAACCGGCGTGGGGGCTGTAGAGCCCCTCCAGATGAACGTGGGAGCCGCTCTGGCTCGCCAGTTCACCCTCTTCAATTGCTTGCCACTGGTTAAGGTCGGCGCGCTTGAGTTCCCGCAATACCGGCTCCATCAGGCCGCGCTGCGCCTCGCTGGTGGCGGTGTAGCAGGTGCCCTCAACCCTCAGCTGTGCCTCTATGTTGTGCGTTTCGCAGAAACGGGCGATCTCGTGCACCGCCAGCTCGGATCTTTGCACCAGCCAGGCGGCCTGCTGTTCGCCAAACAGGCGCTTTAAGGTCAGGTACTTAGCCGACCAGGTGAGCAGGCAGCCGCCGTTACGCCCGGAGGCGCCGCTGCCGCAGCTATCTTTTTCCAGCACCAGGATACGCAAGTGTGGCTCGGCCTGTTTAAGGGCGATGGCGCTCCACAGCCCGGTAAAGCCGCCGCCGACGATGCAAACATCGGCCTCGTGATGGCCGACGAGGGGTGTGGGCGGCGCGGGCTGTTCGGCGGCCAGCGCTTCGGCCAGCCAGAAGGGGAGAGTGGGCATGATGACTCCTCAACAAGGTTATGGGTGGCGCCAGCGCTGGGTGCGATCCAGCAGGGTGCGGCTCAAAAAGAGCTGGAGCAGCTTGACGGTGGCGGCGGCCAGCAGGATCAGGGTGGCCATGGCGGCGGCCGCAGCGGTATCGCCGGAATCCTCCATATTCAGCACGGCGATGGAGGCGAGCACGCTGTCGCTGGAATAGAGGAAGATCACCGCCGAGGTGGTGGTCATGGCGTTGACGAACAGATAGATAAAGATCTCCAGCAGGGCCGGCAGGGAGGCGGGCAGGGTGACGCGCCAGAACGCCTTCCAGAGCGGAATGCGCAATGAGATGGCCACCAGCTCCAGCTCCTTGGGCAATTGTTTGAGGCTGGTCACCGCCGTCATATGGCCCACGGTGTAGTAGTGAATGATGCAGGAGAGCACCATCAGCGGCAGAGTGCCATAAAGAGTGCCGTAGAGGCCGCCAAACAGCGGGTTGCCGTTGAAAAAGAAGATGTAGCCCAGCCCCAGCACCATACCGGGCACCGCCAGCGACAGCATGGCCAAGATGTGCAGCAACTGGCGCAGCCATGGGAAGTGGCGCCCCTTCTCCTGCGCCCAGGCCAGCACCATCACCAGCACTGTGCCCACAAGGGCGGTAAAAAGACCCAGCTGCAAGGTATTGGTAAAGGGCTGCCAGCCGTAGACGCTGTTGCTGTCAAAGGCGTAGTGATCCAGCGTCAGCCCAAGGTTGTAGGGCCAGAACTGCACCAGGGAGCCGTAAACCGCCATCCCCACCAGCGCCAGAAACAGCAGGGCCCAGAGGGTGCACCAGCCGAGGGCCAGCAGATCCCGCAACCGATGGGGTTTGGGCTGATAGGGCACCGCCTTGGTGCTGCTCTGCTCCTGCATCTTGCTACGCACCCTGTGTTCCAGGGCAAAGCTGAGCAGCGCCGGCAGCAGCAGGGTGACGCTGGCAACGGCGCCCAGCGAGAAGTTCTGCATCCCGATCACCTGCCGGTAGATGTCGGTAGCCAGCACGCTGTACTGGCCGCCAATCACCTTGGCTACCCCGAAGTCGCAGATGGTGAGGGTGAAGACCGCGATGGCAGCGCTGAGCAGGCCATAACGGGCGGTGGGCAGGGTGACGGTGATAAAGGTGGGCCAGCCGCTGCTGCCTAGTACACGGGAGGCTTCATAGAGGCGGGCGTCGCTCTGACCGAGCGCCGCGATAAGGATCATCAGGGCGTGGGGAAAACACCAGAAGCCAAGGCCAATGACGATACCGATGGGGCCGTAGATGCTCTCGCCGCCGAGCAGCCCCTTGGCGATCCCCTGATTGCCAAACCAGTAGACCAGACTGATGGCGGGCAGCAGGGAGGGCATCAAGAGCGGGATAAGGCCGATGAGGCGAAACAGCCCCTTGCCCGGCATGCAGGTGCGGGTGAGGGCATAGGCGTAGCCAAAGGCGATGGTCACCACCAGAGCGGTGATTAAAACCCCGAGCCAGAGGGTGTTGCCGATAGTGCGCCCCAGATGAGGGGAGTCGAAATAGGCGCTGAAGTTGGCAAAGCCTACCCAGAGGCCGTTTTCATCCTGCAGGCTCTTTTGCAGCATGGTGAGCAGCGGCAGCAAGAGGCCGCCGGTGAGCAGGGCGATGCCGAGCACCAGCAGGATCAGTTGCAGCAGCTGATCCCGGCTCCAGCCGCGACAGAGCTGCTGCCAGCGGGCGTCTTGCCGGGCTGTCGCTGGCGGCAACAGGGAGGAGGTCGCGAAGGGAGCAGTCATGGGTGCTCTCCTTCAAACAGTTGCATCGCTCCGGCGGGCCAGTGCAACGAGCAGCGCATGCCGCTGCGCCAGCCACCCTGTTCGTGGCGGGGCAGCTCGTGGGTCGGGCGCTCCACCAGAATTTGCTGCGGGCCTAGATAGGTGTCGGCGGTGCAGATAAGGCGCTGGGCTGCGCCGAGAAACTCCACCTGATCGATGGTTGCTTCAACGCCATGTTGCCCAAGATAGGGCTCGCTCGGCGCACTCAAAGTGATCGCCTCGGGGCGGAGCGCCACCTGCAATTTGCTGCCGGCCGCGGCCCGGTTGGCGAGTTGCAGCGGTTGTTCGTTGAGGCGCACTTGAGTGGGGCTCAGCACCAGGGTGTCGAGGAAGTTCATGGTGCCGACAAAGCTTGCCACGAAGCGGCTGGCAGGCTGGTGGTAGATCGCCTGCGGGGTGCCCACCTGCACTATGCGGCCGCTCTCCATCACCACGATGCGATCGGCCATGGTCAGCGCCTCTTCCTGATCGTGGGTCACCATGATGGTGGTGATGCCAAGGCGCTGCTGCAGGGCGCGGATCTCGCTGCGAAGATGGGTGCGCACCAGCGCATCCAGGGCGCTGAGCGGTTCGTCCAGCAGCAGCAGGCCGGGGGAGAGGGCCAAGGCCCGGGCTAGCGCTACCCGTTGCTGCTGGCCGCCGGAGATCTGGCTCGGGTATTTATGGGATTGGGCCGTGAGACCCACCAGCCCCAGCCAGTGATCGACCCGCTCCTTGATGAGATCCCGCGCCAGCCCCTGATTCTCGAGGCCGAAGGCGATGTTCTGGGCCACCGTCAGGTTGGGGAAGAGGGCATAGGATTGAAACACGATGCCAAAATCGCGCTCCTGAGGCGGCAGGCGGGAGATATTGCGCCCCCCTTGCCAGATCTCGCCGCTGTCCGGCAGATCCAGCCCGGCGATGGCTCTGAGCAGTGTGGTCTTGCCGCAGCCGGAGGGACCGAGAAAACAGATAAACTCCCCCGGCTCAATGGTCAGAGAGATCCCCTTGAGGGCCTGAAAAGCACCGAACTGCTTGTTGAGATGTTGAATGTCCAGATAGGGCTGGGTCATGGTCCGACTCGCTACTTATTTGGTATATACCAGTTTGCGGGTGAAGTGTGACGGTCAGGTGATCGAGGGATGACGACTTGATGACAGTCAGATGACATCGGGTCGTCAGCAAGTGGCTTGGCTCTGTGCGAATGGGTGAGGCGCCACCTATTGAGGACGACACAAACACGGGGGTCGATGCCAAAAAGCGAAGGCCAACCTGAGTTGGCCTTCGGCAAGCAGTTTATTGGCAGCAGAGTTTCTGGAGTGCACAAACCGCAGCCCTTGACGCTTACTGCTTGGCTTCGGTCTTGCCGTCGAAGCTGGCGCTCCACTGGGCCAGAATGGTATTGCGCTCGCGGGCAGCCCAGCCAAAGTCGTTGTCGATCATCTGGCCCTTGATATCCGCCGGATAGCCGGCTCTCGGTTGGGCGACATTTGGGATGGCGACTACGGCGAACGACTTGTTGTAGAGGGCGTTGGCCTGTTCGGTGGCGGCAAAGTCGAGCAGCTGTTTGGCGGCATCCAGCTTGGGGGTGCCCTTGATGATGCCGGCGGCTTCCATGTCCCAGCCCGAGCCCTCTTTCGGGAACACCACCTCGATGGGGGCGCCCTTGGCCTTGAGGCTGGTGGCCGGGAAGTCGAAGGAGATGCCGATCACCGTCTCACCGCTGGCGGCCAGCTTGCAGGGGGCGGAGCCCGAGTGGGTGTAGCGGTCGATGTTCTGGTGCAGGCCGTTCATAAATTGCCAGCCCTGCTGCTCACCCATGGTCTGCAGCCAGCCGGCGACGCTCAGGTAACCGGTGCCGGAGGAGCTGGGGTTGGGCATGATCACCTTGCCCTTGTAGACGGGCTTGGTGAGATCGGCCCAGCTGGTCGGCGCCGGGATCCCCTGTTTCTCCGCCTCTACCTTGTTGAAGCAGATTGCACTGAAGAAGGCGTCCAGACCGATCCAGTGCGGCTCGGCCTTGCTGTCGCGAAAGCGGCTGTCGAGCTTCTCCAGCCCTTTCGGCGCATAGGCACTCAGCATCTGCTGCTGGTCGAGTTGCATCAGGCTGGTAGCCGCCAGTCCCCACACCACATCCGCTTTAGGCTGGGCTTTTTCCGCCAGCAATCTGGCGGTGACCACGCCGGTGGAGTCGCGCACCCACTTGATGTTGATGTCCGGATGCTGGCGCTCGAACGCGGTTTTCAGCTCGCCGAGCTGCTCCGGCTCGAAGGCGGTGTAGACGGTGAGATCGGTAGCGGCCAGTGCCGGGGCTGTCATGGCGGCCAGCACGGCGGCGGCCAGCAGATGGGTTCCCTGTTTCATCCTCTTCTCCATATAAAGTGGCTTGGTATAAACCAGATTGGTCGAGAGAGAGGCTAGGGGATTTTTATGACGTGACCGTGACGGCCCCGTGACGTTTTGCCGCGCACAAGTTGCGGCAATCAATCCTGGGTATCCACCTCGATCTCCAGGCTGTCGTGGCGCCAGTACTCCAGATCGAAGTCGAGCACCCGACCGTGCTGATCGAAGTTGAGTCGCTCGAGGCGCAGGGCGGGCAGACCGGCGGTGGCCCCCAGCGCCTTGGCCACTTCGTCCGGCAGGGCGGTGGGGAAGAAACGCACCTGCATGCGGGCGTAATGAAGATCGTAATGGGCTTGGTAGATCTCGGTCAGGCTGCCATTGAGATCCAGCTCCAGCAGGCCGGGCACTCGCTCTGGCAGGCAGTGATTCTCGCAGTAGCAGATGGCGCGCCCGTTGGCATAGCGCAGCCGCTTGAGCAGAAACAGGCTGTCGAACGGCTTGAGCTGCAGCCGCGCCATCAACGCCGGGGGCACCGCCTGACGGCTTTTCTCCAGCAGCTCGGTGCGAGGCTCGCCCCCTTGCTCCCGCACTATCTGGTGAAAGTTGGAGGTGCGTCTGGGGTTGAGACTGAAACGGGGCGGGGTGATGAACCAGCCGCGGCGATCCTCACGATAGATAAGGCCGCTCGCCTCCAGCTGCACCAGCGCCTCGCGGATGGTGACCCGGGTGGTGGCGTAGAGTTCCCCCAGCAGCCGCTCGGAGGGGAGCTTGTCGTTGGGGGCCAGGCCCCCCGCCAGGATCTGGTTGGCGAGTGCATCCTTGATCTGCAGGTATTGGGGTTTGCTCATGAAAGTCCCTGGTTGTGCAATGGGTTGGGCAATGGTTTGGGCACAGGGCTGGTCATCGGCCCGGTCGCTAAAGCAGGCATCAAAGTGCATTGGTAGAGACCAGTGTTGCCCCTGTTGTTAAGGCTTCCTAGATTATCGCGATCCCGGCGCCGCAAATGAATTTTTTGTTGCACGTAGCGCCACCCCTTTGACCTTGGCGGGGCAGTTACCCACAATGTGCTCATTCTGGTATATACCAAAAGGAGCAAAGTCATGACCCATATTCCTGCGGCCCCCGCCGCCGTCGATTACCTGCTGCTGACCCCGGGCCCCCTCTCGACCACCGCGACGGTGCGCGCCGCCATGCTGCAAGACAGCTGCACCTGGGATGCGGACTACAACCAGGGCGTGGTGGAGCCCATCCGCCGCGAGCTGGTGCGCCTCGCCACCGGCCCGGAATATGAGAGCGACTACAGCGCCGTATTGCTGCAGGGGAGCGGCAGCTATGTGGTGGAGAGCGTGCTGGGCTCGGCGATCGGTGCCAATGAATGTCTGCTGATCATCAACAACGGTGCCTACGGTGCCCGCATGGGGGAGATGGCCCGCTGCCTTGGCTTGCGCCATCATGAACTGGACTGCGGTGAGACCACCCGCCCCGAGCCCGCCGCCATCGAGGCGATGCTGGCACGTCACCCCGAGATCACCCACTTGGCCATAGTGCACTGCGAGACCACCACCGGCATGCTCAACCCGTTGGAGGAGGTGGCTGCGCTCTGCCAGTGCCGCGGCATTCGCCTGATCGTCGATGCCATGAGCAGCTTTGGCGGCATTCCCATCGACATGGGGCGTCTTGGCATCGAGTTTCTTATCAGCTCTGCCAACAAGTGTATTCAGGGGGTGCCGGGCTTTGGTTTCGTCATCGCCCGCCGCGTGGCGCTCACGGCCTGCGCCGATCGCACCCGCTCGGTCTCCCTCGACCTGCATGCCCAGTGGCAGACCATGGAGCAGCAGGGGGGCAAGTGGCGCTTTACCTCGCCCACCCATACCGTGCTCGCCTTTGCCCAGGCCCTGCGAGAGCTGGATGAAGAGGGGGGGATCGCCGCCCGCCATCGGCGCTACCGCGAGAATCAGCGCACGCTGGTGGATGGCATGGCGGCGCTTGGCTTTGAACCGCTGCTGCCAGAACAGTGGCAATCCCCCATCATCACCGCCTTTTACTCCCCGGCCCACCCGGACTACCGCTTCGCCGACTTCTACCAGCTGCTCAAGGCGCAAGGCTTTGTCATCTATCCGGGCAAGGTCTCGCAGGCCGACTGTTTCCGCATTGGCAATATCGGCGATGTGACCCCAGAGCGGGTGCGCGAACTGCTCGCCGCCATGGCCAGCGCCTGCTATTGGCAAGGGGAAGCACGATGACGAGCCAAGCGCTTCACGGTCACGATCTGCGTGGCGATAAGCTGCACGGCAGCGGCCGCGCCGACAGCGAAGGGGATATCAACCTCGGCGAGGGGCGCGCGCACTGGTGGGCGGGTCAGAGCGAGGCGGTACAGGCCGGATTGGCGGAGGATAGCCGCTACTTCCTCCATCAGGCCCTCTCCACCCCCTGTCTGGACTTGCTTGAGGGAGCGCAGGGGAGCTGGCTGACCAGCGTATCGGGCGCGCGTTACCTCGATTTTCACGGCAACAGTGTCCATCAGCTGGGTCATGGTCACCCCAGAGTGGTGGCCGCGGTGCAGCAGCAACTCGCCGACTTACCGTTCGTGCCCCGCCGCTACACCCATCAGGTCGCCATCGACTGCGCCCGCACCCTGGCCGAACTGGCCCCCAGCGATCTCAACCGGGTGCTGTTCGCCCCCGGCGGCAGCGAGGTGGTGGGGATTGCCTTGAAGCTTGCCCGCTTTATTACCGGCAACAGCAAGGTGGTGTCCCTGTGGGATGCCTTTCACGGCGCCTCCCTCGATGCCATCTCGGTCGGCGGCGAGGCCTGTTTTCGCACCGGTATGGGCCCGCTGATGGCTGGAGTGGAGCGCATCCCGCCCCCCACCCGTTATCGCGGCGTCTGGTATCGCGGGGAAGGGGATGACCTGCACTACGCCGATTATCTGGAGTACGTCATCGAGAAGGAGGGAGGAATCGGTGCCTTTATCGCCGAGCCTATCCGCAACACCGATGTGCAGGTATCCTCAAAAGCCTACTGGCAGCGGGTGCGGGAGATCTGCGATCGCCACAAGGTGCTGCTGATTGTCGACGAGATCCCCAATGCCCTGGGTCGTACCGGCCACTGGTTCAGCTTCGAAGAGTTCGGCATCGAGCCCGACATCATCTGTCTTGGCAAGGGGCTGGGGGGCGGGGTGGTGCCATTTGCGGCGCTAATTACTCGAGAGCGTTTCAATCAGGCGGCGGCCATCTCGCTCGGTCACTACACCCACGAGAAGAGCCCCATCGGCTGCGCGGCGGCTCTTGCCACCATCAGTACCATCCGTGAAGAGGGGCTGCTGGAAAAAGCGCGGGAGGATGGTTGCTTTATGGCGAGCGAACTGGCAGCGCTTGCCGAGCGCCACCCCCTTATCGGCCAGGTGCGCGGCATCGGCCTCCTGTGGGCGCTCGATCTGGTGGTCGATCACCAGAGTCGAGCTCGAAACAGCCAGGCCGCCGAGCGGCTGCTCTACCGCTGTCTGGAGCTTGGGCTCAGCTTCAAGGTTTCCCAGGGCAACGTCATCCAGCTCTCACCCCCGCTCAACATCGCCCGCGCCGATCTGGTGCGTGCCATCGCCATTCTCGATCGCGCTCTCGGCGAGATCGCACTTTCACCGAAACAGGAACACCACCATGACTGACTTGCAGACTGCCATCCACCCGACCACCGACGTGGAGGCGCTGATCCTCGACTGGGCCGGTACCGTCGTCGACTTCGGCTCCTTTGCCCCCACTTCCATCTTCGTCGAGGCCTTCGCCCGCGCCTATGACTTTCCCGTGACCCTGGATGAGGCGCGCCAGCCCATGGGGCTGGGCAAGTGGGATCATATCGCCGCGCTGGGCCGTCTGCCCTCGGTGGATGCCCGCTGGCAGGCCCGCTTCGGCCACCCCATGAGCCACGCCGAGGTGGACCACATTTATCACACCTTTATGCCGCTGCAGATTGCCGCGGTGACCCGCTTTGCAGACCCGATCCCCGGTGTGTTGCCGGTGCTGGACGCGCTGCGGGGTCAGGGAATGAAAATCGGCTCCTGCTCCGGTTATCCCCGTCCGGTGATGGAGGCGCTGGTACCGGCGGCTGCCGATCACGGCTACCGCCCGGATCACTGGGTCGCCACCGACGATCTCAAGGCCGGAGGTCGCCCCGGCCCCTGGATGGCGCTGGCCAATGTAATTGAGCTCGGAGTGAGCGCCGTGCATCGTTGCATCAAGGTGGATGATGCCGTGCCGGGTATCAGCGAAGGGCTGAACGCGGGCATGTGGACGGTGGGGCTGTCTGTCTCCGGCAACGAGTTTGGTGCCACCTGGGACGAGTTTGCCGCCATGAGCGAGGCGGAAATCGCCGCTCGGCGCGCACCGGCCGAGGCCAAACTGCGGGCGGCGGGGGCACACTATGTGATCGATACCCTGGCCGACATCGCCCCTGTGCTTGCCGATATCAACCGCCGTCTGGCCGCTGGCGAGCGGCCATAAGCGGGCCTTGGCAAAAAAACTTGGCATTGAAAAGCAACACGCCCCCGTATGGGGGCGTGTGTGTGTTCAGCGTAAAGGGGAGGGGACGATAGGTGGCCGCAGAGGATGGCGGTTTATCTCCTGTCGCTCCCCCAACCTGGCAGCTATCCCCCCATCATCCTCGCGGTCTGAATGGCCTGAATAAGGGCGGCGCGGTTGATGCGGGGGCGCTCCTCATCCAGCAGCTGTTGCCACAGGGCGATGGCTTCGCGGTAGCGGGCGTGCAGGAAGTGATCGGAGGCGAGCAGCATCAGGGCACTCACTTCCCCCTTGTCGAGCTCGAGCGCGGCATCGAGCAGGCGGCGGGCCTCGGGCGTGAGCTGCTGGCCCGCCTGGTAGTAGCGCACCGTGGCCAGGGCGGCCAGAGTGGCGGCGCTGGCCCCCCCTTCGAGCAGCGCCAGTCGCTGGTAGGCAAGCCAGGCATTGTCGTATTCATCCCGATAGAGATAGAGCTGGCCCAGCGCCGCCCAGCTGTCGAGATCGGCGGGATTGGTCTGCAGCTTCTGGTGCAGGGCCCCCAGCTCCTTGTCCTGCAGATCCCGGGGGCTCAGGCCCGCAAGGGGATCGGGGCGCGACTGATGCGCCTGCCACGCCTGATAGCGGCCTGTGCTGGCGTAAAAGCTTGCGAGCCCTGCCAGCAGCAGAGCGCCCAGCAGCCAGACGTAGCGGGCATGGTGGGCTCTGGGGGCCAGGGCCAGCCGGGCCCTGAGCGCCTGCTCGGGGACCGGGGTAGCATTGGCCAGATTGGCGGCGGTCAGCTCCCGATAGAGGGGAAGATCGGGGGAGAGCCCGGCTTGCTGCTCGGCCATGATCCGGCTGTTCAGCGCGCTGCGATGATCGACACCGGCACGGCCTGTGTCGCCCTCAATGGCAATGGCTTGAGCCCCCTTGATCCTCAGGCGGCGGCCGAGCGTCAGCAGTGCCAGCCCCAGCAGCAGGGCAGGGCCGCCCCACAGCAGCAGGGTGCTGGCCTTGAAGGGGGGAGCGTAGCGCACGAAGTCGCCAAATCGACTGGTCATGCGGGCGATCACCTCTTCATCGCTCTGCCCCTCGTCGACCCAGCGGTAGACTTCAAGGCGCAGATCCCGCGCGATGGGGGAGTTGGACTCCACCAGGTTTTGGTTCTGGCACTGGGGGCAGCGCAGGGCGCGGGCGAGATCCTGGGCGCGGGCTTGCAGTTCGGGGTGGCGAAACTCATAGGTATCGACCCCGCTGGCAAACGAACTCGCACTCAGGCACATGCCGAGGATCAGCAGGGCAGCGGCAAGAGGACGGCACGTCATGATTGTGTCTCCCGAGTCGATGGGGCAGGCCCGGCAGCTTTTATTTGTGCGTCGGCACGGGCCTTGTCGAGCAGGGGCACAAACTGGCGCTGCCAGATATCCAGGGTAAGCAGACCCGTGTGGCGGGTAAGCAGGGTGCCGTCTGCATCGAACAGATAGGTCTCCGGCGTACCATAGACGCCGAGCTCCAGGGCAAGTTTGCCGTCCGGGTCGGCCAGCACGGCGCGATAGGGGTTACCCGCCTCAATCAGCCAGGCACGGGCCGCATCCCCCTTGTCCCGATAGTTGAGGCCATAGAGGGGCACCACGCGTGCCAGCTCACCCAGCAACGGATGCTCGGCGCGGCAGTTGGGGCACCAGCTGGCCCAGACATTGAGCACAAAGGGCTCCCCTTTCAGGCTGGCGGTGTCAATGGCCGCCCCTCCCAGCAAGTTCTCACTCTGCCAGGCTGGCAGGGTGCGGCCCAGGGTAGCCTCATCCTGGCTGTAGGGGTTATTGCCAAGACCGAGCAGGAGCAGGGCGCCGAGGCTCAGGGTCAGGATCAGGGGCAGAAAGAGGCGCAGGCGGGATCTCATAGGGACTCCTGTTCGAGACGGGGGCGAGGCGAGGTGGCCGCAGCCGGGCGGGAGGCCAGCAGGGGACGGCGAGCGAGCAGGCGCAGGGCGCCACCCGCCATCATCAGAATGCCCCCCAGCCAGATCCAGCGCACCAGCGGCTTGTAGTGCAGGCGCATGGCGTAGGTGTGTGGCCCCATCTTCTCGCCAAGCACCACGTAGAGATCGCCAAACAGCCCCCACGCGATGCCGGGCTCGTTCATGTTCATGGTGCGCACGCTGTAGTGGCGCCGCTCCGGCATCAGGCGGGCCACCTCCTTACCCCCTTTGTGCACGCTCAGGGTGATGCGCTCGGCGGTGTAGTTGGGGCCGAGCAGCGGCTCGCTCCCTTCATAGCGAAACTCATAGGCACCGAGCCGGTAGGGTTTGCCCGCTCCAAGCACAGTGCCACCCTCCTGGCTGTAGTGGTTCACCTGAGCGATGCCGAGGGCGCACACCGCCACCCCGAGGTGGGCGAGCAGGCTACCCAGCCGGCTCGCCCTCCCATTCCCCTTCCTGAACGAGAAGTTCATCAGCAGGCTGGCCACCAGCCAGAGGCTCAGCACGTTGGCGACCAGTCCCATCCAGCTCAAGGGACCGAACTCCCGATAGGCGAGGGTCAAGAGTCCCCCGCCCAGCAGGCCGAAGAGCGGCGGCAGCCAGCGGGTAAGGCGGGTGTCATTACTCAAGCCTTGCCAGCGCAGGCGCGGCAGCTGGGTCATCAAGGCCATCAGCAGCAGGGCCAGCGGCACGAAGATGGTGTTGAAGTAGGGGGCGCCTACCGAGAGGGACCCCAGATGGAGGGACTTGAACACCATGGGGTAGAAGGTACCGAGCAGCACGCTGGCGCAGGCCACGCAGAGCAGCAGGATGGCGGCGCCGAGTAGCCCCTCCTTGGACCAGAAGCCGAAGCGGGCGTAGGGGGCGCGGGTGTCGGCCCGCAGGGCAAACAGGGTCAACGCTGTTGTGAGCAGCAGGCCGAGCAGCAGCAACAGGGTGAGGCCGCGATCCGGATCCACCGCAAAGGCGTGCACCGAGGTAAGCACGCCGGAGCGCACCACAAAGGTGCCGAGCAGACTCAGGGAGAAGGTGAAGATGGAGAGCAGCAGCACGGCGTGACCGTAGGCGCCGCGCTTCTCACACACCACAAGAGCGTGCAGCAGGGCGGTGCCGAGTAGCCAGGGCAGCAGGGAGGCGTTTTCCACCGGATCCCAGAACCACCAGCCGCCCCAGCCAAGCTCGTAGTAGGCCCACCAGGAGCCGAGCACGATACCGGCGGTGAGAAACACCCAGGAGCCGAGCGCCCAAGGGCGGCTCCAGTGGGCCACGGCCCCGTCGAGCCGGCCCGAGTGCAGCGCCGCCATGGCAAAAGCGAAGTTGACCGCAAAACCGACGTAACCCAGATAGAGCAGCGGCGGGTGCAGGATCAGGCCGATATCCTGCAGCATGGGGTTGAGGTCGCGCCCCTCCTGCGGCCCCGGGAAAATCCGATCGAAGGGGCTGGAGAAGACCAGGGTATAGAGGGCAAAGCCCCCCACAATCAGTCCCATAATGGCCAGTACCCGCACCAGGATCAGCGGGTCGACCCGTCTGGAGCACAGCGCCACCAGTGCCCCCCACAGGGCCAGCGCGAAGACGAAGAAGAGCATGGAGCCTTCATGGCCGCCCCACACCGCCGCTATCTTGTAGCCCAGGGGCAGGGCGCTGTTGGCGTGCTGGGCCACATAGGTCAGGGTGAAATCATTCTGGGCAAAGCAGATCCCGAGCAGCATCAGGGCGGCGCCAAGCAGGGCGGCATTGAGCAGTGCCAATGGCCTGGCACAGCCGAGCAAGGGGGGGGAGGCGAGCCGCAGCCCGAGCCAGGGCAGTAACCCCTGCATCAGGGAGAGCAGGGTTGCCAGCAACAGTGAGAGATAGCCGAACTCCGCCAGCACACAACCTCCAGGTTCACTCTTCGATGTCATTCATGTCATGGCACACACGCCGCGTCGTCTCCCGTTTGGCGGGGGGCTCGGCAGGCAGCGGGTGTGGCATCACCAGAAATCCATTGGGCCAACAACAAACCAGCGCCAGTCGCCCGAGGGCGGCTGGCGCTTGTGATCATACCTTTAAACAACCGTCATCTGGCCGGCATAAAGCACGAAGTAGCGTAGCAGCAGGATCCCCACCAGGGTCAGGCTGCACACCAGCACCAGATGGCCGCTCTTCTCTCGCAGGGGAGCCGGGGTCAGGAAGGCGATCAGCTGGGGCAACACCATGCCGATACCCACCACCCCTACCCAGAACACCTGGGCCCAGAAACCGCTGCCGATGGCGGCCCACATGGCCACCTCTTTCTGGCCGCCACCGAAGTAGAGGCCGGTAAAGAAGCAGACCAGCAGCAGGATCTCTACCGCCAGCATGGGGCGCTCGAAGCGGTGCACGAAGCTGACCCCCTGGCTGTGGTGGTTCTCCTTGAACAGGGTCACCGCCAGCAAGATGGTGGAGGCGATTCCCGAGCTGATGCCCGAGACCAGGAACAGCACCGGCAATACCGGGTTGTTCAGGAGCGGATAGGTCTTGAGCGCCGAGAGCAGGAAGCCGGTATAGGCCCCGAGCAGCACCGCCAGCAGCAGCAGAACGGGGGCCAGCAGCCGCTCGATGCGGGCGAGCCAGGCGATGAGATTATCCACAAAGGCGAACTTATCCTGAAACCACCGGACGCGCAGCCCCTCGATCTCGCTTCTGAACACCACCGCCAGCCAGGCGAACAGCACTGCCATATAGAGCTGGAACAGCATGACCCCCATCGACATCACGGAGTCGAACTGGTAGTGGAACATCAGCTTCCAGAAGGTCCAGGGACGGGCCAGGTGGAAGATAAGGATCAACAAGCCCAGGATCACGCTCGCGGGTGCCAGGATGGCGGTCGCCTTGATGATACCACTCTCGCTGCCAGCCCCCTTGCGGCGCAGCAGCACAGCCAGGGTGGCGGCCCCGGCGGAGATGCCGAGCAGGAACAGGTAGATGGCGATCGGCCAGTTCCAAACGAGAGAGGGGAAGTGAAATGCCTCTTGCATCGTCATGACTTTATCTCCCCTTTGGGCACGCGGTACATCTTGGGCGAGGTGCCGAGCGCCTGCTTGTAGCGATAGGTGGTCTCCTTCACCAGCCGTTGGGAGAGCGGACTGTTGGGATCATCCAGGTTGCCAAACACCAGCGCCTTGGTGGGGCAGGATTCCACGCAGGCCGGCTCCTTGCCCTGGGCCAGGTTGGTCTTGCGGCAAAAGTCGCACTTGTCGGCGACCCGGGTGACCGGGTTGATGAAACGCACCTGATAGGGGCAGGCAGCCAGGCAATACATGCAACCGACGCACAGATCCGGGTTCACATCGACGATGCCATCCTCCATACGGATATGGGAGGCGCCAGTCGGGCAGACGTGGACGCAAGGGGCGTTGTCGCAGTGCTGACAGGACTTGCGAAAGAAGTGGTACTCGGCGTCGGGATACTCTCCGACGGGGCCGGAGCGGATGATCTCGAGGCGCGAGACCCCCTCCGGCACCTGGTTCACTTTCCGGCAGGCGTCCATGCAGGCGGTGCAGCCGATGCAGGCCTGCTCGTCATGCAGCATGCCGTAGCGCACCCCGTCGATGGTCTGGGTGTGGGCGAGGGAGCTGGCGAGCGAGCGGGTCGGCCCCGTCATCATGATGAGGGCCCCGGCGCTCATCCCCGCCATGAATTGACGGCGAGAGCAGCTCATGATGCCTCCTTGCCCGGGGCCACCCTGGCCTGGTTTGCCTCGACCTTGGCCTTGGCCGCCTCATGCTGTTTGCTGTGGCAGTCGACGCAGAGCTTGATGCGGGATTTTTCCGGGATCCCCACCATGGGCTCCTTGGCCGGGTGCAGGGCGTGGCAGCTGGTGCAGGTGAGCTTGGTGGCGTGCACGTCGTGGGCCCAGAGTGCCTCGCGCAGGGGCTTGGGTTCGTGGCAGCTCATGCAGACGCTGTTTTGCTCCACGATGGGATACGCCTCTGTGCTCTTCTTGTCGCTAAAGCTGTTGCTAAAGCGCATCACATCCTTGACCCCTTCCCGGTGTTTGGGCGAGGGCTGGCCGTGACAGTTGGTGCAGGTCACCGGTTTGAGGTTGTTGGGATTGGTCGCCTTGCCATGCTTGCCGTGCATGACGTCGTCCTGATCCTTGTGGCAGTCGGTACAGGCCTTGTCGGCGCTGCGCAAGAATTCCACCTCGTGGGTGGGGGGCACAGCAGCGGGAGCGGTTGCCTGCTCGGCGGCCTGGCCCTGTACGCTGGTCAGCAGCATGGCCGCCATCAGCATCAGTCGTAAGAAATCCATCGTCAAATCACCCATATGAAGCCTCCATCCTGCTGCGGGCCCGACCGGCGGGCCCGCAGGCATCGGTTACTGTGCCAGCCGGCCGGCCGCTTTGGCCTCGGCATCCCAGGCGGGAACAGTGGTCTTGAGGAACTGGGCCTTGTCGCTGTTGAACTGCTTCATGTCCATGCCAAGGGCGGCCTGGGCCTTCTCCTTGGTGGAGATGTCAGGAATGGCGATCTCCTGGCTGATCCCCTTGGCGGCCAGCAGGCGCGCCAGCTTGGTGCGGGCGTCGGCGGCCTTGTCGAGGGCACTGCCCAGGACCTTGAGGGCTACTTCCGGGGCATGCATCTGTACCCCGTGGGAGGCGATGGCATAGTCCCAGCGCCACTGGGCGTGACGGATGTCTTGCAGGATATCTTTCATCTCGGCGTCGGTCGCGCCGGCATCCCAGGCGGCCTTGGCTTCAAAGTGGGCGCGTACCAGCTGCTTCTCGACTTTCAGCTTGGTCTCGACAACGGCGTCTTTGCGCTGCTTGACGATGCCTTGCAGCATCTCCTTGCTCTGGGTGTGGCAGTTGCGGCAGGTCTGCTCGAAGCGATCAAACGGGTTGCCAATCTTGTGATCCGTGTAGACCTTGCCCTGCTCGTTCTGCACCTTGGGCATGTGGCAGTCGACGCAGGCCACATTGTTCTGGCCGTGAATGCCGGCGCGCCAGGTTTCGTACTCGGGGTGCTGGGCTTTGAGCATGGGGGTCCTGGAGACGGCGTGGGTCCAGTCGGAGAAGCCCAGCTCGTCGTAGTAGGCCTCCATCTGCTCGACCGAGGTACCATCATCCCAGGGGAATTTCACCGCCTTGGTGGGGCCGGTGAAGTAGTACTCCACGTGGCACTGACCGCACACCTGGGACTGCTGATCGAAGCGGCCCTGCTCCTTGAACGGCTTGCCGATGGCGGTCATGGCCCGATCGGCATAGGGGCGGGAGAGGTGCAGGGCAGGCTTGCCCTCCTTGAACTCTTTCGAGGCGGTGTCATGGCAGTCGGCGCAGCCGATGGTGTTGACGATTTCCGGGCCGCCCTTGGCCCACATCCCCTTGAAGTAACCATCCTCGCCTTGCTCGTCGATCACCCGTGCCACGTCCGGGCTCTTGCAGCTCCAGCAAGCCATGGGCAGGGGGCCATCTTCGGCGGTTTTCGGGGCGCCGGTGCGCAGGGTCTCGCGCACGTCGGTCAGGGCATAGAAGTGACCGCGGGGCTTGTTGTAATCCTTGGCAAAGGCGTAGCCGGCCCAGAGCACCACCATGTTGGGATCCTCGGCCAGGGCGTCGCTGCGCTCCTTGCTGTCGCTGGTGGCTTTCCAACTGCTGAACTGATCGGCGTGATCCTTGGCAAACAGTTCGTTGCGTGCCTCTATCTTGCCTTTGGTGCTCTCTTCGGCCTGAGCCCAGCTGCTGCCAAGCAGACCGGTCAGTAGCAGGGCGGCGAGCCCCAGCCTGGTTTGTTTGTTATGTGAACCCACGATCATCACTCCCAGATAAATGTCTTGGTGCGGTCTGACCCGTTCCATCTTGTTGCGTGGACATCAACACCCGCAGGGCGCGGGAGTGGGCAGACCAATCTCTTGTTGACGGTGAATAAACCGATTTTTTATGCGATTGCTCGCCGAATACATTACCAAATAGGTATAGGCAATGATGATTTATCGGGAGTGGGTTTGCGCTAGATCAATCGTCGCGGGAGGCAATCGGTCGAAATGAGATCTCGGTTAAATTTTTGCTGGAAACTCCATGGCATGTCAGGCGTTTACCCGCTCTGGTGGTGAAGGCCCAAGGGCCGATCAGGGGCACTCGTTTTCTGAGTTACACGACTCCAATGTGCCTTTGACACTCATGCCTGGTTGGAGTGCCAATCTCCGTTTGTGGTTTATTTATTCATTTTTAGGTAGGTGAGACCCAAATTGGCCATTGTGGAGACGGGTTGAAACAGCACTATCTTCAAGCATCGGACGCCTGGAATCTGGCCTCTCTGACGACAAATATGATCGCATGGCAATGAACAGTTCAGTCAGTAATAGTGTGTTAAGCGTGCCATTTGAGGCCCATATGACAGTTCAAGGTCTCTCATATGCACAACATAGTAAGTAACGGCCATTTTTTAGGGGTTTATGTCGAAAATAGTGAAAAGAAGCGTGATAGCGATTGCTATATGATCGCTCTCCAGATGAGCACCTTGTTAACACCCGTGTGCTTGATTCCATTCTTGCCGGAGGTGGTATGGCAGAGTTGCAAATTGAAAAATCCACGGTGATCGCTCGAGTCGAGGGCACTGCGTTTGTCATCAGTGCAGATGGTTCTGTCACACCAGCCAAGGCAGGGATGGCGCTGGTTCCCGGTGATCGCCTGCAAACGGCGCAAGGGGCGCAGATCGAGATGGCCGACCCCGAAGTGCCGGCAGAGCCTGAGGCACAGGCCAGTGCCGACGCCGCCGCAGTCAACGGCAACGAGCAGCCGCTGGATCCGGATCTCGCTTCGTTGCAAGAGGCCATTCGTCAGGGGATAGACCCGACGCAACAGTTTCAGGAGACGGCCGCGGGCAATGCCGCCGCAGGGGCTGGCAACGCAGGTGGGGTTGCCGGCTCCAGCCAGGGTGGCTTCGTCATCGTCGATCGCATCAATGATGCCACCCTGGCCGAGGCCGGATTCGATACGGATCATGGGGCCCGTATTGCGACCGATGAGCTGCTTTTTTCCGAGGCGCGCGATTTCTTCGCGGCCATCACCATCACAGAACCCCAGACCGACGACAACATCATCAACGGCGCCGAGGCGACCGGGGTCATCATCCGCGGTACGGTGGACGACGTAGAGGTTGGCCAGCCGGTGACCGTGACTCTGACTGATCAGGCGGGCAACTCGCTGACGGTGACCACGGTTGTACTGCCCAGGTTGGTTTGGGAGGCCAACTTTGGCGATCTGACCGGCAAGCTGGTGGATGGCCCTCTCACCATACAGGCGGACACTCAGGATGTATCGGGCAACCGTGCCAGCGATCTCGGCCAGACCCTGCTCGATACCATCACCACCATTACCCTGGATCTGGCGGACGAGAGTGACACGGGCGCCAGCCAGACTGACGATCTGACCCGCGACAATACGCCCTTGCTGCAAGGCAAGGGGGAGCCCGGCGCTACCGTGACCCTCTCTCTTGGCGGCAATGTGCTCACCGTGCTGACGGTGGATGGGGCGGGTAACTGGCAGTACCAGATCCCCAATACCCTGGCCGATGGCGATCATGCCTTTGAGGTCAATGCGGTGGACATCGCCGGCAACCGTGCCAGCGATACCCTGACCGTGACCGTCGACACCCGGGCCGGCATCGATATCGACGATCTCGACACGGGGCTTATTCTGGGTCAGGGCGGTGTCACCCTGAGCGGGACCACCACGGAAGTGGAAGCCGGTCAGAGCGTCACCATCACCCTCATCGACCAGAATGGGGAGACGCTTTTGAGCGGCAGCGCCCTGGTGGGCAGTGACGGGCGCTGGCAACTCGCGGGTCTGGATCTCTCCGGCATTACCGGACCCTATGAGGTGCGCGCCGAGGTGACCGATCTGGCGGGCAACCGGGTGATAGATGGTGCTCCCCTTATCGGGCAGAGCGATACCCTGACTCTTTCCGAGGCGGATCTGGCGAAGGGGCCCGTCAGCGCCACCGGCTCCCTGCATTCCGGCGCCGGCCTGGATGGCAACCTGCAGGTCGGGTTTGCCGTCGATCAGAGCGCTCTTGAGGGACTGGGCCTCAGCAGCCAGGGCTCACCCCTGAGCTATCAGACCAGCGGCCAGACCCTCACGGCCAGTGCCGCCGGGGTCACCGTCTTTACCCTGACCCTGGCTAATGACGGCAGCTATCGCATCGTCTGGAACCAGAGCCTGGATCACGACCAGGACAACTTGAGTCTGCCTTTCAACCTCGAGTATCGCGACAGCGACGGGGATCTGGTTCGCGCTACCCTAAACGTCAATCTGGTGGACAGCACGCCCCCCGATTTTACCCTGCCATCCATCACCCTGACCGAGGATGCCTTTACCGACGCTGGGGCCGTGGTGGGGCAGAGCCCCTTTGTGGTTGGTCACCAGGCCGATCCCCTGCTGGCGGACTCCGTCATCTTCGCCAATCAGGGCGATACCCTGACGCGCCTCAATGGCAGCGGCATGAGCAGCGACGGCCATGCCCTCACCTTCGAATTTCTCGGGGATCGCCTGCTGACCGGCTACTACCTGGATGGCAATGGCAAGCGGGTCGAGGTGCTCAAGGCCGAGCTCGGCGCCAGCCAGTCCGGCAGCGATGTCGATGGCACTGTGACCGTCTCCCTGACCGGCCCGCTGGATCATCAGGGGAGCGATGCGCTCTCATTGGGGCTCACCGTGTCTGCCAAAGAGATAGATGGGGACGAGACCCGCGCCGATCTGGTAGTGACCGTCAACGATGGTGTCGATCCGAGTCTTGGCATCGACAGTGGTGTGACGCTGCAAGAGGGGTCGGCAGGCCAGACTCTGGATGGTCAGCTGCCGGTCAATGTGGGCAGCGATCGACTGGTCTCCCTCAACTTCGAGGCAAGCCAACCCGGGCTCGACGGCCTCACCAGCGGCGGCAAGCCGACCAGTTACCAGGTGAGCGGCAACGTTATTACCCTGCTGGATGCGGGGGGCAAGAGCATATTGACCGTTACCCTGGATCTCGATGGCAAGTACCATCTCACGCTCGATGGCGTGCTGGATCAGCCGGTGGGTACCAACAGCGTCAACCTGGGATTGCAGGTGCAAGGCAGCGACTTTGACGGAGACAAGAGCAACCTCGGCACCCTCAATATTCATATCACGGATGGTGTGTTGCCCCTGGTCGATCCGGTCACCCTGACCTTGACGGAAGACAGCGACTGGAGCGCGGCCCAGACCCTTTCGGGGGATCTCAATATCACTGCGGGCAGCGATCCGCTCAGCAGCATTACCTTCGATGCCAGCCAGCCCGGGCTGCAGGGGTTGACCTCCGGCAAGCAGAGTGTGGCCGTTACGGTGGCCGATCACCTTATCGAAGGGCGCACGCCGGATGGCCAGCTGGTGTTCACCCTCACTCTTGGCAACGACGGCAAATATAACTTCACCCTCCATCAGCCGCTCGATCAGGGTAGTGCTGACAGCCTGCTTAAAGCCGCGTTTACCCTGACCGACAGTGACGGTGATACCGTCTCCTCCAGCTTGAGCGTCGCCATCGGCGATGGGGCCAATCCGGTGATCAGCGCCGTGACCGGCACCGCCATCACAGAGATGGCGCAAGGGGAGGCCGCCGCCGTCAGCACCATGAGCTTTACCGTGAGCCATGGCTCAGACGCGCTCGATCCTAGCAGCCTCAGGTTTGACATCTCGACGATCCAGCAGAGTCTGGATGGCAAATACAGCAGCCACGGCAGCCCGGTGACCTTCACCCTGGATGCCAACGGCGATCTGGTGGGCACCAGTGCGGACGGTCGCGAGGTATTGCGGGCCGAGCTCGATCTGGTGGAGAGCAATGGCAACTGGAGCGTCACCAGTAAAGTCACCCTGAGCGGCGAGCTGGATCATCAGGGGAGCGAGTCTCTTGACTTGCCGCTGGCGGTGACGCTCACGGATAAAGATGGCGACAGGGTCTCTACCCAGTTGCCACTGGTCATCAAGGATGGTGGTGCCCCCGTCTTTGTCGCGGGTAGCGGCGTCAGCCTGGATGAGGGCAACCTCGATGGTCACAATCCTCTCACCGGCACGGGCCAGTTCCAGATCAGCGCCGGTTCGGATCGAGTGAGCGAGGTGTCGTTTGCCGATCCTTCCGAACAACCGGCGTTGACCGCCCTGGGTCAACCGGTGAAATACGAACTGGTGGATGGGGATCCTGCCATCCCGGGCAGCCAGCTCCTCAAGGGTTATGTGGAGGTGGCTGGTCAGCGAATCGAGGTGCTGCAGGTGGAACTTGCCGGCAAGCTCGACAACGCCGCCAGCAACGGTTTTGACTACAAGGTGACCCTGTTCGAAGGGGTACATCAGAGCGCTGGCAATGCCACCGAGCTGCCGTTCAAGGTCAACGTCGTCGACAGCGACAAGGGATCTGGCAACAACGACAGCACCACGGGCACCCTCAATGTCAGCATTTCGGAAGGGGACAAGCCGACCTTGACCCTTACCGGTGTGACTCTGGAAGAAGGACGCTTTGATGGCGTCAACTCGAGCGCGGATGATCAGCAGGATACCGGCAAGATCACCATCAAGGCGGACTCCGATCCCGTGACGGATGTGCGCCTGACTCTCTCCGGCCAGGTGCTGGATACCGATGGCAATCCCGTCACCCACAACGGCCAGACGCTCACCTGGCAGGCAGTGCCGGGCAGCAACGGCCACGCCTTCCAGGCGGTTACATCAGACGGCACCCTGGTGCTGAGCGTGACCCTGCCGAGCGTGCCGGGGCGCATAGAAGCCCATACCGAGGCTACCCTGGCTTATCAGGTGACGGTCCATACCAACCTGGATCACAAGGCGAGCGACACTCTCAATCTGACTCTACCGGTACAGGTCACCGACAGCGATGGCAGCGTGATCACAGGTAGCACCACGGCGAAGATCATCGATGCCGATGACCCTGTCATTAGCGCCATTGAGCCGGTGCGGGTTGAAGAGTCGGATCTCGATGCCAGCAGTACCCAGCATCCGGGCACCACCCCGACCGAGAGCGGTGAGACCGCGGGCGGCAAGGTGACTATCACTGCCGGATCGGACAGGGTGGCTTCCCTCGAACTCGACGTGGCGGCCTTCAATCAGGGGAACCACCTCACCTCGGGTGGCAAGGATATAACCCTGGCGGCCCATAGCCCGGGCTGGTATCTGGCAACCACAGAAGGCGGTAAGCCGGTGTTCTGGATCCATCTCGATGCCAGCGGTAGTTACAGTTTCTATCTGGTGGGGAAACTGGATCACGGGGCCCAAGGCAAGGATGAGCTGGCCATTGAGGTGCCGCTCTTTGTCACCGACCACGACGGGGATCGCAGCCCCAACGTGACGGTCGAGGTGCAGGTGCAGGATGATATGCCCATCGGCACCCACCTGAGTCACAACTTGAGCGAGACCGGCAGCGCCGTGAGCGGTGATCTGCTGCCTCCCGCCAACGAGGGGGCCGATGGCGCCAGCGTCGTCTCGGTCACCGTCAACGGACAGCTTCATGCCATCAACGGCAGCCTGACCCTGGAGGTGATGAGCCCGGACGGCAAGCAGGTGATGGGCTCCCTCACCATAGGGGCGGATGGCAACTACAGCTTCACGCCGCGGCCCGGCTTCGATCACGATGCCAGCACCCTCAGCCAGATCATCACCGCCCAGATCGTCGACGGCGACGGTGACACCGCCGAGAGCACCCTGACCCTCAACCTGCAGGATGAGGCGGTGCAATTTACCGTCACCGCCGCCACGGGCAACGAGGATCAGGGGGCGCAGGAGCCGAGCCAGGGCATCCCCATCAACATGGCGCTCGATATCGGCGATTTTGATAGGGGCGAACACGTGGATCAGCTCCTTATTCAGGCGCCGGCCAGTGCCCACGGCACCTTCTATTACAACGGGGTGGCACTTACCACCACAGCTGATGGCAAGTGGTTTATCGTACCGCCCGAGACCATGGTCACCAGCGACAACGTCCATTACACCACCTCTGGCCTCACCTTCGTGCCGGATGCCAACTGGTCGAGCTGGAGCAACAGTGGCCAGCCGTTGTATTTCCAGGTCGAGCTGCAGGTTGGCGTGACCGAGGGCACGGCGCCGCCGGCCGTGACCGGGGATCTGGCCATCACGGTGCAAGGCATTGCCGACAAGCCGGTGTGGGTCACCGGCAGCACCAGCCAGCACTACAGCACCGATGAAGACAGCAACGGCATCAAGCTGAATGTGAAGGCGAGCCTGACCGACACGGACAAATCGGAGACCCTGAGCTACCAGATCAAATGGGAGGCGGGCAAGGGCACCCTCATGTTCAACGGCGCCGAGCTCAAGCCAAATGCCAACGGCATTTACAGCGTCTCTGCCGGCAATATCAACAAGGTAACCGTGGTACCCGGCAAGGACTACAGCGGTGACATCAAGCTGGTGGTGACCCCGGTGAGCACGGAGAAGACCCCGGTGATGACCGGCAAGGAGACGGCCCTCGGCGATCCGCTGGAGGTGGTGATCAACGTCAATCCGCTCGCCGATGACGCCAAGCTGACCGTGCGCGAGATCCAGGGTAAGGAAGACACCCTGCTCAACCTTGGCAGCAAGATAGTGCTCGGCCATCTGGGAGACACAACCGATGGTTCCGAGCAGCTGTTTGTGCGCATCAGCGGCCTGCCCGCCGGCGCCACTCTGCTGCTGGGCGGGGTGGCGGTCACCCTGGATGCCAACGGCTACTACGAGGTGCCCTATGGCCAGATCGGTGAATTGCAACTGCAACCGCCGAAAAACAGCAACGTCGATTTTGATCTGACCATCAAGGGGGTGGTGAAGGACACCGCCATCCTGACCGACGCCAACGGCCAGATTCATACTGTGGTCAACGAGAAGGAGACCGGCAGCCAGAGCCTGCACGTGGATCTGGTCGGGGTCGTGGATAAACCGCATTTTGACCTCAATACCACGGACTGGACCCAGGAGGGCGACGGTTACATCATCACCATCAAGGAAGATGGCCAGGCGCCGCTCGACTTCCGGCTGGAGTCGGGGGAGAAGGTTGACACGCCGCTGGACACCTCGGAGACCCTCAATCTGGTGCTGGAAGGCTTGCCGGCCGGGGCCAAGGTATTTGACGGCAGCGGCAAGGAGCTGACCCTGACTTTCGCCGGGCTTGATGGCCAGGGCAATCCCCTCTATCAGGTGAATGTGTCATCCCTTGGCAATCTGCAGATCCAGCCGCCTCCCAACAGCACCGCCGATATCCACCTTATCGGCCACGTGGTAGTGACCGAAAACGACGGCGATCACAAGCGCTTCGATGTGCCGCTCACCATCAAGGTGGAGCCCGAGATCGACGCCGGCGACTATGCCAAGACCAGCCATGGCCTGGAAGATAAGTTTGTGGTGCTCGACTGGCGTCCCGACCTGAGCGACAGCGCCGAGCATGTCACTCACCTCAGCCTCTCCGGCATCGAACCCGGTTATGAAATCTGGATCCGGGTCGGGGGAGTGGATACCCAGTTGACCGTGAACGGTGGCGCCGTGGACTTGAGCGACGCCGACCTGCAGAACCTGCTCAATGGCGGCCAGCTGTTGGTCAAAGCTCCCGAAGACAGCGACAGGGACACCCGCATCCAGAGCCATGTCACCATCACCCAGCATGATGTGGACTCCAGTGCCACCGCCCAGAAGGTGATCGATGGCACCCTGCACGTGGATATTCGGGCTGTGGTGGAGCCCGATGGCCAGCTGGTACAAACCGGCCAGCTGGATAGCCAGGACGGGCATGATATTCCGCTCAAGGATGTGTTCACCTTCGAGGATCTCGATCCCAGCAGCAGTGAGGTCATCGACTATCTGGTCATCAGCGACTTGCCGCCGGGCTTTGTGGTGGTGGGAGGCATCAGCGATGGCAAGGGCAACTGGACAGTGCCGAACAGTGCTCTTGGCAGCTATGCGCTGCATGCGCCGGACGGCTTTACCGGTACCGTCACCTTCAAGGTCAGCGCCAGGGTGATCGATCTTGGCGACAACGGCGAGGGGGATATCAGTGTGCCTGTGTACCGGGAGCTCAACGCCAGCGCCGAGTTCCATGTCGCGAGCAACGGCAGTCAGGTGGCCGCGACTATCGATTTTGACAACACCAAACCCATCACGGGTGTCGAAGACCACAGCGTCGATTTTGGCGCCCAGCTGAGGCAACTGGCGACCCTGGGCAACACGGACAACGGCGATGACGAGCTCAGCATCGTCATCACCGGCTTGCCAGCCGGCGTCAATGTGCAGGGGCTCACCTTTGACTTTGTCAACGGCGAGTATCTGATCAAATTACCTAATGGCCTGAGCGATCTTGACAGCCTGACCCTGACCCTGACCCTGCCAGAGGACTACGCCGGTGATGGTCTGCATTTCAATGTGCGGTTGGTCAACACGGATACGGTGAGTGGCGACACCAAGGTGGTGGAGAAGGACGTGTCGCTCTCCATCACCCCCGAGGTGGACGTCAACGGTGGTCGTGATGGCATGCCGAGCCTGCAGCTGGATGTGAAGGATGTGAACGGTGACGGCCAGCCGGACAATCTGGAAGACACCGAGATCCACCTCGATCTTTCGGTGAAACTCGCCGATATCAGCCCTTCGGTGACCGATGGCGGTCTCGAGACGGTGGAGCGGGTGACCGTGACCGTCGATGCCAGGTACGGCCACTTCCTCGATGGCAACGGCAATTCCGTCCAGTCGCTGGTGGTGGATGCTAATGGCCTCAAGGATCTGGTGTTTGTGCCCAAAGAGCACTTCAGCGGTCAGGTGCCGCTCGCGGTGACGGTGGATATTCTCGACACCGCCACCACGGGCACGGATCGCGGCAGCTGGAGTGGCCAGGTGAACTTCGAGGTCAAGCCGGTCAATGATCCGGCGGCGCTCACCGTGCACGACGTGACAGGTGATGAGGATGGCAGCGTCAGCCTCGCAGGTTTCGATGCCGCCCTGGTGGACAACGACGGCTCCGAGCAGATAGTGGCGCTGCAGATAAAAGGGGTGCCCGATGGCTTCACCCTCTCGGCCCCCGCGGTCAACAATGGCGGCGGCGTCTGGCAGGTGCCGGTAGGCACAGATTTCGCCAAACTGACCCTGATCCCGCCGGCGGATTTCAGCGGCAGCGTGGATCTCACCCTGAGCGCCTTTACCCTGGATCAGGGGCTCACTCTGCCCCTTGAAACCAGCGGTAGCTTCACCGTCACCGTCAACCCGGTGGGAGATCCCATCGTCGCCGATATTCAGGACAAGGCGAGCGGCACGGAAGGGGACGTGATCACCCTGAACCTGGGGCTGGAGACCCGGGATACCCAGGCCACCGGTGGCAGTGCCGACAATGTGCACGAAAACGGGCCGGAGCAGGTCCGCGTGACCATAGACGGGGTCCCCGACGGGGCAGAGGTGCGTCTGCCAAACGGGGTCGTCGGCACTGTGGTGGATCTTGGGGGCGGCGTCTGGCAGATCACCACGGATGGCGGCAAGCTCGATGCGGTGGAGCTGGTGACCAACGACATCAATGGCGCTGTGGATCTCAAGGTGACGGCCCAGAGTCTGGACAGCGGCGCCCTCGGCCCCGAGGTGGGCGGCAACATCCATCTGGATATCAGTCCGGTCAACGATGCGCCGGTCAATGTGCTGCCGACGGATCCCCAGGTAGCGCAGGAGGATACCCCCTTCGTCATCCGGGGACTGCAGGTGAAGGATGTGGATGCGGGTAACAGCCCTATCGAGGTGCGCCTCTCGGTCGAACACGGCACCCTCAACCTGCCGGCAGGCAGCGGGGTGACCGTGGTCGGCAATGGCTCCGGCTCCCTGGTGCTGACCGGCACCCTGGCCAGTCTCAACGCCTTGCTCAGTGGTGGTGTGACCTATCAAGGCATCCAAGACTTCAATGGCCAGGACGCTTTGACCATGGTCACCGATGATCTTGGCAACACCGGCAGTGGCGGGCCCCTGAGCGATACCGATGTCTTGCCCATCGAGGTGCAGGCGGTCAACGATGCCCCGGTCAACCAGGTGCCGGCCAGCCTGTCGGTGAAGGAGGACGGCACCCTGTCCCTCTCCGGCATCAGCGTGAAGGACGTGGATGCGGGCAGCGCCCCCATCTCCATGACGCTGCGGGTGGAGCACGGTGTGCTGTCCCTGCTGGGGGCGGCTGGCGCCGTCTCGGTGCAGGGGGCGGGGAGCAACGAGATCCTCCTGGTGGGCTCATTGAGCGACATCAATCAGCTGCTCGACAGCCAGCTGCATTATGAACCGGCGGCGGATTTCTGGGGGCAGGACAACCTCACCATCACCACCTCGGATCAGGGCAACACCGGGCTTGGCGGCGCCATGAGCGACACGGATCAGGTCCCCATCACGGTGACGGCCGAGCCGGATATGCCGACCCTGACCCTGGGAGCCCACGAGATCATCGCCCTGCAGGGGGCGGTGATCCCCCTTGGCCTCAACGCCAGCGTGGTAAACCCGGTCGACGGCGAGCTCGCCATTCGCATCAGCGGCCTGGGCAGCGCCCAAGTACAGGACGAACAGGGCCAGACGGTCGGTCAGGCCGACGGCCAGGGGGATTGGCTGATCCCCGGGGATCACTCGGTGCCGCTCTACCTGAGCGGCCTGACGGCGGGCGATCAGGTGCTGGGAGTCAGCGCCGAGTCAACTGCGGGTGGCACCACCATTGGCACCCAGCTCGACACCATCACCATCCATACCCAGAGTGGCCATGAGCTGCTGGGCTCGGCTCAGGGGGACTGGTTGTTCGGTGCCTCCGGCGATGATCGCCTGCTGAGTGGACAGGGCAATGACATCCTCACCGGGGGGGCCGGCAGTGATCTCTTCGTCTGGCAGAAGGGGGATGAGGGGAGCGCCAGCCTGCCCGCCATCGACACCATCACAGACTTCCATCCGGAGGAGGGGGACAGGATCGATCTGGCGGACATGCTGAGCGGAGTCAGCAGCAACAGCGTCGATGGCCTGCTTGGCCACCTCTCGGCCTCGGTGACGGCCGGCAGCAATGGCCTCAGCGATGTGAATCTCTCGGTCTCGCCGGCCGGGGATGGCCAGGTAACCCAGCAGATCACCTTGAAGGATGTGGATCTCGGTAACTGGGGTCTGACGGGGACAACGTCCCACGACATCCTGCAGAACATGCTGGATAACCATAGCCTGATCACCCAGCACCCCTGAGCGAGGGTGCGGCCATAAAAAGAGCCGGCAAAATTGCCGGCTCTTTTTTTATCTTTTTGATCTTCTTGGTTTTCTCTTTGTCTGACTTATTCAGTATCTGATCGTCCGTCAGGCCAGCGCCTGAGCCAGCAGATGGATGGGATGCTCGCAGCGAAACGCCGTGCTCATCTCGATCTGCCACTTGCAGGTTTCGCAATCGGTGATGACCAGATCCGGTCTCAGGCGGTTTATCTGATCAAACAGCCCCTCGCCGATGGTTTGGCTGGTTTCGTAGTTTTCCGACTTGAAGCCGTAGGTGCCGGCGATGCCGCAGCACTGGGACTCCAGCACGGTCACCTTGACCCCCGGGATGGCACGCAGCAATTCGAGTGTGTAGATGACGCCCCCCATTTTCTCCATGTGGCAGGGGGTGTGGTAGGCGATGTGCAGCCCGAGCGGTTTCATGGCCGGCTTGTTGCCCTTGTAGAACTCGTTCCACAGGAAGCGGGTCACCAGGGAGATGCGATCGCGCACCTTGTGGTTATCCTGCTCCAGCAGGTGGGGGTATTCATCCCGCAGGGTGAAGCCGCAGGTGGAGGAGGTGGTGAGCAGCGGCATCTCGTTGCCAAGCAGGCTGTTTTCCAGCTGCTTGATGTTGAAGGCCGCCTGCTGTTTGGCCTTGTCCATGAAGCCGTTGGCAATCAGCGGCACGCCGCAGCACTTCTCCCGCTCGAGCAGTTGCACGCCGATATTCATGGCGTTGAGCACCTGCACCAGCTCCTTGCCGAGCTGAGGGTGGTTGTAGTTCACGTAGCAGCCGTGGAAGTAGGCGACCTGGCGCGCAAAGCTGGCCTGGGTCTCCTTCTGCTTCTTGTACCAGCTGCGGAAGGTGCCCTGGGAGTACTTGGGCAGATCCCGGTGGGAGGAGACCCCGAGCGCCTTGTCCAGCACCAGCTTCATCGGCTTGAGGCCGGTAGTGAAGTTGACAACTGGGGCCATCAGGGTGGACATGCTGCCCATCAGATCGGTGTGGGAGAGCACGAATTCGCGGATCCCGGGTTTGAAGCCGCTGTATTGATACTTGGCCTTGGCGATGATGTCGCCGATGCGCACGCCGCTCGGGCAAGCCACCTCGCAGCGTTTGCAGTTGGTGCAGTACTTGAGGGCGCTGTCAAAGAGCTCGGGGCTCTTGATCCGCAGCCGCTCCCCGTCCGGCCCCGCCTGCTTGGGGCCCGGGTAGGCGGGATTGGCCTTGGCCACCGGACAGTAAGCGGTGCAGACGGTGCATTTGATGCACTGATCGAAAGTTTGGTTGGCGTGATCCAGTAGCATGTCAGTTCTCCTCCCGTCGAGATTGAAGGCACGGGATATGGGGCGAAATCATCATTGGGCTGAACTCAAAATGTGGCCGGCGGCCTGCCAGCCGGTGGCAACCGCCACCCCGGAACCTGAGCCCTCTTTGGATTGGGCATCGTAGTGGGCCAGCACGCTGTGTCGTTTGAATGGGGATATGTGGCGCATCTCAGCCCTCCGCCAGAATATGACCGGCGGCCTGCCAGCCGGTGGCAACCGCGACACCTGAACCTGACCCCTCTTTTATGGGGTCATAGTGCGCCAGTACGCTGCCCGCCCCATAGAGGTTGGCAAGCGGCTTGCCGCCGCGCAGCACCCGCAACATCTCGTCGGTCTTGACCCCGAAGCCCATGAAGGGGTGGTGGTCAAACAGTCGGCGACCGGCCCAGGCGTCGCGCTCTTCGAGGCTCAATATGTCGGCATCAAAGATGGGCTCGCGAATGCCGCGCAGGCGCGACTCCAGCCCGCGGCTGAAGAAGCTGCCGGAGGCGAGCACGAAGTTGTCCGCCTCGAACAGCTGATCATCGCCGTTCTGGGTGTGCACGCCGACAACACGGTTGCCCTCGTAGCGGGCGCCCAGCACCCGCTCGCTGGTGAGGAAGGTGCCGCCAAGGGCGATGAAGCGGCGTTTGAGGGCCTCCTGCATCCGCATGCCGATAAGCGACGGCGGCATGGTGGCGACCTCGCGGATGGTGCAGCCGGTGCGTTTTTCAAGATCGCTCAGGCGCGGGCCGACCAGTCCGAGGGAGAGGCAGGCGGGCAGCACGATATGGCGGCAGCCGGGTTCGCCGCACTCCATCACCATGCGGCTGATCTCGCGAGCCAGATCCGCCAGCAGATGGTGCTTGTCGCACAGACGGGCGATGTCGGCGGAGCGAAACTCGTGGGGATTGCGGCTGAACTCGGCCAGCTGGGGAATGCGAATTTCTCCGGTCAGGATACGGCAGTGGGCGAAGCGGGGGTGGGTGGCTAGATTTGCCGCCGCCAGCGCCGGGTGAAAGTCACGAAAACCCTCCAGGGTGGCCAGCAGCAGGGTATCCGGCACGGGGGCATCGGTGACGCAGGCACAGGTCTCGGGGGAGAGCCAGGTGGATTTCAGGGTGCCGATGGGGGTCAGGCGCTGGTGGTTCTGCTCCTGGCGAAACAGCGACAACCCCTCTTCTGCGCAGTGGCGCTGGAGATCGGCGAGGCTTGCTTCGATATGGGTCATCCCTACCTTGCCGTAGGGGTGATGGGGGTTGGCAGCCATGAAGGCAGGCAGGGCGGCGCGGGGATCCCCCTCGCTTTCCAGCAGATCGACCGAGCCGGAGGAAAAATGCAGGGCACTCTGGCCGGAAGCCATCAGCAGCGCCTTCTGGCCAGCCTCGGCCAGACGCAGGGCCGCCGAGAGGCCTGCCATGCCGCCGCCAATCACTATGGTGTCAAATTTCATGGGGCGTCTCCTCGTTTGTCTCTGTGGCATGGCTCTGGGGGGCGGCGTCGCTTACCAGACGGGGCGTCGTCCATTCACTCAGGCCAAACAAGCCTTCATAGATCCAGTAGGTAAATTCCGCTTCGCGCAGGGCATCTCCCCACAGCACGGGACGGGTACCCTTGTAACGCTCCTCCAGGAACTGGCGCAGCATGACGCAGGCCTGGCGGCCATCGGCCTTGCCGTACTCCTGCATCAGGCCGGCGGCGCGATAGGCGCACAGCTCACCCTGACAGGGCCCCATGCCCAGACGGGTGCGGCGGCGCAGATCCACCAGGTTGTCCACGTCGAGCTCGCGCAGTGCGTACTCGATTTCGCCTGCGGTCACCATCTCGCATTCGCAGATAAGGGCGTTGGCCTTGGGATTGTCACGGAAGAAGGCGATGACCCGCTCGCCATGGCGATACTGGGCAGACCCTTCGGCCGGTGCCGAGAGGCCGGGGGCGGAGACCTTCTCCGGATCCCGCGAGCCGGGCAAGTTGAGCTCGGCGGTGCGGCACGGTTTGCTGTTGCCCAGTTTTTTCGCCAGCAGATCGGTGGCCCACTCCGCCATCAAGCGATAGGTCATCAGCTTGCCGCCGGTGATGGTGTTGAAGCCCTGCAAACCATCGCGCTCGGCGTGATCGAGCAGCACGATACCGCGGCTGATGTTGCGGCCCGACTCGTCACCATCCACCGCCACCAGGGGGCGCACCCCGGCGTAGGCACGCAGCAAGCGGGTGCGCGCCATGATGGGGGCAAGTTTTATCCCCTCGCGCAGCAGCACTTCCACCTCTTCCGGCTCCACGGTGAGCTGATCAATCTTGTTGTAATCGATGCGGCTTGAGGTGGTGCCGATGAGGGAGATGGTATCGCCCGGCACCAGGATGTCGGCGTCCGCCGGCTTGCGGCAGCGGTTGAGCACCAGCTGGTTGATGCGGTAATCCATGATGAGCAGGGAGCCCTTGGCCGGGAACATGCGGATGCCGAGATCGGCGTACTCGCAGATCTGCTGGCCCCAGATGCCGGCGGCATTGATCACCTCCTGACACTCCACCTCGAACGCTTCGCCAGTGCGGGTGTTGATGGCCTTGACGCCGTGCACTCTGTCTTGGGTACGCAGCAGCCCCAGCACCTTGCTGTGGGTGAAGATGCGGGCACCGTGCTCCTTGGCGTCGAGCACGTTGGCGGCGGCGAGGCGGAAGGGGTCGACCGTGCCGTCCGGCACCTGAATCGCCCCTATCATGGCCGGGTTGGCATTGGGTTCGAGCTGCAGCGCCTCGCGGGGATCGAGCTGACGGGTCTCGATGCCGGCCAGGGCGCAGGCGTCCATGAAGGTCTTTTGAAAGCCGATGTCATCTTCCGGCAGGGTCAGGAACAGGCCGCCGGTGTCTTCCACGCAGTGGCTGGCGATCCGCTTGAGGATACGGTTCTCCTGAATGCACTCGCGGGCGGACTCCTGATCCGTCACCGCGTAGCGGGCGCCGGAGTGGAGCAGACCGTGGTTGCGGCCGGTGGTGCCGGCGGCGATATCGTCCCGTTCAAGGAGGATGCAGTCGATGCCGCGCAGCGCACAATCGCGCATGATGCCGGCGCCGGTGGCGCCGCCGCCTATGATGACGACTTGTGTGGTTATTCTTTTCATTGTGCCCGTCTCATCTCTTCCAGATGAGGCCAGTGTGGCGCACTTTTGAGTGAAAATGTTTGATGTTGGCCAAGTTAATGTTCGCAAACGCTCATGGTTATGGCCATTTATGAGCATTATGTGACAATGGTCACGCTGCAAATGTATCCCGTGTGGTGATCCCATCCGGCCAGCCAGATATGAAAAAGGGGCCTTGTTACCCCTTGTTCTGCTTGCTCATGCTGTTTGCGTTGTCAGCCGCAGCACTTCTTGAATTTCTTGCCGCTGCCACAGGGGCAAGGATCGTTGCGCCCGACCCTTGGCTGCGCCGGATCCTGCTCTCCGTCGGTATAGACCCAGCGCCCCTGGTAGCGCACGAAGCGGGATCGCTCGTGCAGGCAGTGGCGCTCATCTCCTTCCAGGAACCAGGCCTTGAACTCCACCATCCCGGTTTCATCATCCGGACCTCCTTGGCTTGCGAGGATCTCGAGGCCATCCCAGCGGGTGTCGGTTTGGGAGAGCTCGGTCGCGGTCAGTCCATTCAGATAATCAGGGTGCCAGCTATGGACCAGATATTCCCCCAGACCCAGCACAAAGGCGCTGTAGCGCGAGCGCATCAGCTGCTCCGGGGTGTCGGCGGGGGCGCCATGGTGGAGCGCACCGCAGCAGACATCGAGAGAGAGGGTTGAACCGCAAGGACAATTGTTCATGAAAAAGGGGCTCCGGGGCCGGTAACACATCAATGGGGGCATTTTGCCAAAACCGGCGCCCGCCAACCACTTCCAATGGGGCCTGTCTACACTCTCAAGGTGGGAACACATCACTACAACAATATGTCGCAAGGATGATAAAGATGACGCTGAAACAGAAAATACTGCTGTTAGGGGCCGTGCCCGTTCTGTTGATGGCCCTGGTGGTCAACCTGAGCAATTACCTGCTGTCAAAAAGCGATCTGGAGAGCAGCCTAGTGGTTGCCAGAGAACGGGCGATGAATGAGCGCAAGGCCCTGCTCGACAGCTACATCATGCTGGCGAAAACCGCCATCGCCGATGTCTACGCCCAGCCCGATACCCCGGAGAATCGCGAGAAGGTAAAGTCCATACTGCGCCCGTTGCGTTATAACAGCGACGGCTACTTCTTCGTCTACGACTTTCAGGGCTCGGTGATACTCTTGCCCCCCCGTCCCGAGATGGAGGGCAAGAACCGCTGGCAGGACAAGGATGCCAAGGGCAAGCTGCTGATCCAGGAGATCGTCAAGGCGGCCCGTGAGGGAGATGGCTTCTCCGAATACTGGACCGCCAAGCCCTCTATCGGACGGGATGCGCCCAAGCTCTCCTACAATGTGGTGCTCGACAAATACCAGTGGATCATCGGTACCGGTTTTTATATCGACGACATCGACACCGAGCTGGCGGCGCTGCGCACCCAGCGCGAAGAGAGCATGCACGAGTCGGTGCGAAACAGCGTCTTGCTGATCCTGTTGGTGCTGGGGGTGACCCTGGCGGTGACCGTGGTGATCGGCAACCGGGTCTCCCGGCCGCTGGTGGATGCGGTATCGGCCCTTAACGACATCGCCGACGGGGAAGGGGATCTGACCCAGCGCCTCAAGGTGCAGAGTCAGGATGAAATCGGCCAGCTAGCCACCGCCTTCAACCGCTTCGTGACCAGGATCCAGTCGGTGGTGAGTCAGGTCGGGGAGACCAGCAACCATCTCTTCGTGGCCGTCGACAAGCTGCACCATCTGAGCGAGCAGGTGGATCACCAGATGCAGGGCCACAGCCGGGAGACGGATCAGGTAGTCACCGCCGTGACCGAGATGAGCTCGACCGCCCAGGAGGTGGCGTCCAGTGCTTCCAATGCTGCCAATGCCACCAGCGATGCAGCGCGTGAATCCGATGCTGCTCGTGGTGTGGTGGGGGGGGCCATCAACAGCATCAACCGGCTGGTCGACGAGGTGCACACCGCCTCTGATGTCATCGAACAGCTGGCTCAGGAGACCGCCAAGATTGGCACAGTAGTGGAAGTGATCCGCGGCATTGCCGAGCAGACCAACCTGCTGGCCCTCAACGCGGCCATCGAGGCGGCCCGGGCGGGAGAGCAGGGGCGCGGCTTTGCGGTGGTGGCGGACGAGGTGCGATCGCTTGCCGGCCGCACCCAGCAGAGCACCAAGGAGATCAACGAGATGCTGCAGCGGCTGCAAAGCGGCGTCAAACAGGCAGTGGAGGTGATGCAGGCGAGCGAGGACCGCAGCCAAGAGACGGTGCAGGAGGCGAGCCATATCGCGAGTTCTCTGGACAGCATGGTGTCGGCGGTCAGCACCATCAACGATATGAATATCCAGATCGCCGCGGCGGCCGAGGAGCAGCATGCGGTTTCCGAGGAGATCAACAAGAACCTGGTGGCCATCCAGCACATCGTCGGCGAGCTGGCCAACGGGGCGGAGGAGTCGAACAACACGACTCGCGAACTGGCCGATACCGGGGACAAGTTGCGCAAACTGGTCTCCCAGTTCCGTTACTGACTCTCTCTGGCCCCAAACCGGCGCCAGTTCAGGGCGGCCTGCCCCCGTGCAGGCCGCAGTTTATTTGGGAATTGGCCAATAATGTGTGAAAATCAGGGCCTTTGTTTCCGTGCTTGACCCATATCCTATGAATGAGATCGTGAAAGGCAGTATCGACTTGATCCGGCAGCTCAACTACGGCCTGGTGTATGCCAGTCTGGAAGAGCACAAGGAGCTGTCGCGCACCGATCTCTCCCGCCTGACCGGTCTCTCTCCTGCCAGCATCACCAAGATCACCCGCGAGCTGCTTGACGGCGGTCTGGTGGTACCCTGTGGCGAGAGCTCGGTGGGGCGGGGTCGACGCCAGACCCTGCTGCGCATCAACGAGCGCCGCTTCCAGTTTCTCTCCATGCGTCTCGGGCGTGGCTACGTGGACATGGCGCTGTTCGACTTCACCGGCCGCTCCCTGGCCCGCCAGCGCCACCTCTTCAGCGAGGAGGAGCGCGGCGATCTGCTGGGTAGCCTGGTGCATGCCATCAAGGCGTTTCTGCCCAAAAAGGCCCTGAGCCTGGCCTGCATTGCCCTCTGTCTGCCGGGGCAGGTGGAACGCCACTCCGGCATGGTCAAGCACTTCCCTTACTACGATCTGCACCACTGGCCGCTGGGGCCCACCCTGCAGGCGGCGTTCGGGGTGACCGTGCTGGTCAGCGGCGACGTGCGCACCTGGATCCAGGCCGAGCGGGAGTGGGGAGCAGCCAAGAACTGCTCCGATGCGGTGCTGGTGTTCGTCCACAACGACATCGGTGTCGGCATGGTGGTAAACGGCCAGCTTATCGAGAGCGAGAATGCGCTGCTCGGGGATCTCAGCCATCTGCAGCTCGAACCCTATGGCCAGCGCTGCTACTGCGGCGGCTTTGGCTGTGCCTGCACCCTGGTGACCAACCAGGCGCTGGAGGCGCAGTACCGGGACTTGCGCGAGCGGATGCAGGAGTACGATCTACCCGAGAACGTCAACATTCGCGAGCTGTGCGAGCTGGCGCTGGCGGGCAACAGCCTCTGCCAGGACATACTGCACAAGGCGGCGGGCCGCCTCTCCCGGGTGCTCTCCAACCTCATCTGCCTGCTCAATCCGGGCAAGCTGCTGCTGGGCGGGGAGATCACCCGCGCCGATCGGCTGCTATTCCCCATGCTGCACCAGTCGCTGGCCAGCCAGCTCCCCACCGACTATCTGGTGCGCCTGCAGATAGAGTCCACACACTTCTACGAAGACCCCACCAAGCCCACTTCGGTCCAGGTGCACAAGGCGCTGCGCGACGGCAGCCTCTTGCTGGAGCTGTTGCGGGGCTGAAAACGGCAGGGAGTGCTGTTCTGAAACCGCACAACTGGGTACAATCCTGCGCTTTTCGGGGGGCCTGCGCGGCCCTCAGCGTGTGACTCCATCCAGTGAAGCAAGATGACCCCTGTTCCCGATCATGCCGTCAATCGCCTGCGGGCTTGGCGCAAGAGTATCTCTACCCGACCGTTTCTCGCCCGTGGCGGCACCTTGCCCCGCTGTCCTGCCTGCCAGCTGCGCCATGACTGGTGTGCCTGCGCCTGGCGCCCCGAGCTCAAAGCCGAGGCCGGCTTCTGCCTGCTGATGTACGACAGCGAGCCGATGAAGCCTTCCAACACGGGGCGTCTGATTGCCGATGTGCTGCCGGACTCCACCTGGGCCTTTCTCTGGTCCCGCACCCAGCCTCATCCAGAGCTGCTGGCCCTGCTGGCGGATCCCGCCTGGCAGCCCTATGTGGTATTCCCCGATTGCGAGAAAGATCCGGCGCGGGTGACCGGCGAGGTGGTTTTGGCACCGGGCAAGAAGCCGCTCTTCATCCTGCTCGACGGCACCTGGCCCGAGGCGCGCAAGATGTTCAACAAGAGCCCCTATCTGGACGGCTTCCCCGTGCTTGCCATCAGGCCGGATGCGCTCTCCACCTATGGCATGCGGGTGGCCAATTGCGACGAGCACCTCTGCACCGCCGAGGTGGCGGCCTGCGTGCTTGAGGTGGCGGGCCAGCCCGCGGTGGGTCAGGCGCTGCAGCTCTGGTTCAACCTGTTCAGCAGTCGTTACATGGCGGGGCGGGTGAGCCGCGCTCCCGGCGAGGATGAAGCCCCCCTGCTGCAGGCCCTGTCGGCCATAAGGGAGAGGATGCAGGAGCCATAAGGCCACCGCAGCCAGCAATGGGGCAGGGAATATATTGATGAAAATCAGGAATGGGTTGTCTGACACTGTTTCGTTAGATTCATGGACTCACCCTCGCTAGGATAGCGTCCTGTACCCAGTATCTGGCTGTTCGCCACGCCAAACGCCCCTGATCCGGCGCCGTGGCGCTCGCTCATCATCTCACGAGGTCTAAGGATGGAATTGGAACTGTTAACCCTGGTCGCCCTGTTTGGCGTGGCCCTTGTCGCCGGCTTTATCGATGCCATCGCCGGAGGCGGCGGTCTGCTGACGGTGCCCGCCCTGCTGGCCACCGGCATGCCGCCAGCCCTGGTGCTTGGCACCAACAAGCTGCAGAGCAGTTTCGGTTCCTTCTCCGCCACCTGGTTCTACGCCCGTCGGGGGTTGCTTGAATGGTCCATGATCTGGCCTGTGGTGATCTGCACCTTCATCGGGGCGGCGGTGGGCACGTTGGCGGTGCAGACCATAGATGCCGCTGTGTTGGAGCGGCTGCTGCCCTTCCTGCTGATGGCGTTTGCCTGCTACTTCCTCTTCTCCCCCAGGGTGAGCGATGCGGAGAGCACCCGCAGGCTCACTCCCATGGTGTTCGCCCTGCTGGTGGGGGGCGGGGTCGGTTTCTATGACGGCTTCTTCGGGCCCGGCACCGGGTCATTCTTTGCCATCGGCTTCGTGGCGCTGGCCGGTTTTGGCATGGCGCGGGCCACGGCGCACACCAAGCTGCTCAACTTCACCTCCAACATCGCCTCCCTGCTGTTCTTCGCCCTGGGGGGCAAGGTGGTATGGAGCGTCGGCTTTGCCATGGCCCTTGGCCAGTTCATCGGCGCCCGTTTTGGCTCCAAGATGGTGCTGCAAAAAGGGGTGAAGCTGATCAAGCCCCTGCTGGTCACCGTCTCCCTGCTGATGTCCGCCAAACTGGTCTGGAGCCAGTATCCCGAGCTATTCGCCTGGGTCTATTGAATGACCCCTGACAGGGGTTGAAAGTGGGCGCGCAGCGCGCTCACCAGCTGGGCGATCCGTGCCCGCTTCAGGCTGTTTGGCCGGTAGATAAGGTGCAGGGGGCGTCCCAACCCTGGCAGGGGACGCGCCTTGTGATCCTGCTCGCCCAGCAGGGTCAGCAGGCCCGCCGGCAGCAGCACCGGCCCTATGCCCGCCTTGGCCAGTTCGATCAGCGCCAGATAGGAGTCGAGCTCCATGACAGGTTCCAGCCCGAGTTCAGCCAGCGGTTCGCGCAGATAGCTGTTGGAGGGATTCTCCAGATCCATGGTCAGGATCTTGCGCACGGCTCCCGCTTCCCCTTTCCCCTGATCCGGCGTTGATGCCGCTTGCTGATCGTCACCCACCAGATAGAAGGGCTCCTCCAGCAGCAGCTCGGCCCCCAGCCCGTGGCCAGGAGGCAGCCGGCCTGCGCAGATGCCGAGCAGGGCGTCGCCGCTGCGCACCCGCGCCAGGATCACCGGGGTGTGGTGGGTGGAGAGGGCGAGATGGGGATCGCGGCGCAGGTAGTCGTGCATGAAGCGAGTCAGGTAGCCCGCCAGCAGGGTCTCGGAGCAGGCGATGGGCAGCGGGGTCTGATCCGTCAGGGGCTGGTTGTCCGCCAGTACCCCCTTGATCTCCGCCAGACTCGGCCCCACCCGGGCGAGCAGTTCCAGCGCCTGCGGGGTGAGACGAGTCTGGCGCCCGTCCGGCTCGATGAGCTTCTTGCCAAGGCGTTGCTCGAGCTGGGCGATCCGCTTGCTCACCGCCGACTGGCTGATATAGAGCCGGCTGGCCGCCTTGGCCATGGTGCCCTCGCTCGCCAGCAGACAGAGCGTCTCCAGCCCTTCCAGTAACATATCGCCTCCCGTCATCTCCGTTGGAAGGCGTTACCTTAGGGGCTGGCGGGGTCGGGATCAAGCATCCTTCACCGCCCTGACCGGGCTCAGGCGCCACTCCCGCAGGGGCGGGGCGAAGATCACCAGGTTGCCGAGCAGGCTCACCACCACGCCCACCACAGAGACCGTCTGCCAGACGAAGCCCTCGTAGAAGGTCGAGAGGGTGAGGGCCACCAGAGGAAACAGCACGGTGGCGTAGGCCGCCTTGCTGGCGCCAATTCTGCCCACCAGGGTGAGATAAGCAGTGAAGGCGATGACTGAGCCAAACAGGGCGAGATAGACCATGGCGGCCAGATAGTGGCCATCGGTCGGGATCACCAGCGACTGGCCGAGCAGGGTGACCCAGCCCAGCAGCAGTAACACCCCGTACACCATGCCCCATGGCACCAGCTGCAGCACGTGATAGCCCTGGCGCTGGCCCCGGGCCGACACCAGGTTGCCCAGCGAGAAGCAGAGGGTACCGCCAGAGGCCAGCAGGAGCCCCTTCCAACCGTTTGCACCCAGTTGCGCATCCGCCAGCACGGGCCAGAACAACAGCAAGGTGCCAAGCAGACCCAGCAGCGACCCCTGCAGCCAGCGCAGGCCCGGCCGCTTGCCCTCGAACAGCCAGAGATTGATCCCGTTGAAGATGCTGGCGCTGGCGAAGATCACCGCCGACAGGCCGCTCGGGATGTAGAGAGTAGCGTGGTAGAAGCAGAGAAAGTTGGTGGAGAACAACAGAGCGCCGAGCAGGGCGGCGTAACGCTGGCCGTGCCAGGGCAGGCGCGGAAAGCGGCCGCTGGCGGTCAGCAGGGCAAACAGGGCCAGCGCCGCCAGCATGAAGCGATAGAGCACCGACACCTCGATGGGGATGGGGCCGAGCTGCCAGGCGATGGCAATCCAGGTGCTGCCCCAGATAAGGACGGTGGCAAGGTAGAGCATCAGATTCATGGGGGATCCCGCTGTCAGAAGAAGTGAATACCAGCATGACGGCCGCTCAAGGGGGCTGGCTTGCATCATCTTGCGGTTTTTCATCGCCCCTGGCTGTCATCCCGGGGCGCTGTCGGTAAGATGGATGGCATGCGCACCGGCGCTGTGGGCTAACGAGGGAAACAGGAAGAGATGAAGAGGGCAGGGGTATTCGATGCATTGGTGAGCACTGGCGCCCGGCTGGAGGATGCCTGCTGGCTGGAGCCCGGCCTTGGCGTCGCCAGCTGGCGCAACTGCTACGATCAGACCCGCTACCACAAGCCGGGGCACCACACGGTGAGTGTCTATCTGCAGGGGGGTGAGCAGACCGAGCGGCTCGACGGGCCGGGCGGCCACGGCGGCACCGGCAAGGTGTGCATCATGCCGGATCACCACAGATCCGAGTGGCTGGTGCGCGAGGAGTTTCGCTTCTTCCACCTCTACTTCACCCCGGCCCATCTCACCCGCATTGCCGAAGAGGTGTGTGACAAGGAGGGCCGCCATCTGCAGCTGGTGGACAAGACCTTCATCGATGATCCCCTGGCGGCGGCTCTGGTCCAGACCCAGCTGATGAAGCTGGAGTGGCAGCATGGCATCGACAAGATGGCCCTTTCCCACGGCGCCTGGATGCTGATGCTGCACGCCTACCGTCACCATACCCTGGAGGCGCCGGGCCTGCCGCCCCTGCGTGGGGGGTTGGCGCCGGCGGTGATCCGGCGGGTGCAGGAGTATCTGCTGGCTCATCTGGCCGAGCCGGTGACCCTGGCTGAGCTGGCGCAAGAGGCGGGGCTCAGCGAATACCACTTTGCCCGCATGTTTGCCCAGAGCCTGGGTTGTCCTCCCCATCGCTATCTGCTGGAGCTTAGGCTCAAGCGGGCCAAGCAGCTGCTGGCAGGGAACGAGCCCTTGGCCTGCATCGCCATCCAGTGCGGTTTCTCCTCCCAGGGTCACTTTGGCAACCGCTTTCGGGAGGCCTTTGGCCTCTCCCCCGGTCAGTGGCGGGCCCAGTTGTCATCTCCCTGTCACAGACATGCGTGAGACTCGGGGTCAGGAGAGGGGCGTTCCCTCTTCATGTTGACAGGAGTTGCCATGAATCATCGCAAACGCCAGATCCGTACCCGTCATCTGTGGTTCAATCACTGGAATGCCCCCGAGGGGCGTATCGCCGCGCCCACCCCGCCCGAACCTGCAGTGCCTCACAGTTCCCGTTGAAAATCCCGACTCGCCGATAGGTTTTTTGCGGCAACTTTGCCACTATTGCCCCATCAGGATGAAGTGGACATGGCTGCATGTTTCTGGAACGTATTGAAGTCAAAGGATTTCGTGGCATAAATCGGCTCTCGCTTGGGCTGGATCACACCACGGTACTGATCGGCGAAAACACCTGGGGCAAATCGAGCCTGCTGCGGGCACTCTGGTGCCTGCTGGGGCAGGATGCCGAGCCCTACCAATTCACCGCCGAGGATTTTCACCAGCCGGAAGATCCCGAGCTCGAACCGGCCCGCCATCTGCAACTGGTGCTCACCTTCAGCGAGCACAGACCCCAGATGTGTCTGCATTCGCGCCGCCTGGCACGGTTGTGCCCCGCCTGGGTGCTGCACAAGGACAAGTTCAACCGCATTCACTATCGCGCCAGCGCCGAGCTGCTGGATGACGGCGCCGTGGTGACCACCCACGATTTTCTCGATGGCATCGGCAAGAGCTTGCCCATCGACAACAGCCGGGAGCTTATCTGCCTGCTCATCACCATGAACCCGGTATTTCGTCTGCGTGATGCCCGCAGCGCCCGCCACGGGGTGGAGACGCTGCAGTGGGGGGATCTGTCGGAGAACCGCCTGAGTCATCTGGCCGACAAGCTGATCGACGAGCCCCAGCGTATTGGCGAGCCCGAGCTCAAAGAGGCGCTGCAGGCGGTGCGCCAGCTGATGGATCACTACTTCAACGCCCTGGCCCCCATCAAGAAGAACAAGCCGCGCAGTCAGCGGGACATCATCAATCGCCCCATGACCTTGCGCAACCCGGGCAATTTGCACACCCTGCTGCGCCACGCCGACAACCGGGCGCTGCAACTGGCCATGGCGGGCATGGCGGCCACCCTGCTGCAGGCGCGTGGCAACCGCGAGCTGGAGGAGGGCGCGCGCCCCATCATGATCCTGGAAGATCCCGAGAGTCGCCTGCACCCCACCATGCTGGCGCTGGCCTGGGGCCTGCTGGAACAGCTGCCGGGCCAGAAACTGCTCACCACCAACTCGGGGGATCTGCTCTCCTCTCTGCCGCTCAACCAGGTGCGGCGACTGGTGCGCCGGCAGCAGGACATCGTCTGCCACCAGATTGGCGGCGAGCGCTACAGTAGCGATGATCTGCGCAAGATTGCCTTCCACGTGCGGATCAACCGCCCCATGTCGCTGTTTGCCCGCTGCTGGCTGCTGGTGGAGGGGGAGACCGAGATCTGGCTGCTCTCGGAGCTGGCCCAGATCTGTGGCTACAGCCTGCGGGCGGAAGGAGTGCGGATCATCGAGTTTGCCCAGTGCGGCCAGTCACCGCTCATCAAGGTGGCCCGCGACTTTGGCATCGAGTGGCATCTGCTCACCGACGGCGACGAGGCGGGGGTCAAGTATGCCACCTCGGCCCGCTCGCTGCTCAAGGGGGAGCGGGAGCGGGATCGCCTGACCCAGCTGCCGGCGGCGGATATAGAGCACTACCTCTATCACAACGGCTTTGAGGGGGTGTTTCGTCGCGAAGCGGGGGTGGGCGGGCGTACCATGCTGAGTGCCAGCCACATCATCAGCAAGGCGATCCACAAGCGCAGCAAGCCGGGTATGGCGCTGGCGGTGGTGGAGGAGGCAGAGCGGCTCGGTGCCGATCACATACCGCCAGTGCTGCGCCAGATGTTTTCCCGGGTGGTGGCGCTGGCTCGCGGCCAGGGCTAAGGCCGTACACCTCCCAAGTCGGTTGCCGCAGATCCGGAACATGCACAGAGATTGGGGATAGGAGCGGGTTTGGGTATACTCGCCCCCTCTCTGGCGCCGTGAGGGCGCCCGTTGCAACTCTCTGCTGGAGGCGTCATGTTCGTCCAACTCCCTTTTTGGCTCTTTCCCCTGACCGGCCTGATGGCGCTGGGGGCGCTGATCGCCCTCGGCATCGTGCTGTGGCGCGGTGATATCTGTCCGGGCCAGCGCTCCAGGATCAGCCAGCAACTCTTCTCCATCTGGGTGATCACCGGCCTCTCCCTGATGCTGGCCGTCGAGGCCAAGGCGGCCAGCTGGCTCATCTGGTGTGGCGGCGCGAGCCTGGTGCTGGGGATCTGCCTGTCGCTGGCCCAGTCACGGCTGGAGGGCAAGCGCTCCGTGCCGTCCACCCTGCTCTGGCTGCCGGCGCTGCCGCTGGCCCTCTATGGCGTGGGGCTGCTGCAGATCCAGGGCTGGATCAGCGGCCTGATGCAGATGTGCATGCTGGGGGCGGCCTTTGCCCACCTGATGCTGCTGCGGGCCCGCCATCGTCTGCAGGCGTTCAACACCCTGCTGCCGCTGGCGGGGCTGGCGGGAGCCCTCATCAGCCTGATCTGGCTGGCGGTGCTGGTGGGCTGGCAGGGCAGTGCCGCCAACCTGGATGATCTCATCCCGGCGGTGGTGACCCAGGCGGTGTTGCTGGTGGCCTCCCTGCTGCTCTGGTTCAGCCCTATCTACCAGCGCAAGGAGACGGCTCCCGTCGTCGTGTCGACCTCACTGTGCGGGCTTATCATCGCCCAGATCGCCGCCACCAGCGTGCTGCATCAACTGGTCTGACGCGACCGCTGATCTGGCGTGACAAGGACCAAAAAAGCCCCCCGAGCCTGGCTCGGGGGGCTTTTTCGTTGCTGGCCGTCCTCATCAATCAATAGAAGTCATCGGCCCCGCAGATAAAGAGGCAACTGCTGCGGGGCTGGGCCAGATATTCCCGGGTCAGTCCCTGCAGCGGCATGCCGAAGGTGCAGATGTCCTGGGGCGAGGGCAGGGCGGTATCCAGGATCCGGCGCCAGTAGCCACCGACCCCCTTGGGGGGGCTTGGCAGGTTGAAGGTGAGCGGCTCCCAGTAGGCGTTGAACAGCACATAGAGGGCCAGCCGGGTTTCGCTTGAGAGGGCCGACATGGCGATGGCGTGGGAGTGGGAGCCGAAATCCGGCTGCATGGCGTTGACCCCGTGCCAGCAGATCTCGCTGTGGCGCAGGATCTCGGTGAGCGAGAGCGGCATGCTCTCCTGCTCCGGGCGCTGGAACAGGTGTTTGCGATACTGGATCAGCTCCTTCATGAAGCGGAACATCTCCTGACCGCTGGTGGTGGGTTGCCAGGGCATCCAGCAGGTGTCGTTGTCCTGGCAGTAGCCGTTGTTGTTGCCCTGCTGGCTGCGCAGCACCTCGTCCCCCATCAGGATCATGGGGGAGCCGACCGAGAGCAGGGTCGCCACCATCATGTTCTTGGCCTGGCGCACGCGCAGGGTATTTATCTGGGGATCGTCCGTGGCCCCTTCGTGGCCGTGGTTCCAGCTGAAGTTATGGTCACAACCGTCGCGGTTCTGCTCGCCGTTGGCCTCGTTGTGCTTGCCGTTGTAGCTGGTCCAGTCCCACAGGGTGAAGCCGTCGTGGCAGGTGACGAAGTTGATGCTCTTCTCGGGATCCGCATGGTGGTAGTGGTAGATGTCCGGGCTGCCGCACAGCCGCTCGACAAAGGCAGTGACGCTGTTCTCGTCACCGCGCAGAAAGCTGCGTACATCGTCCCGAAACTGGCCGTTCCACTCACGCCAGCGGGCGCCTGCCAGAGAGCCTACCTGATAGAGGCCTCCCGCATCCCAGGCCTCGGCGATGAGTTTGATGTCGGCGATGTTGGGATCCGTGTCTATGGTGCGCAGGGTGGGGGCGTTGGCCTGGGGCTGGCCAGATTCGTCCCGGGACAAAATGGCCGCCAGATCGAAGCGAAAGCCGTCCACATGCATTTCCTGGCGCCAGAAGTGGAGGCTGTCCATGATCATGCGCAGCACCACCGGGTGGGCGCCATTGAAGGTGTTGCCGCAGCCGGAGTAGTTGGTGTCCCTGTGCTGGTTGTCGAGGATGTAGTAGACCTCGTTGTCGATGCCGCGAAACGAGAAGGTCGGGCCATCCTCGCCCCCCTCGGCGGTGTGGTTGTAGACCACATCCAGGATCACCTCGATATTGGCCCTGTGCAGCGCCTTGACCATGTCGCGAAACTCGGTGAGGGGATCATCGCCGCAGGCGTATTGGGCGTGAGGGGCAAAAAACGACATAGGGCTGTAGCCCCAGTAGTTGGAGAGTCCCTCGGGGGCATCCTGGGGATCGAACTGGAACACCGGCAACAGCTCGACGGCGGTGACGCCGAGAGATTGCAGATAGGGGATCTTCTCTATCAAGCCCAGATAGGTGCCGCGCAGGGCAGGATCGACACCGGAGTGCGGCGATCTGGTGAATCCTCCCAGGTGCAACTCATAGATGACCGAACGGGAGAGAGAATGGGCCGGCAGCTTGTCATCTTCCCAGTCGTAGTCGTGGGTATCCACCACCCGGTTCTTGGCGCAGCAGGCCAGATTGCTGCCGGGGCGGGCGGCGGCCCGGCGATCATAATGGGGGCCCAGCTCGATGCTGCGGCCGTAAGGGTCCAGCAACACTTTTTCGCTGTCAAAGCGAGTGCCGCAGTAGGGACGCCAGGGCCCCTGGATGCGGTAGGCGTAACGCTGGCCGATCGCAATGCCCTCTATATGGATGTGCCAGTAGTAGGCGGTGCGGTTGAGTCGGGGTGAGAGGGGGATCACCTCCGGAGTGCTGTCTTCGGGGCTGGCAAAGAGCAGCAGTTCAACCCGGCTGGCCAGCCGGGCCCAGATGGCGAAATTGACGCCGTGCTGATCAGGGGTGGCCCCCAATTGACGGCAATGGCCGGCGGAAATACGCATAAGATACCTACCCAAGGTGGCAAAACCGATCCCTGCTTAGTGTAGTGCCTGCCTCTGGCTCGGACTCGTTTGCCTGAAAAAACAGCAAGATGCCGTGAAAGCCCACACCTTTTGTCCAATTAATCCCCTAATAAACTTTTTTTGATAGATTTACTTGCAATCTGTGCGTTGGCGCATATTATTGGCCACCTCGGACGCGGGGTGGAGCAGCTCGGTAGCTCGTCGGGCTCATAACCCGAAGGTCGTCGGTTCAAATCCGGCCCCCGCAACCAACTTTTTCGTCGGTGTGTCGCCTGTTTTAGGCAGAGATGCAGACAAACGCCACAGACATCTGCTCGGTCTGCTGGTGACAATTCGGACGCGGGGTGGAGCAGCTCGGTAGCTCGTCGGGCTCATAACCCGAAGGTCGTCGGTTCAAATCCGGCCCCCGCAACCAACTTTTTCGTCGGTGTGTCGCCTGTTTTA